>NZ_CP115842.1:1425000-1766250 GCF_013318015.2 Agrobacterium tumefaciens | reverse complement strand
TGCCGTGAAAGACCCGGCAGATTCCCTGCCCTTCGCGGATGGGTTGATCCACGCCACACCGATGGGCATGCCCGCCCATCCCGGCATGCCGGTCAAGGCCGACCTCCTTGAACAACGGCACTGGGTGGCCGATATCGTTTATATGCCGCTGGTGACCGAGCTTCTTGCGACGGCGGCCCAAAAAGGCTGTCGCACCCTGCCCGGCGGCGGCATGACGGTGTTTCAGGCTGTTGGCGCGTTTCGGCTGTTCTGCGGCCGTGAACCTGATGCCGAGCGCATGACGGCACATTTTACCGAAATTTGCACGAAAGAGGGTGTGGCGTGAGCCTTTTCACCATACTTAACGGACCGAACCTCAACCTGCTCGGCCAACGCCAGCCGGAAATCTACGGCTACGAAACGATGGCCGATGTGGAGGCCAATTGCCGCGCGATTGCCGAGGCGGCGGGCCACGAGATATTCTTTGCCCAGAGCAACCGGGAATACGAGCTGATCGACTGGATCCATGCGGCGCGCGGCACATCGGCAGGCATCGTCATCAATCCCGGTGCCTTTACCCATACCTCGGTGGCGATCCTCGATGCACTCAACACCTTCGAGGCACCAGTGATCGAGGTTCACATTTCCAACATCCACAAACGGGAGATCTTCCGCCACCATTCCTATATCTCGACGCGCGCCGAAGGCGTGATCGCCGGTCTCGGCATCGAAGGTTACGGGGTGGCGCTCAGCCACCTCATCGGCCGTCTTTCCCGATCTTCGTGATATGGTCCGGGCTCAGCACATATCGCAACACCATGTCGCTGACGTGATGCGACAATGTTTGCTGACCCTTCTCGGTAAACAGCCCGTCGCCGAAGATGAAAGAGAAGGTTGCGACGTTCGAGACGTTGAAAAAGGACAGCGCGCTGATCTGCCAGTGCAGTTCCAGCGCGTTGATGCCGTTGCGGAAAATGCCGCTCTTCTGGCCGCGCAGCAGCACGCTTTCCAGGGCATCGATGGCCGGCCGGTTGAGCTGGCGGATCGTTCCGGACGATTGCATGTGCCGGCCGTGATGAATGTTCTCGATCATCACCATGCGGATGAAAGCCGGGTTGCGGCGATGGTGATCGAAGGTGAACCGACAGAGCTTTTCGAGCGCCGCAACCGGCTCCAGACCATCCAGCTCCAGATCGCTCTCGCCGCCACGCACCTTGGCATAGGCTTCTTCAAGAACGCGCTGGTAAAGCCCTTCCTTGTCGGTAAAATAATAATAGATCATCCGCTTGGACGTGCGCGTGCGGGCGGCGATCTCGTCGATGCGCGCCCCCGACAGGCCGTTTTGCGAAAACTCCTCCATCGCAACGGAAAGAATGTCTCGGCGCACGCCTTCCGGATCGCGCTTCGCCTGCCGGGTTTCGCTGGTGCCGTTCGAAGTTGCGCTTTTTGTCATGATCCATCCATCAGCAGGGTATACGGCTTGCCGCCGCACCCCTATTATTAACCAATTAGTACATAACGCTGAAAAGGAACGCAATATGGCGAGCTATGACACAGGCAAACAGGGCGTGCCAATGCGTACTTCCATCGCCACCGTCTCCATCAGCGGCGAATTCCCGGAGAAACTGGCGGCCATTGCCAAGGCCGGCTTCACGGGTGTGGAGATTTTCGAGAACGATTTCCTGACCTACGACGCCTCGCCGCGCGAGGTGAAGGCCCTTGCGGCGGATCATGGGCTGGATATCACGCTTTTCCAGCCGTTCCGCGATTTCGAAGGCATGCCGGAACCGCACCGCGCCCGCGCCTTCGAGCGCGCAGGGCGTAAATTCGACATCATGGGCGAACTCGGGACCGATCTGATGCTGATCTGCTCGAATGTCTCGCCGGTGTCGCTGGGTGGCATAGACCGCGCCGCCGCCGATTTCCATGAGCTTGGCGAACTTGCGGCCAGGCATGGTGTTCGCGTGGGTTACGAGGCCCTGGCCTGGGGCCGGCACATCAGCGATCATCGCGATGCGTGGGAAGTGGTGCGCCGCGCCGATCACCCCAATGTCGGTATCATCCTCGACAGCTTCCACACGCTGTCGCGCAAGATCGATCCCAACTCCATCCGCTCCATTCCCGGCGACAAGATCTTCATCGTGCAATTGGCCGACGCACCGCTGATAGACATGGACCTGTTGTACTGGAGCCGCCATTTCCGCAACATGCCCGGCGAAGGCGATCTGCCGGTGGTGGATTTCATGCGCGCTGTCGCGGCAACCGGTTATAGCGGCCCGCTGTCGCTCGAAATCTTCAACGACCAGTTCCGCGGTGGCTCGGCGCGCCTGCTGGCTGAGGACGGCCATCGTTCGCTCATCAACCTCATGGATCAGGTGCGCCGTCTGGAGCCCGACATCCGCATCGAGGCGCCCGCCATGCCTGAGCGGGTGCAGACGGAAGGCGTGGAGTTTGTCGAGTTCACAACGGCGCCGGAGGAAAAGGCCAATCTGGAAGCGCTGCTCGCCACACTCGGTTTTGATAAAACCGCGAGGCACCGCAATCGCGATGTCGATCTCTATACGCAGGGCGACATTCGCATCGTCATCAATACCGGCGGTACCGGTGAGAGTTTCGCCGGTGCATCCTACTCCATCCACGGCACCAATGCCTATGCATTCGGCCTGAAGGTCGATGATGCGCAGGCAGCGCTTGCGCGTGCGGCAGCGCTGGGCGCGCCGACATTCGCCGAACCGCGCAAATCCGGCGAAGTCGCGGTTCCAGCCATTCAGGGCGTGGGCAATGGCGTCATCTATTTCCTCGACGGGTCCACGGCGCTCGCCTCCATCTGGGACAATGAATTCGCACCGGTAGATGCGACGGCACCGGCAGGCAATACCGGACTGACCCGCATCGACCATCTTGCGCAAACAACGCATTACGATGAAATGCTGACCTGGCTTCTGTTTTACACATCGCTGTTTTCAACGCGCCGCACGCCGATGGTGGATGTGGTCGATCCCGGCGGTCTGGTGCGCAGCCAGGCCATAGAAAGCGTGCCCTCCCCGCGTTTCCGCCTGACCATGAACGGCGCCGACAACCGAAAGACCTTCGCCGGCAAATTTCTGGCGGAAGGTTTCGGCACCAGCATCCAGCACATCGCGTTCGCCACGGACGATATCTTCGCCACCGCCAAGGCTCTGCATGCGCGCGGCTTTCACGCCCTGCCGATCTCGCGCAATTATTATGACGATCTGGAGGCCCGCTTCGGGCTGGAACCGGAATTCTCCGACGCACTCCGGGAAGCAAGCATCCTCTACGACAGGGACGACAACGGCGAATATTTCCAGATCTACAGCCGCACCTTCGGCGAAGGGTTCTTCTTCGAAATCGTCGAAAGGCGCCGTGCCTACGGCGGATATGGCGCGATGAACGCCCCCTTCCGCATCGCTGCGCAGCGGCGTCTTGCGCCACCGATCGGCATGCCGAAGGAATAGGCGCAGACACCAGTCCACTGGTGCTTCAAAAATCCAAACAGGTCGCAGCCAGCAGGAATGCCGCTGCGGCCCCTGTCTTTATTTACGCCAGCGTCACTATCTCATAGTCCCGTGGAATGGCGGAGGTGGCAACAAACCACTTAGATGCGCGCGTGCGCTGCTGATGAAAATCGAAAGCAGCGCGGTCCACAAAAAGCTCTTCCACCCTCCAGATCAGGGGGTCTTCGGTCTGCGATACCTCAAAAGAAATACAGCCCGGCTCCGCTCTGGTCAGGCGAATGTGATCGGGTAGGTGGCTTTCTACAAGTTGGACATCCCGCACCGATGCACAACGCAGGAAGCCGGATAGCCTGACCGCACCCGTTCTATTCGTCATACCCGGTATCCTTTTTCAATGGTCTTCGTCCGGCCTGTATCACGGGCAGCGGCACCCACAACCACTGAAATCGATACATCCTCAATACAGACTAAAAACATCCCTTAATCGGGGTCCGGCCCTTCGGCACACCCGCGCCCAAAATAAATGCACTTGCGTATTTGTAGAGCAGTATACAAAAATTGTTCAACACTCTGGACATGATTGTCCTGTTTTGTTAGCTTTTTTGTAAAACAAGGGGTGGGGAATACAAGTTCATGCGCATCATCGATTCTGAGACTGGCAACAGGCATTTTACCGGCACCGGTGAGGTCGCCCGTAGCACTTCGACCAGGTCGCAATTTCCGTATCGACCGGCAGCAGCCAATCTACATCGCGCCTGAAACGCCATGCGCTTTCTTTTTGACACTCCCATCCTCCGGCACAGCGTTTCATCCCGCGCGCCTGCCCCACGCCCTTGCCCCCTCACTATTTCAGATGGCCGCGCCGGCATTGCCGCGCATGCCAAGCCGGAGACGCTGACATGACTGCCGCAAACCGCAACGCCCTCCTCTCGGTTGAAAACCTGAGCGTTGAGTTCGGCGACAGCCGCGTCGTGGACGATATTTCCTTTGCCGTGGAAGCCGGCAGGACGGTGGCGATCGTCGGCGAATCCGGATCGGGCAAATCGGTCACGTCGCTCTCGACCATGCGTCTTGCGGATATGATGGGCGCGACTTACCCCGCCGGTCGCATCATGTTCGAAGGCAAGGATCTGCTGAAGGCATCGCAGAAGGAAATGCGGTCGATCCGCGGCAAGGAGATCGCCATGATCTTCCAGGAGCCGATGACGTCGCTGAACCCGGTCTTCACCATCGGTGACCAGATCTGCGAAGTGCTTGTCCTGCACGAGAAAATGGGCAAGGCGGCGGCCATGGCCGAGGCAAAAAAGTTGCTCGACATGGTGCGATTGCCGGATGCGGCCGAGCTTCTGCACCGTTATCCGCATCAGCTTTCCGGCGGCATGCGCCAGCGCGTGATGATTGCCATGGCGCTTGCCTGTCGGCCGAAGCTGCTGATCGCCGACGAACCGACGACGGCACTTGATGTCACCATTCAGGCGCAGATCCTCAACATCATGCGCGACCTGCAAAAGAAGCTCGGCATGGGCATGGTCTTCATCACCCATGACATGGGCGTGGTGGCGGAAATGGCCGATGACGTCGTCGTGATGTGGAAAGGCAGGAAGGTTGAGGAAGGCCCGGTCAAGGACATCTTCGCCAATCCGCAGCATCCCTATACGCGGGCGCTGCTTTCCGCCGTTCCGCGCCTCGGCAGCATGACCGGCGAAGAGTTTCCCAAGCGCCTTCCGCTCACCGTCCTGCAGGATGGCCAGCCGGTCGTGGTGGGCGAGGAACGGGTGCAGAACACCGCAAAATACGATGAGAAGCCGCTGCTTTCGGTTCGCGACCTGTTCGTTCGCTTCGATATTCGCAAGAACCTGTTCGGCAAGGCGACGCACCGTTGCAGCGCCGTGCAGAAGGTCAGCTTCGACATCCACGCCGGGGAGACACTGGCGCTGGTCGGTGAATCCGGTTCGGGCAAATCCACCATCGGCCGCACAATCCAGCAGCTGCAATCGGCGGTATCAGGCGAAATATCCTTCAACGGCCGCAGCTATTCTGAGATGTCGGCGGCGGAACGTTTCCGCATGCGGCAGGAAGTGCAATATATCTTCCAGGACCCCTTCGCCTCGCTCGATCCGCGCAAGACGGTAGGCTTCTCGATCGCCGAACCAATCAACACCCACAGCCTGATCAACGATGCCAAGGCGGTGCGCCGCCGGGTGGATGAGCTGCTGGAACGGGTGGGTCTGAGTTCGGAACATGCATCGCGGTATCCGCACGAGTTTTCGGGCGGCCAGCGGCAGCGTGTCTGCATTGCCCGCGCGCTCGCCTCCGATCCTAAGCTCATTATCGCCGACGAAGCGCTGTCGGCGCTCGATGTCTCCATCCAGGCGCAGATCATCAATCTGTTCATGGATTTGCAAGCGGAACGTGGTCTTGCTTACCTGTTCATCAGCCATGACATGGCGGTGGTGGAAAAGATGAGCCACCGCGTCGCGGTGCTTTATCTCGGCCAGATCATGGAAATGGGCAGCCGCCAGCAGGTCTTCGAAACGCCCACGCATGATTATACGCGCCGGCTGCTTTCCGCAGTGCCGGTTGCCGATCCCCTGATCGAGCGCCGCATCGCCATGATCGAGGGCGAAATTCCCAATCCCGTGCGCCGCGTCGGCGATGAGCCCGCCATTCTCGCCCATGAGGAAATCAATCCAGGCCACTTCATCGCGAAGAGTGCCTGAACAATAACCAAAACCGTAACCATCTGAAGAGGAACAGGTAGATGACAAAAATCAAAAAGGGGATGACGGCAACGTTCGTCGCGCTTGCGCTGGCCGGCACGGCCTTCACCGCAGCGCCGGCTTTCGCCGCTGGCAAGATGACCATTTCCAGCCCGCAGGACCCCGGCAGCTGGGATCCGATCGACACCTTCCTGGTGCAATGGGCAGCTGTCGCCACCAACATCTTCGATGGCCTGACCTATCGCGGTCCGGACCTGAAACTTGTGCCCGGCCTTGCCGAATCCTGGGAAGAGCTTGATGAAGGCAAGCGCATCCGCTTCAAGCTGCGCCAGAACGTCAAGTTCCATAATGGCGAGCCCTTCAACGCCGCCGCCGTCAAGTTCACCTTCGAGCGCCTTCTCGGCGAACAGGGTGCCAAGGGCCCGCAGCGCTCCAACTATGTCGCCATCGAAAGCGTCGACGTCATTGACGACTACACCGTCGACATGAAGCTCAAGGCGCCCGATCCGGTGCTTCTGACCAAGCTTGCCGGTTATGGCGGCATGATCGTGCCGCCGAAATACATTCAGGAAAAGGGTGAGGATAATTTCAACCTCAACCCGGTCGGCACCGGCGCGTTCAAATTCGTCTCCTATGCGCCGAAGACCAACATCAAGCTTGAAGCCAACCCGGATTACTGGGGCGGCGCACCAAAGCTCTCCGAACTGGAATTCCGCTTCATCGCCGAGCCGGCGACTGCGGTTGCCGAATTGCAGGCCGGCCGCGTCGATCTCGTCATTCCGCCCACCATCCCGATCGGCATGATCCCGGTCATCGAAGGCGATTCCAAGCTGGAGATCGTCAGCGTTCCAGGCCCGACGGTGGATGCGCTGCGTTTCAACACTCGTGACGGCATCACCGCTGATCCCAAGGTGCGCAAGGCCATCATCATGGCCGTTGATCGCGGCACGATCGTCAAGTCGATCCTTGCCGGTCAGGCCTCGGAAATCGCCAGCTTCCAGAGCGCGCTGTCCTTCGGTTACGACGCCGATCTGAAGCCGCTGCCTTATGATCCGGAAGGCGCAAAGAAGCTGCTCGCGGAAGCCGGCGTCAAGCCGGGTGCGGCACTGCAGATCGATATCAGAGGCAACGATGCGACGATGAACGAAGTCGCGCAGGTCATCTCCAGCTATCTGTCCATGGTCGGCATCACCGCCACCATCAAGCCCTATGAGACCAACGTGCTCCTGAACGACATCATCCCGCAGGGCAAGACCGGCGCCATGTTCCAGCAGAAGTGGGGCGGCTGGACCTTCGATTACGACAACACAGCCTATTCCATGTACCACTCGGGTGAAAAGTGGAATCCTTACGACAAGGACGAGAAGCTGGACAAGCTGCTGGAATCGCAGCGCCCGCTGACTGACCGAGCCGAGCGCGAAAAGATCCTCAAGCAAGTCGGCGCCTATGCCGCCGAGCGCGCGCTGGAAATTCCGCTTTACAACACCAATGCCATTTACGGCATCAACAAGCGGGTCAAGGGTTTCGTGGCACCGCCGGATAACCGCCTGAAGCTGACCGACGTCACCGTCGAATAATCAGGCTTATCCTCCCAAAAAGCGCCTTGCCCGCCATCCCGCGGGCAAGGTCGGGTCTCTCTTCAAGGTAAAAAACGTGGCCGGTTTCCTCATCAAGCGATTGCTGCAGGCGATTTTCGTCGTCATCGCCATCACCCTTCTCGTTTCCTTCGCCATCCGCCTGACGGGCGATCCGGCTGTCACCATGTTCCAGGGCGGCGGCAGCATGACGGAAGACGATCTGGCGCGCATTCGTGCGGCGCTTGGAACCGACCGGCCGTTCTTCGTGCAATATTTCAGCTTCCTGAAAGGCCTGGTTACGCTCGATTTCGGCCGCAGCTTCACCGGCAGCACGCCGGTATCGCGGCTCATCGCCGATGCCCTGCCCGCCACGCTGCTTCTCGCCTTCATCTCCATGGCGGTGTCGATTGCGCTTTCCATTCCGCTCGGCATCAAGGCCGCGACCTCGCGCGGCAAGACGGCCGATCAGGTGATCCGTATCTTCTCGCTCGTCGGCCTGTCCTTCCCCAATTTCTGGCTGGCCACCATGCTGGTGCTGCTTTTCTCCATCACGCTCGGCTGGCTGCCGCCAAGCGGCATGGGCGGCTTTGCAAGCTACATCATGCCATCGGTCACCATGGGCGTTATCCTGACGGCTACCAATGTGCGTCTGGTGCGCACGGCGATGCTCGATACGCTGCGCTCGCAATATGTCATGGTGGCGCGCGCCAAGGGCCTCAGCGAAAACAAGGTGCTTTACAAGCATACGCTGCGTAACTGCGCCATTCCGCTGATTACCTATTTCGGCCTGCAATTCGGCGGACTTCTCGGCGGCATCGTCGTCATCGAGCGCGTCTTCAACTGGCCGGGTCTCGGCACGCTCGCCTTCGATGCGGTGGGCGCGCGCGACTATCCCGTGCTTCAGGCCGTCATCACCGTGCTGTCGCTGATGATCGTCGGCATCAACCTTCTGGTCGATATCGCCTACGGGCTGGTCGATCCGCGCATCCGCACGGAGTAACTGACGATGGCTGCCAAAACCTCGCGCCTGTCGCGCTTCAACAATCTCGAATTCATCCTCGGCGCCCTGCTTACCGTCGTCATCTGCCTTGCCGTTCTTCTTTCCGACGTGCTGTTTCCGGGCGGTGCCGAAAAGATCGACCTGATGGCGCGCCTTGCCAAGCCCTTCACTAGCGCCGCCCATCCGCTCGGCACCGATCCGCTCGGCCGTGACGTACTGGCCCGTGTCGTGGCCGGCGGCAAGATTTCGCTGCTCGTCGGTTTCACCTCGGTCATCGGGGCCGTGGTCTTCGGCGTGATCGTCGGCCTGGTCGCCGGTTATTATCGCGGCTTCTGGGACATGCTGGTCATGCGCTTTGCCGATATCCAGCTCGCCATGCCCTTCATTCTCTTGGCGATCACCTTCATCGCAATTGTTGGCGGCAGCCTCACCAACACCATCATCCTCCTGATCGTCTCGCAATGGGTACAATATGCCCGTCTGGTGCGCGGCTCGGTGCTGACGCTGCGCGAACGGGAATTCATCCTGTCCGCCCGCGCCATTGGCGTGAAGGACTGGCGCATCATCCTCCAGCACCTTCTGCCGAACCTGATCGGCCCGGTCATCGTGCTGATGACGCTCAACGTCGCCAACAACATCCTGCTGGAAAGCAGCCTCACCTTCCTCGGCCTCGGTGTCGATCCGACCATTCCGAGCTGGGGCGGCATGCTGGCGGATGGCCGCACCTATCTGCAGACGGCATGGTGGGTCAGCGTCTTCCCCGGTCTTGCCATCCTTCTGACCGTGCTTGGCCTCAACCTTCTCGGTGACTGGCTGCGCGACAGCCTCGACCCCACCGGCAGAACCTCAAGGTGATCGTGATGAGCCAGATTTTCGACCAGACCTTCAAGCGTACTCTGGATGTGCTTCTCGCCAATGCCGCGCCCGGCCAGTCCTTCGAGGCATGGACGTTCGATGACGCCAAAAGCCGCCGCGAGGCCGAAGAAAGGCTGAAGAAAAAAGGCGTCAGTGCCCGCATCCGCAGCGCCTACAAGCCACTTCTCTTCACCTTTCTGGAAGAGATCAATCTTGGTGGCGTCGATGCCATCGAGGTGCATTACCCGGTGCACGCCAATGCACCCGCCAATCGTTTCCGGCTGGAGGCCTATCCGCTGGCGGCACTAGCCGGCGACGCGAAGATCGATTTTATCGCCCGCGACGACGACGCCCTTCATTATGACGTTACGCTGAGCCGCAACGGCAAGAAGGAAACCCTGAAGGTTCTCGCTCCCAACCGGGTTCATACCGATATCGTCGGCGAAACCAATGTCTCGCCAACCGGCTGGTTCCGTCCGGCCGGTGACGCTACGGGCGAGCGGCTGGAGACGGATTACGAGCAGCTTTTCGAAGCGGCAATCAATGCCGTTGCCAATCACGGCTGGGGCGATGAAGAACCCTATTTCGAGGAATTGAACATCCGCGTCACGCACCCGTCCGAAGACATGGCGCTGCCGGTCGGGGAAGAGGTGGTCAGCCTGCGTGAAGCGCTGCATGAGGATTTCTATTTCTCCCTCCTCGAATTCTTCCAGAAGAAGTCCGGCCGGCCGCTGGGCGACCGCGGCCTGAAACCCGGCCAGATCGTTCCGGAAGTCGTCAAAAGCAACGGCGACGTTTCGGTCCGTATCGAGACCCGTGCACTCACCACCGCTTTCCTGGATGGCGGCGAACAGCGGATCGACGAGGCCCGCGAACCGGTGGCGGCGGGTCAGATCGCGCGTATGCTTGCCGAGATCGACGGCGAGGCGTTCGAGGCCCGCTCGCGGTCGGGCCGCGTTCTTGCCGCCCGTTATGTCGCGGGCAGCGATGCCGCCGTGATGATCAGCGGCGGCCAGCATCCCAATGAAACCACCGGCATCGTTGGCGCCGTCCGCGCCGCCTGCAAACTTGCGGAAAGACAGGGCGCGCATTTCACCATTTCGCCGCTGGAAAACCCCGATGGTTATGCCCTGCACCAGCGGCTGCGCGCCGACAATCCACGCCACATGCACCATGCGGCGCGGTACACGGCGCTCGGCGACGATCTCGAATATCGCACGCGGGAAAATTCGGGCGTCCATCTCAACGAGAAGGCAATCCGTTTCAGCGCGCAGGAGATGAGCGGCGCGAGCCTGCATGTGAACCTGCACGGTTATCCCTCGCACGAATGGACCCGTCCGCTTTCCGGTTATGTGCCGCGCAATTTCGCCATGTGGACCCTGCCGAAGGGTTTCTTCCTCATCATCCGCCACCATGCGGATTGGGAAAAGCAGGCGGAAGCCCTGCTCGACCGGGTTACCCGCCATCTCGGCGCCATTCCGGGCCTGCTGGATTACAACAACCGCCAGATCGCGCTTTATGAGATTCACGCCGGTGAAACCGGTTTCCGCATCATCAACGGTTTCCCGTGCCTGTCGTCCATCGACGACCGCCACACAGTGCCGATGACGCTGATTACCGAATATCCTGATGAGACGATCTACGGCGATGACTTCATCACCGGCCACACGGCGCAGATGGAAACGGTTCTTTCCGCTTACGACGCCTGGCAGGATATTTTCGTCGCGGACGTTGCCTGATTTTGAAGCGCCCCCGATTGGGGGCCTCAGAATGATGACGAAGTCCCGAAGCCCTCGTCCGTCATGCTTGGACTTGTCCGGAGCAGCTGCAACGTCTTGGTCTAGTTGGACGTGATTGGATCCTTGGGGCAATCCAGCGATGACGCCGGGTGTGAGGGAGCTTTGTCATCACCCTCAGTTGCCTTGTACGGCTTACTTCTCAGCCGTGGCGGCAAGCTTCTTTTCCTGCTGCTTCTGCAAAAGCCGCTTGCCCTTGCTCAAAATATGCAGATTGGCGGCATCGAGTTTGTTATATCCGGCCTGAATAATATCGAGATCGGCGACGTGACCGATTGCTGCCAGTTCATGCATCACGTCGCCAACAGCGACATCGACGCTCGGCTTCGGCAGGTGCACAACATCTTCCACCGCGGCGCGCATGCCATCCGCCTCGCCGCCCATGACGTGATACAGCGCCAGCGCCTTGCGGAGAAAAGCTTCGCGGCGCTCGATCTTGTTGTTGAGTATACTGTCGCCAACGCGATTCCGCATAAGATCAACGGCTTTATTCTGGTATTCGCCCATCAAGACACCAAATGAAATTCAAAATATGCTTCGGGAGACTACGGACAATCCCCTTAGAACTGGTTAAGGCACCGGGATTACGCGCATATTATCGTCATTTTCCGGCCCCGTGGCGCAGGGCATTTTTCATAACGGCGACATTTGGAAGCAGCATGCTGAAACGGGACCATTCGTGATGGCTGCAGCGGCTGCGGCAATTGAGAATCGCCAGACTATCCCTATTGTATGATCCAATATCGGGCAGAACCGGATAAGGCGGCGATCCATAACCATCAGGTTATTTATTGCCCCCTTTTTTTCATTTTACTTTGGCCATCGCACTTACCAGTTTGACTGGCTGGATCGGTGGAGGGAGCCACGGATCAATTGGGAGGAAATCATGAAATTACGGATCACCGCCGCAATCGCGGCCATCTGCTTCAGTTCCGTTGCCTATGCCGAGACGATCAAGGTCGGCGTGGTCGGCCCGTTCTCCGGCCCCTTCGCGCTGCAGGGCAAGAACTTCAAGGCCGGCATAGACGCCTGGTTTTCGCTTCACGGCAACAAGGTGGGCAATGACACTGTCGAAGTCGTCTACCGCGATGTGCCGCAGGCCGATCCGGCGCAATCCAAGGCGCTGGCGCAGGAGCTGGTTGTAAAGGAAGGCGTGCAATATCTCGCCGGCTTCTATTTTACGCCCGACGCCATGGCGGTTACGCCGCTTCTGAAACAGGGCAATGTGCCCATGGTCATCATGAATGCGGCCACATCGGCCATCGTTACCAAAAGCCCCTATGTGGTGCGCACCTCGTTCACGACATGGCAGACATCCACGCCGATAGCCAAGGTGGCTTTCGATGGCGGCGTCAAGAAGGTCATTTCGCTGGTCAGCGATTACGGCCCGGGCGTTGACGCGGAGAACGCCTTCAAGGCAGCCTTCACCGCCGCTGGCGGCGAAGTTGTGGAGAGCATTCGCATGCCGCTTTCCACCAATGATTTCAGCCCCATCATGCAGCGCGTGAAGGATTCCGGCGCACAAGGCGTCTTCGCCTTCCTGCCCTCCGGCCCGACGACGCTCGGCTTCGTGAAGGCCTTCAACGACAACGGCCTGAAATCATCAGGCATCAAGCTTTTCGCGCCGGGCGATCTTACACAGGAATCGGATCTGCCGGCCCTTGGCGAAGCAGCACTCGGCATGCAGACTACCTTCCACTATGCCGTCTCCCACGATTCAGCCGAAAACAAGACCTTCGTGGAGGCCGCAACCAAGGCCATTGGCAATCAGAAGGAACTGTCCTTCCCCGCGGTCGGCGCGTTTGACGGCATGTATGTCATCACCAAGATGATCGAGGCGACCGGCGGCAAACAGGATGCGGAAAAGGCTGTCGAGGCGGTGAAGGGCCTTTCCTGGACAAGCCCGCGCGGCCCTGTCAGCATCGATCCGCAGAGCCGCCACATCACGCAGAACATCTATCTGCGCGAAGTCTCCAAGGGCGATGACGGCAATTATTACAACAAGGAAGTCCAGACTTTCGAAAAACAGGGCGATCCGGGCCTTGCCGCCGCCAAGTAAGTATTGAGACGGAAATGACCGGCGCCGCCTTTTGCGGGCGGCTCCGGCACGGGCGCAAACGCATCGGGAGGAGCTTTCGAACATGCAGACGGTCTTCAGCATCCTTGTCGATGCGCTTGCCTATGGCATGGTGCTTTTCATCATCTCCATCGGCCTATCCGTGACAATGGGGCTGATGCGTGTGGTCAATCTCGCCCACGGCGCCTTCGCCATGATCGGCGGGTATCTCGCCTCCTATGCCGCCCATGGCCTCGGCCTTGGTTACGCGGCGGCAATCCTCGTTGCGATTGTCGGCACCATCGTGATCGCCATACCGCTTGAACGGTTTCTCTACCGGCGCATCTACGGCGCACCTGAACTGACGCAGGTGCTGATGACCATCGGCATCACCTTCTGCATCATCGGCATCGCCAATTTCGTGTTCGGGCCAACGCTCAAAACCATTCCGCTGCCGCAGGAACTGGCCGGTCCCACCGATCTCGGGTTTCGCACCATCGCCACCCACCGCATCTTCGCCATCGTCGCTGGCCTCGTGGTGGCGGCGGCACTTTGGTTCACGTTCGAAAAGACCGCCTTCGGCATCAAGCTGCGGGCAGCGGTGGACAATGCGGCCATGGCAGCAGCCCTCGGCGTGCGCACCGAAATCATCTATGCCGTAAGCTTCGCCATCGCCGTCGGCCTTGCGGCCATGGGCGGCGTCATCGGCGCAGAATTGCTGCCGGTCGAACCCTATTATGCGCTGCGCTACATGGTCACCTTCCTGGTGGTCGTATCAGTCGGCGGCGCAGGCTCGATCCCCGGCGCGCTGATCGCCTGTCTGCTGCTTGGCGCCATCGATACGACCGGGCGGTATCTTGCCCCCGAATATGGCGAATTCTTCTTCTATCTGGCGGTCATCGTGATCATCACGCTGTTTCCGCGCGGCCTTCTTGGAAGGGCGAAATGAGATGGCGGTGCTCATGAACGACCTCACTGAAACGGCAAAACCGCCGAAGGCCCGCTCGCCCCTGCGCGCGATTGGCGGTCCGCTGCTCATCATCATCGCCGCCATCGCCGGTTACTTCCTGTTTCCGGATAATCTGGCGCTGTTGACGCGCATCATCGCGATAGCGCTTCTCGTGCTCTCCATCGATCTCGTTACCGGCTATTGCGGCGTGGCGACACTTGGCCATGCGGCCCTTTTCGGTGCTGGCGCCTATGCCGCCGGCATTGCCGCTGCCCACTACGGTATCACGGACCCGCTTCTCATGACCCTCATCGGCGCAGCAGTGGGCGGCATCGCGGGATTGCTGTCCGGCACCATTCTGTTGCGCGCGCACGGCCTGCCGCAACTGGTGCTGTCCATCGCCGTCGTCCATCTTTTCCATGAGGCGGCCAACAAGGCGTCGGACTGGACGGGCGGCAGCGACGGGCTTGCCGGCGTCTCGCCCGATGCGCTGTTCGGCACCTTCGAATTCGATCTTTACGGCCGCACCGCCTATATCTACGGCGTCTGCCTGCTGCTTCTTGTTTTTCTGGCACTTCGCGTCGTCGTCAATTCGCCCTTCGGCATGCTGTGTCGCGGCGTCAAGCAGGACAGCATCCGCATTCAGGCCATGGGCGGTTCGGTCAATGGCACGATTTTGAAGATGTTCGTGATATCAGGCATCGTCGCCGGAATCGGCGGCGCGCTGAACGCCATCTCCACGCAGGTGGTCGGCCTCGACAGCCTCAGCTTCACGCTGTCTGCCGAAGCGCTAGTCATGCTGGTTCTCGGTGGCGCGGGCTCGCTTTATGGCGCGCTGATCGGCACCGTCACCTTCATGTGGTTCGAGGACGTCGTTTCCGCCGCTAACCCGTTCCACTGGCTCACAATCGTCGGCCTGCTTCTGATCGCCGTCGTGCTGTTTGCGCCACGCGGCCTTTATGGCGCGGGCGAACAGATCATCGCGCGCCTGCGGGGAGATCGCAAATGAGCGCTATTTTCGAAGTTTCCGGCCTGCAGAAAAATTTCGGCGGTCTCGTCGTTACCAACAATGTCTCGCTGTCGCTTTCGCCCGGCGATCGCACCGTGCTGATCGGCCCCAACGGCGCCGGCAAGACCACATTCGTCAACCTCGTTACCGGAAACATCAAGCCATCCGCCGGAACCGTGCGGATTGCCGGAGAAGACGTGACGGGGCTCAGCGCCAGTCAGCGTGTGAAGCGCGGACTTGTCCGCTCGTTTCAGGTGACGCGGCTGTTCCAGGACATGACGCCGGAGGAACATGTCGCACTCGCCATTCTGCAAAGGGAAGGCAGAACGGGCCGGATTTTCGGCCGTTACCGCGCCATGCCAACGGTGATGAGCGAGGCGCGCGACATTCTCGGAACGCTTGGCCTGCTTGCCATCGCCGAAACCCGCGTTCGTGAAATCGCCTATGGCCAGCAGCGGCTGATCGAGATCGCGCTTGCCATGGCGCTCAGGCCCAAAATCCTGCTGCTTGATGAACCTGCCGCCGGCGTTCCCTCGACGGAGACGGCGCGTATCGAACAGGCGCTCGATCGCCTGCCCGCCGACCTCGCCATATTGATGATCGAACACGACATGGATCTGGTCTTCCGTTTCGCCAGACGTGTGGTCGTGCTCGCCGCAGGCGCCGTCATATTCGACGGTTCGCCTGGCGAAGTCACCAGCAACGCAGAAGTCCGCCAAGCCTATCTCGGAAGTTACGCCAATGCCCGCAGCGCCGCTTGAAATCGCCAACCTGACCGCCGGTTACGGCCCCACCCGTGTCATCGAGGGTCTGTCGCTCTCCGTTCCCGCCGGTTCGCGTTTCGCGGTGCTCGGGCGTAACGGCGTTGGCAAGACGAGCCTGTTTGCCACGCTTGCCGGGCAGACGAAACGATTTGCCGGTGATATCCATCTCGGCGAGCAGGACATCACCGCCCTGCCGAGTGCTGCCCGCGCCCTCGCCGGTCTCGGTTACGTGCCGCAGACCCGCGATGTCTTTCCGACACTCACAGTCGAAGAAAACCTCTTCGTCGGCCTCAAGGGCCGGCCGAAATCAGCCATCGAGGAAGCCTACACGCTGTTTCCGCGCCTGAAGGAAAGACGCCGCAATCTCGGCTCGCAACTCTCCGGTGGCGAGCAGCAGATGCTTTCCACCGCTCGCACCATCCTCGGCCAGCCGCAGGTGCTGCTTCTCGATGAACCGCTCGAAGGTCTCGCCCCTGTTATCTGCGAGGAACTGATGGCGGCCTTCTCGAAACTCGCGCAATCGGGCGAAATGACCATTCTTCTCATCGAACAGCGCATCCAGATGGCCATCGACTTCGCCGACCACGCCATCATCATGGAACGCGGCCGCATCGTCTGGTCAGGACCGTCCGACGATCTTGCGGCGAACCCGGATATTGTTGATACGCATCTTGGTGTGGGTGGATTGCACTGACCCAAAAGCGTCAATCACCCCCTCTTCATCGTTCCGGCCTCGAGCCGGAATGATGAAAGTTAACCCGATCACACACCGCAACAAACCCCGATCCCGCTTCATGATCCGTTCGTAAAAAACACAATGGAATAAAAATTCCATTGCAGTTAAAGTGCACACGATTTCAATCTGCACAAAGGAACGACAATGACGGCAATCGATGCGCCAGACTCCGTGAAGGCTTTTGAGGAGCGGTTGCTTCAGGTCGCGGAAGGCCTGCCGAAACGATTACGTCAATGTGCGGATTATGTCGCGTCCAATCAGGATCGCATTGCCGTTTCCACCGTCGCCGAAATGGCAGAAGGTGCCGGCGTGCAGCCGTCTGCATTCATGCGCTTTTGCCAGATCATGGGTTTTTCCGGCTTTTCGGAGATGCAGCGCCTGTTTCGCGATTCCTATGTCGGCGGCTGGCCGGATTATGCGACCCGGCTGGACCACCTGCGCGAAAAGGGCGACGAGAGCGCGTCGGGCCTGTTGGCGGAGTTCGTGGAGGCTGGCCGTTCTTCATTGGAAATGCTGCTGAAATCGGTCGATACACGGCAGCTTGACGAGGCGGTCTCGGCGCTGGCACAGGCGCGCACCGTGCATATCATCGGTTTGCGGCGCTCCTTCCCCATTGCCAGTTACCTCGCTTACGCCTTCGAGAAAATGAAGGTACCTGCGGTTTTGCACAGCGCCGTCGGTGGCCTCGGCAACCTCAGCGCCATCTCCCGCGATGACGCGCTGATTGCGATCACCTTCTCCCCCTATTCGGCTGAAACGCTGGAACTGGCGGAAATGGCCCGCGCCAATGGTATTCCGGTCGTCGCCATGTCCGATTCGGCCGTCAATCCGCTGCGCAAGTCCGGCGCGACGCTACTCACGGTAACGGAAATCGATTTTGGCGCATTCCGCTCGCTTTCCGCCACGCTCTGTCTCGCCATTACACTCGCTGTCGCTGTGGGAACGCGCAAAACAGCCTGAATATTTTTATTGAAAACATAAAAAATAGAATTTATGATCCAAATTCATGAAACGGGCATTCCATAATTGTCCGTCTCGTGAATGCACCCGAAGGTGGTGAGACAGAAAGTGGGCGGAGGAGGCCCACTGACATCAGGCTCCCTCAATGCGGGGTCCGAAGGAGGAAGCTTTTGAAAAAACTTGACCTTATCACGATCGGGCGCTCGTCGGTCGACCTTTATGGTTCACAGGTCGGCGGCCGGCTGGAGGACATGGCCTCCTTTGCCAAATATATTGGCGGCTCCCCCACCAATATTGCGGCCGGCGCTGCGCGGCTCGGCCTTGCCAGTGCCGTCATCACCCGCGTTGGTGACGAGCATATGGGCCGCTTCATCCGTGAACAGCTGGTGCGCGAAGGCGTGGACGTACGCGGCGTGAAAACCGACCCGGAGCGGTTGACGGCGCTGGTGCTTCTCGGCATTCGCGACCAGAACCAGTTTCCGCTGATTTTCTATCGCGAGAACTGTGCCGACATGGCGCTCAGCGAAGACGACATCGATCCCGCCTTTATTGCCGAAGCAGGCTGTGTCTGCGCCACCGGCACGCATCTGTCGCATCCGAAGACGGAAGCGGCCGTACTGAAGGCGCTGAAACTTGCCCGCGAAAACGGTGCGAAAACAGCGCTCGACATCGACTATCGACCCAATCTCTGGGGTGTTGCCGGCCATGGCGATGGCGAAAGCCGCTTCGTGGAATCGCAGAAGGTCACCGCCAAGCTGCAATCCACCCTGCATCTCTTCGATCTGATTGTAGGCACGGAAGAAGAATTCCACATTGCCGGCGGCTCGACCGATACGCTGGCCGCACTGAACGCCGTACGCAAGGTGTCGAACGCGACGCTGGTGTGCAAGCGTGGCCCGATGGGTGCTTCGGTTTTCGCCGGCGAAATTCCGGCAAGCCTGGACGATGGCGAGACGGGCGAAGGTTTCCCGATCGAGGTCTTCAATGTTCTCGGCGCGGGCGATGGTTTCATGGCCGGGCTTTTCCGTGGCTGGCTGCGCGGCGAGGACTGGCCGACAACGCTGAAATACGCCAATGCCTGTGGCGCCTTTGCCGTTTCCCGCCACGGCTGCACGCCCGCCTATCCGAGTTGGGAAGAGCTGCAATATTTCTTCAAGGCCGGCATCCGCAACAAGGCGCTGCGCAAGGACGAGGCGCTGGAACAGGTGCATTGGTCAACCAATCGCAAGGGCGAATGGGACACAATGCGCGTCTTCGCCTTCGACCATCGCATGCAACTGGAAGCGATCGCCGACGAACTCGGCATTAAACATGAGCGCATCGGCGCCTTCAAGAAGCTCTGCCTCGAGGCCGCGCAAACGGTCGCCGGTGGCAAGGCGGGTTACGGCATTCTCTGCGATGGCCGCCTCGGACGCGATGCGCTTTTCGCAGCCAGCGGCTCCGGTCTGTGGATCGGCAGGCCGGTGGAATGGCCGGGTTCGCGCCCGCTGACGCTGGAACCGGAACTCGGCAAGGATTTCGGCGGGCTTTCCGAATGGCCGCTGGAAAATGTCGTCAAGGTTCTGTGCTTCTATCACCCGGATGATACCGACGAAATGCGCGCCGCGCAGGAGGAGACGGTGATGCGTCTGTTCCAGGCGACACGCCGCAACCGGTTGGAAATGCTGCTCGAGGTCATTCCCTCCAAGGTCGGCCCGACCGACGATCTGACCGCCGCGCGCATCATCGAACGCTTCTACGAGATCGGCGTTTATCCCGACTGGTGGAAACTGGAGCCGATGAAAACCAGAGCCGCCTGGAAAAATGCCTGCGACGCCGTGCATCGCAACGATCCTTACGTGCGCGGCATCGTCGTTCTTGGTCTCGACGCACCGCAAAGCGAGCTGGAGGAGAGCTTCCGCCTTGCCGCCGGTTTCGATCTGGTCAAAGGTTTCGCGGTTGGCCGCACGATTTTCGCCGACGCCGCGCGGGGTTGGCTCGGTGGCAAGATCACCGATGAGGAAGCGGTGAAGGACATGGCGCAGCGCTATACCAGCCTGTGCCGCATATGGGATGAGGCGCGCGCCAAAAAGGGAGAGGCAGCGTGAAGACAATCAGATTGACGGCTGCGCAGGCTATGGTTCGTTACCTCGCCGCGCAGATGAATGAGCATGGCGAGACCTATATTGCCGGTGTCTGGGCCATCTTCGGCCATGGCAATGTCGCCGGCATCGGCGAGGCGCTTTATGGCATTCGCGAGAAACTGCCGACCTATCGCGGCCAGAACGAGCAATCCATGGCGCATGCGGCGATTGCCTATTCCAAGCAGCTGCGTCGCCGGCGGGCAATGGCGGTCACCTCCTCCATCGGCCCCGGTGCTGCCAACATGGTAACAGCGGCAGCGCTCGCCCATGTCAACCGCCTGCCGGTTCTTCTCATCCCCGGCGATGTCTTCGCCAATCGCGGTCCCGACCCCGTGCTCCAGCAGCTGGAGGATTTCGGCGACGGCACGATGACGGTGAATGAGTGCTTCCGCCCAGTTAGCCGTTATTTCGACCGTATCATGCGCCCGGAACAATTGCTGACCGCCCTTCCCCGCGCCATGCGCACCATGACGGACCCGGCCGATTGCGGCCCGGTAACGCTGGCTTTCTGCCAGGACGTGCAGGCGGAAGCTTACGATTATCCCGTCAGCTTCTTTGAAAAGCGCGTCTGGCGGCAACGCCGCCCGGAACCGGATGTGGTGGAATTCGAAGAGGCCGTCGCCGCGCTGAAGGCTGCGAAGAACCCCGTCATCGTTGCCGGCGGCGGTGTGCATTTTTCCGGCGCCACCGAAACGCTGAAGCGTTTTGCGGAAACCCATTCCATCCCGGTCGTCGAAACCCAGGCCGGCAAATCGGCACTGGCGTGGGATCACGATCTCAATTTCGGCCCGGTCGGCGTCACGGGTGCCGAAAGCGCCAATATCATAAGCGAGAAAGCCGATCTGGTGTTCGGCGTCGGCACCCGCTTTCAGGACTTTACCACCGGTTCCTGGGCGCTGTTCAAGAACCCTGACCGCAAGATCCTCGCCCTCAACGTGCAGCCCTATGACAGCGCCAAGCATGATGCGATCAGCCTGACGGCGGATGCGAAGATCGGTCTCGAAAAACTGTCGGCCGCCCTTGGCAGCCACCGCTTCACGGCACCGGATGCCAAGCTCAAGGCGGCATGGTTCGAGAAGGCCGATGCCGATACGGCAGCACCGGGTGAGGACAATGCCAACAGCCTGCCCACCGACATGCAGGTGATCGGCGCCGTACAGCGCCAGTCACGCGACAATACCGTCGTCATGTGCGCGGCGGGCACCATGCCGGGTGAGCTGCACCAGTTGTGGAAATCCAAGCTGCCGCTTTCCTATCACATGGAATACGGCTTCTCCTGCATGGGCTATGAGGTTGCCGGCGGCCTCGGCATCAAGATGGCGGAACCGGACCGGGACGTGATCGTCATGGTCGGCGACGGCTCCTACATGATGATGAATTCCGAGCTTGCGACATCGGTTGCCATGGGCGTCAAGATCACCCTCGTCATCACCGATAACAGGGGTTACGGCTGCATCAACCGGCTGCAAATGGAAACCGGCGGCGCGGAGTTCAACAACCTTTACGCCCACACCAACGTCAACCCCATCGCCATCGACTTCGTCGCCCATGCCGGCTCTATGGGCGCGGATGCGCGCAAGGTTTCCACCATCGCCGAGCTGGAAGCGGCGCTTGCGGCCGCTCGCGAATCCAGCCGCACGACTGTCATCGTCATCGATACCGACCCCTATCCGACCCCGCAGGCCGGTGGCCACTGGTGGGATGTGGCGGTACCCGAAGTTTCCGACCGGGCCGAAATCGGACCGGCGCGCGCGCGCTACGAAAACCATATCAAGGAAAGACAGTAAGATGATCCGTTACGGAACCAACCCGATTGCCTGGTCCAACGACGACGACCGCACGCTGGGCGCCCATATCAGCCTTGAACAATGCCTCGACGAAACCGCCAAGATCGGCTTCGACGGCATCGAGAAGGGCCACAAGTTCCCGACTGACCCGGAAGGCCTGAAGGGTGTGCTTGCGCCGCGTAGCCTTTCCTTCGTCTCCGGCTGGCATTCGCTGAACCTTCTGACCGACAGCATCGAATCCGAAAAGAAGGCCATGCAGCCGGCGCTCGATCTGCTGAAAGCCATGGGCTCGAAAGTCATCATCGTCTGCGAGACCTCGAACGCCATTCACGGTGCCGACGACACGGCGCTGGTTGACCGTCCTCGCCTTGCGGCCGAGGACTGGGCGAAGTTCGGCGCGGGTGTGGAGGCGCTGGCGGCCTATGCTGCCGAACAGGGCATCACCCTCGTCTACCATCACCACATGGGAACCGTGGTCGAGAGCGAAGACGAAATCGATCTTCTGATGAAGCATACCGGGCCGAAGACCCATCTGCTGCTCGATACCGGCCATTGCCTGTTCGGCGGCGGAGATCCCGTGCGCGTCGCGCAGAAATACATGCACCGCGTCGGCCATATCCACGCCAAGAACGTGCGGCCGGTGATTGCCGATCAGGTTCGGAACGAGCGGCTTTCCTTCCTCGAAGGCGTTCGCCGCGGTGTGTTCACCGTGCCGGGTGACAGCGAGGGCGGCGTGAACTTCCCGCCGGTTCTGAAAATTGCCGCCGAGCACAATTACAGCGGATGGCTGGTCATCGAGGCCGAACAGGACCCGGATGTGCGCAACCCCTTCGAATATCAGAGCCTCGGCCTGAAATCGCTGAAGGCTTTTGCGCGTGAGGCCGGACTGGACAAGGCTCAGGCGGCTTGAGGCCCTTTACTCCCTCATCCCTGTGACAAGCACAGGGATGAGGGAAACGCGGGAATAGCCGCCCGAAAAATTGAACGACTGACCAAAAAGGAACACCAACATGACCTCACTTCTGCGCAAGCCGGTCGCGACAAGCGGCAAGGTGCACGACATCACGCCCCAAAGCGCGGATTGGGGTTATGTCGGTTTCGGCCTTTATCGTCTGAAGCCCGGTGAAACCGCAGCCGAGAAGACTGGCGATACGGAAGTCATTCTGGTGCTTGTCGAAGGCAAGGCGAAGATTTCCGCCGGGGGCAAGGAGTTCGGTGAACTCGGCGACCGCATGAACGTGTTCGAGCGCAAGCCGCCGCACTGCGTTTATGTCCCCGCCGGCTCCGAATGGTCGCTGACGGCCACGACGGATTGCACCGTCGGTGTCTGCACCGCACCGGGTGAAAAAGGTAGCCGCGAAGCGCAACAGATCGGTCCCGATGGCGTGCAACTGACCGAGCGCGGCAAAGGCGCCAATACGCGCTACATTTTCCCCATCGCCATGGAAGAACGCGATGTCGCCGATAGTCTCCTGGTGACGGAAGTGTTCACCCCGTCGGGCAACTGGTCGTCCTATCCGCCGCACCGGCATGACGAAGACAATTACCCCGATATGACCTATCTGGAAGAGACGTATTATCACCGGCTCAACCCGGCGCAGGGTTTCGGTTTCCAGCGCGTTTTCACCGAGGATGGATCGCTGGACGAGACCATGGCTGTGGCGGACGGCGATGTCGTGCTGGTTCCCAAGGGACACCACCCCTGCGGCGCGCCTTATGGCTACGAGATGTATTATCTGAACGTGATGGCCGGGCCGATGCGCAAATGGCGCTTCAAGAACCACCCCGATCACGACTGGATTTTCAAGCGCGACAATCCCTGAGGCATGCCAGCGTCCACGGCACCCTCCTCATCCCTGTGCCTGTCACAGGAATGAGGGGCGAGGAAGGTCCGCGTCGCGATTGCCGTAGAGAAAAAAGCAATCGAACGTATTGATTTCATCGTAATGATTTAGGGGAGAAGAGACCATGGCCGCTCTTGGCGTTGGCCTTATTGGCACGGGTTACATGGGCAAGTGCCACGCTTTGGCGTGGAACAACGTCACCAGCGTTTTCGGCGATGTGGAGCGTCCACGACTGGTCACACTGGCAGAGGTCAATCCCGAGCTTGCGGCGAAGAAAGCTGCCGAGTTCGGTTTCGCCCGCTCGACCGGCGACTGGCGCGATCTGCTTGCCGACCCTGAAATCGATGTGATCTCGGTCACCACACCCAATGCCTTTCACCCCGAAATGGCGATTGCCGCCCTTGATGCCGGCAAACACGTCTGGTGCGAAAAGCCGATGGCGCCTGCCTTCACGGATGCCGTGAAGATGCGCGATGCGGCCCGCCGTTCGGGCAAGGCGGCGGCCATGGGCTACAACTACATCCAGAACCCTGTCATCCGCCATATGCGCCGCCTTATCGACGAAGGCGCGATCGGCAATGTCTACCATGTACGTGCGGAAATGGATGAGGACTTCATGGCGGATGCCACCCAGCCCTTCTACTGGAAGAGTGAAGCCTCCTCCGGCTATGGCGCGCTGGATGATTTCGCTGTTCATCCGCTGTCACTTCTGTTTTCCCTTTTCGGCCATGCCGAAAGCGCGATCACCGATATGGTGAAGCCTTACGAGACGCGGCCGCTAAGTGGCGGCGGCGAGCGCGCTGTGGAAACGCATGATCTTGCCAGCGTGCTTCTGAAGCTCGAAGGCGGCATTTCGGCGGTGCTGATCGCCAACCGCTCGGCCTGGGGTCGCAAGGGCCGTATCGCCATCCAGATTTACGGCTCCACCGGCTCGATCCTTTTCGACCAGGAGCGGATGAACGAATTCCAGCTCTACACCACGGACGGGCGCCCGGAGGAGCAGGGTTTCAGAACCGTTCTCGCCGCCCCTCGCCACAAGCCGTATGACCGCTTCATCCCCGCCCCCGGCCACGGGCTCGGCTTCAACGATCTGAAGGTGATCGAGTGCCGGGAACTGATCGCGGCCATCGAGGGCAAGACGGCGCATATCATCGACTTCGAGGAAGGCCTGAAGATCGAGCGCAGCATTCATGCCATGGCCCGGTCCTTCGCCGAGGGACGATGGGTCGCGACGAGTGAGATTGCGGAATAGGCGGAGGCGGGGTTAGCGCGGAACTTTGCCTCTTTCGTCATGCCCGGGCCTGTCCCGAGCATCTGCAACCGATTGATTTAACGCTACGTGGTTGGATCCTCGGGACAAGCCCGAGGATGACGGCGGAGAGGTGTTATCCCTTAACCGGCGTTTCCGGCACCGGCGTCAGCACCTTGCCATCCCTAAACCAGCCGAGAATATTGTCGGCCACCAGATCGGCCATCGCGTTGCGCGTCGGGATGGACGCAGAGGCGACGTGCGGCAGCAGGGAAACGTTCGGCAGTGACAGGAATGCTTCCGGCACCTTCGGTTCGGCGTAGAACACATCGAGACCGGCAGCACCCACCGCACCGCTCTTGAGGGCCTGCAAAAGCGCATCCTCATCGACGCTGGAGCCGCGTCCGACATTGATGAACACGCCCTGCGGACCAAGTGCCGAGAGGATTTCCGCGTTGATCGCCTTGTGCGTTTCAGGGGTGCCGGGCACGATGCAGATCAGCGTGTCGACAGCCTGCGCCATCTCCTTTAGCGAACCGTAATAGGTATAGGGCAGGCCATCGCGCTTGCTGCGGGTATGATAGCCGATCTCCACCTTGAATGGCTCCAGCCGCTTGGCGATTTCCTGGCCAATGCGGCCCATACCGAACAGGCCGACCTTGCGGCCGCGCAGGGAAAACGGCGAAAGCGCGAAGGGCCCTTCGCCAACCCATTTACCCTCACGCAGCCAGGTTTCGGCCTGATAGAGACGGCGAACCGTGTTGATCAGCAGCGCAATCGTCGTGTCCGCAACTTCGTCGTTCAGCACGTCGGGCGTATTGGTCACCACGATACCGCGCGTGGCGGCATGTTTGGCATCAACGCCATCATAACCGACGCCGAAATTGGCGATGATCTCGAGTTTCGGCAGCGCATCGATCCATTTGGCGTTGACGACGCCTGAAACGGCGATGGCATTAATGCGCTCAGCCGCACCATCAGGCAGAACCGGCTCAGCACCGGCGGGCACTGTCACGATCTCGACTTTGCCTTCGAGGCGTTCGAGCACGCGCGGGTTGATCTTGCCGGGAACGAGAACGACGGCTTGTCTGTCAGACATGGGTGGATATTCCTCCTGATTGCATTCCGATATCGTCAGAGCGGATTCATGGGCGAACCACTCGCCATCCCGCTCTTCTGGGCCGCGATCTTTTCAAACAACGGCGGCCGTGAAAAGGGCAATAAGGGGAAGCTATGGGGGCAGACGGAAGTTTCATGCCGTTTTTTTACGCGCCCGCCTCCGTCATGCCGCACTTGAGGCGCGCGTCGGCGGGGCGCAAAGAGTCTTTCCAGCTCAAGGGCTTGAGCTGGCTGGCTTTAGGCTGAAGGCCGGAATGACGAAAGAGAGGGAAACGCTGCTCAAACCCTCGGACGCACCGGCCCTGTCGACTGGCGGATGCGCATTTCCGGCTTGATGAGGTGCACGCCATCCGGCTCGTGGCTGCCCGCCAGCCTATCCAGAAGCGCGCGCGCCGCAAGGCGCCCCACCTCGGCCTGTCCATTGGACACCGTGGTCAGCGCCGGCGTGGCGATGGCCGCCTCCTCCAGATCGTCGTAACCCGTCACGGAAATATCCACGCCCGCCACCAGTCCGGCGCGCGAAATGCCGTTCATCAGGCCGATGGCGACCAGATCGTTCCAGCAGACGGCAGCGGTGGGCTTCTGCGGCAGCGACAGGAAATGCACTGCGGCCTCGAAACCGCCCTGCTTGGAGCGTGGGCCGGGAATACGCAGGTTCGGATCGACCTCGATTCCCGCCTTGCGCAGCGCGTTGACATAACCCTGATAACGATCGCGGCCGGTCGAGGTCTGGTCGGTACCACCAACCATGGCGATGGTGCGATGGCCAAGACTGATCAGATGATTGGTCGCAAGCGAAATGCCATAGCTGTCGTCGCCGCGATAGGTCGGCATGTCGACGCCCTCGAGCGAGCGGGCCACCAGAATGGCGGGCATGCCGTTTTCCTCAGCCAGCGTCATGTCCTCGATCGGCGTGCCGATGGCGGGCGACATGATGATACCATCAGAACCAAGTTGCAGCAGCGTTTCGATGAAGGTGCGCTGTTTTTCAACCGAATCATAATGGTTGGACAGAATGAAAGTCTGGCGGCTGCGATCCAGCTCGGTTTCGATGGCCTTGAGAATTTCCCCATAAAACGGGTTCATCACATCGTGGAACACCACGCCGATAATGCCGGAGCGCGAAGTGCGCAGGCTGGCGGCCCGGCGGTTGTAGATGTAACCGAGCGCCCGGGCCTGTTCCTTGATCTTGTCGCGAGTGTCAGAGGCGACCAGCGGACTGTCGCGCAATGCAAGGGAGATGGTGGCAGTCGATAGACCGAGGCTTTCGGCGATCGTCGACAGTTTGATCTTTTGTGCCACGGCATTTCTCCCCAAACCCATGTCATTGACAGACGTTTCTGTTTAAATCGCAATTAAACAATTTAAACAAAATCCGCAACCGGTTTAAGGAATATCAACAAAAAGACAGTGGTTTTTTAAAAACTCAACAAATTATTGAAGGTTGGTATCGATCACCTTGAGAAGTTTAACCACCGTCCTGATGTCCTTGGCCGAAAGCCCCTCAATCGCCCGCGCACCGCAATTTGCGATGGATACGTTGATATGTTCGACGCTTTTCAGGCCCGTCTCCGTCAGTTTCACCAGTGTTACGCGGCCATCCTCGTCATCGCCACTGCGCTCCACGAAGCCCTGGGCTTCCATGCGGCCGATGGTTCGCGTCATGGTCGGCGCCTTGACACCAAGTTTCTGGGCGATCTGCCCAGGCGTGAGGCTGCCTTCCTGCGCCAACGCCAGAATAACGCCGTCCTGCCCGGCATAAAGGCCGCTTTCGGCAAGGCTGTGGCTCAGCGCCGTGCGCATGGAACGGGCGGCCTGGGTGATGGATTGCGCCAGTTCCTCAGGGTTGAAATTCTCATCCCTCTTTTTGGCGTCCTTTACTTTCTTGGTGCCCTTGTCCTTTTTGGCGCCCTTGTCCTTATGCCCAGTTTTGTCCTTGCTCATATGCGAGTGCCTTTTACCCTGTGGCGGAACCGATATATGTTGCTGGAAATCCTTACCGAATGCACGCGCGGACTGCCAGATGCCAAACTCATACACGCATTATCACGACGAAAACGTAACAGACCCTCATCTTCGCGCAACAGGTGCAATTTCAGTGCTGCCGCTCGGTGCGCACGAACAGCACGGGCCGCACCTGCCCTTCGAGACAGACACGCTGATTGCGGCGGGCATTGTCTCCCGTTTGGCTGCTGTTTTGCCCGCCAGTCTGCCGGTCTCCTTCCTGCCGGTGGAGCCCGTTGGATATTCCATCGAGCACATGAATGTGCCGGGCACGAAGTCGTTGCGTTACGATGAGGCCGTTGAGCGCTGGCTCGGCATTGCTAAGGCCGAATATGAAAAAGGCGTGCGCAAATTCGTGATGTTGAACGCCCATGGCGGCAATTCGCCATTGATGACCATCGTCGCCACCGAGGCGCGCGCCCGCTTCGGTATGCTGGCGGTCGCCACCAGCTGGACTCGTTTCGGCGTGCCGGTGGATATCGTGAAGCCTGAAGACAAGGCGATCGATATCCATGGTGGCGATATCGAGACGTCGGTCATGCTGGCGCTTTGCCCGGAGCGGGTGGCGATGGAAAAAGCCGCCAACTTCCCCTCCCGCCAGAGCGATTTCGCCAGCCGTTTCAGGCATCTGCGTGCCTATGGTCCACACGCTTTCGGTTGGCTTATGGGCGACCTGAACCCGGATGGCGTTGCCGGAAACGCCGCCGCCGCCTCAGCCGAGAAAGGCGAAAGGATCATTTCCCATGCCGTTTCGGGCCTTGTCGAACTGCTTGAAGACGTCCACGCTTTTGACATAACGTTATTTCATAACAAAATTTGAAAAACTGCGCCGAAACCAGCCAGAATCCCTTTGAACTGCCCGAACGTCGCGCCTATATGGACGTCGACACTTATTCCTTGAGGCCTCAACCGGCCTTTCTCCACGCGAGGTTTCCATGACCGAAACAGCACCAGCCAAGCCCATTCCAGTCACCGTCCTGACGGGATATCTAGGCGCCGGCAAGACGACGCTTCTCAACCGTATCCTGTCCGAGAACCACGGTAAGAAATACGCTGTCATCGTCAACGAATTCGGCGAGATCGGCATCGACAACGATCTGATCGTCGAATCCGACGAAGAAATCTACGAAATGAACAATGGCTGCGTCTGCTGCACGGTGCGCGGCGACCTCATCCGCGTGGTCGAAGGCCTGATGCGCCGGCCCGGCCGATTCGACGGCATCATTGTCGAGACCACTGGCCTTGCCGATCCCGTTCCGGTCGCCCAGACCTTCTTCATGGATGACGACGTGCGCGCCAAGACCGAGCTTGACGCGGTGGTCGCACTTGTCGATGCCAAGCACCTGCCGCTGCGCCTGAAGGACAGCCGCGAAGCCGAAGACCAGATCGCTTTTGCCGATGTCGTTATCGTCAACAAGACCGATCTCGTTTCGCCGGAAGAAGTCGCCCGCATCGAGGATATCGTGCGCGCCATCAATCCCTCTGCGCGCATCTACAAGACCACCCGTTCCGGCGTCGATCTCGCCCGCGTTCTCGACCAGGGCGCCTTCAATCTGGAACGTGCGCTCGAAAACGATCCGCATTTCCTCGAGCACGGCCACGAGGATCACGCATGCGGTCCTGATTGCGACCACCACCACCATGATCATGGGCACGATCACGGCCATGACCACCATCATCACGACCATGATCACGCGCACCACGATCATGACCACGGCCACGATCACCACCACCATGGCGCCGCCTCCCCGATTCATGACGTAACGGTGCAGTCGGTGTCGCTGCGCGGCGGCGAAATGAACCCTGAGCGCTTCTTCCCGTGGATCCAGAAGGTCACCCAGACGGACGGCCCGAACATCCTGCGCCTCAAGGGCATCATCGCATTCAAGGGCGATGCGGAACGTTACGTGGTGCAGGGCGTGCACATGATCATCGAGGGCGATCACCAGCGCCCGTGGAAGGAAGGCGAAAAGCGCGAAAGCCGCCTTGTCTTCATCGGCCGCGAACTCGACCGCGAAAAGCTGGAAAAGAGCTTCAACGCCTGCCTTGCCACGGCTTGACATCCTTGACGGGGCACCGTGTCACCCTTGGTGTTTTCGGTGCCCTTCCTCACTTTCGACGTCATCCTCGGGCTTGACCCGAGGAGCCATTGCGGCCAGCATATGGATGGTCGAGTGATCCCCGGGTATGACCCGAGGACCGACCTTGACGCCACGGGTTGAAACCGCACCAACGGGTCTTCCCGACCTGGTCTGCGACCGAAATCCATCAATGACAAACACATAGACGAAAGACCGATGCCCCATGCCGACTGTTGCCCCGCTTGATATCGAAGGCCACGTGGTCTCGACCCATTTTCTCGGCGACATTCCGCTGTTTGCCACCGCCGCCGGCACCATTCACCGGCTGGATGGCGGCGAGAAGGTCACTGAGGCGCATGAGGGTCTGCTGACCTGCATCCGCGATCCCTATAGCGCCACGCTGCTTTCCGGCGGCGAGGACGGGCGCGTGCTGCGCATTGGCCATGATGGCAGCCTCAGCGAGATCGCCAATGTGCCGCGCAAATGGGTGGGCGTCGTTGCGGGCGGACCGCAGAAGGCGGTCGCTTATGGTGTCGGCAAGTCCAGCTTCGTGCGCCTCTCGGACGGCACGGTCAAGGAATTCAAGGAAGAACGCACGGTGGAGGCAATAGCCTTCGCGCCCAAGGGCCTGCGCATTGCCGTTGCACGCTATAACGGCGTGACGCTGCATTGGGTGGCGAGTGCAGGCGATCCGGTCGATCTGGAATGGAAAGGTGCCCATACCGGCGTCACCTTCTCGCCTGACGGTAAGTTCCTCGTCACCACCATGCAGGAAAACGCCCTGCATGGCTGGAAGATGGAGGCCACCAAGGGCGGCATGGAAGCCCGCCATATGCGCATGACGGGTTATCCCGCCAAGGTGAAATCCGTTTCGTGGTCGGCAAAGGGCAAGTGGCTCGCCTCATCAGGTGCCCCGGCCGCGATCGTCTGGCCGTTTTCTGGCAAGGACGGCCCGATGGGCAAGGCACCCGAAGAACTCGGCAGCCGCGCCAACATCATGGCTACCAATGTCGCTTTTCACCCGCTGGAAGATGTGCTGGCCATTGGCTTCATTGACGGCATGATCCTTGGCGTGCGGCTTGCGGATGGCAAGGAAGCCCTGCTTCGCCGCCCCGGCAAGGGCGCCATTACCGGCATGGACTGGAGCGCCACCGGCAAACTGCTCGCATTTGCCTCCGAGGCAGGCGACTGCGGCATTGTCGATATTTCGGCGTAAGGACAGCAACAGGCGCACGTCCGGTTTCGACGGATGGCTCGATACGGCTCAATATCCGCCCTCATTCCTCTGCTCGTCACGGGAATCTAGCCAGCCCAAGTCCTTGGGCTGAAAGGGGCTCTTTTCGGACGCAGACGCGCATCGACTGGATTCCTGTGACAAGCACAGGGATGAGGGCTGATAGGTGTCAGCGCCAGAAACCTCGGCGTTGTCTCGCTATTCGCTGACCTGACGCCGCGTCAGGAACAGCAGCAGCAGGGCTGCCCCTGCACCAACCGAAGCAAGTCTGATCGACGTACCGAAGCTTGCATATTGCGACACAAACCCCATAAGCGGCACCGCAAACAACCCGGCAAGGAAAATGGAATTCATGTAGAGCGCGGTCGCCCGCGCGGTGCGTCCGCGCGCAAAGCCCTGCACGAAGGTGAGGCACGTGCCGGCGCAAAGCCCGTAATAGGCCCCTTCAAGTGCTGCTCCGAACAACATGGCCGGAAGGGTCTGGACCGAGGCTATGACGTTGAAGGCGACGATTGCCATCACCGCAGAGATGCAAAGAAGGATGCGGGCGCTGACCCGGCGCATGATCCTTGGCGCAAGCAGGATCAGCAGAACCTCCATCGCGCATTTGACGCTGAGCGACAGGCCCGGCACGTAATCCGGCAGGCCCACCTCGCGCACCAGAAATACCGGCAGGGCCGAGGCGCACAGGGCGTGGGCGAAAGACATGCAGAAGCTGGCCGCTGCCGCCATCAACAATGGCAGGTTGCGCCGCGTATCGTTGTCGCCCTCTTTCCGTCGTTCCATCGGGCACGTCTGGCCGCGCGGCACGAAGGCAAGGGCAAGACCGCCCCAGATGGCCGCCATCAGCATGGCATTCATGAACACGGCCTGCGCACCGGCAAGATCGAGGATCAGATAGGCGGCGGCCGGAAGCAGCATCCATGCCAGCGACACCATTGTCCGCAGAAAGGCGTTATAGGCAGGTGCATCCAGTGCTTTTACCCGGCCATAATAGCGACCATAACTGAAAATCAGGGTACTGGCGGCGTTGGAAAGCCCCATTCCCGTTGCCGTCACCGCCACGAGCAATGCCAGATGCCCGGAGGTCGCCGCCGCCGCTGCGATAAAAGCACCAAACACAGAGAGCAGCAGCAATGGCCGCACCCGCACACCGGCATCGACACGTTCGCCATAAGTGCGGCTGGCGATGATCGAAGCAACCATTGCCGTCACGCTGTAGAGACCAAGCGTGGCCGGCGGGTGACCAAGGACCTGTATGATGTAAAAACCGATAAATGGCACAACAGCCGCATTGGTGCCGCCGGCGATGAAGACCAGCACGGCAATCATATAGGCCTGACGATCAAAAACGCCCGGCGAGGTGTTTTTCTGTAGCATGGGAGAATCGACTGGAGATCGGCAGCGGGAAGTGGATTGATGCCACCATCACACCAAAAGGGTATGCTGTTCAAGCCCGAGCGGAAGGCGATGTGTGTTTTCGTTCCTCACGAAGCACACCACCCCTGTTTCCTTAAGCACCGGGGCGTCGCAGCGCTTGCGCCGCCCCTTGTCGAAGACGGAAAAACCGTCAGAACTTCACGCCAAGGCCAACCTTGACGACATGTTCGCTGACATCGCCGGTCGAAGTGATCGGACCGGTATGGTAGGTTGCCTTGCCGAAGTCGTTGTAACGATATTCGACGCGTCCAAACAGGTTGTTGGTAAAGGCATAGTCTACACCCGCGCCGACCGTCCAGCCGTGCAGCACCTTGCTGTCCTCACCGAAGGGCGCCTTCACTTCGCTGTCCGTCGCGGTGTAGCCGGCAGCGGTGTAGATCAGCGCCCGGTCGATCGCATAACCGGCGCGCAGACGCGCGGAGCCGTTCAGGCCTGCGGAAACCTCGCTGGTGACGATGGTCTTGTCGCCCCAGGCATAACCGAGATCGCCCTCGACACCCAGAATGATGGAGGGGGCCACTTCAGCGTTATAACCAGCGAAACCGGAAAAACGGCCGCCGTCAAATTCATGCTTCGTGGTGACACCGAAAGTGGTCGACTTCACGCGGTTCCAGCCATAACCGGCGGAGGCACCGACATAAACACCGTCCCAGGAAAAGGCAGGCGCAACATCGTTGACGACCGGTGCCGCTGGAATATCGCCGACGGCGTCGGCGGCAACGGATGCGTCAGAAAGAATGCCGAGCAGGCCGAGGGCGAGAAGAGATTGTTTCAACATGCGATAGCTCCTTGAAAATACCATCCCGGCACCTGCGTGATGCGAGTTTTCGCGACCAGAAACGCAGCGTAATGACGGGGTTGACGCACCCCTAGATTGAAGAACATCGTGGTTAAAATCGAGTAAACGGCACGGACAAAAAGGCCCTTGCAGAACGTATTCCCGTTAATATTGCCAATATTTATCAAATATAAATCAGAACTCACGCGGATGATCCCGAACCGTGAGTCCCGACATATGACGACAGCGATCGCGTCACAAAACCCTCATGAGTAGTGGCCATCCCGCAGTTTTGTGTGTGCAGTCATTGGCGGCCACACAAAAAAAAGGGAGCCCGAAGGCCCCCTTGCAGTCATGCGATGCGCCGTTTGTTATTTCCGGAAGCACCGTGTGTCATACACACGTAGCTGGAGGACAGCTTTCGGCTTATATCCTGCGCGCATCGTTCACGCCGAAAATCCCTGTCGATTTTCGGTCTGCACCATTAGTGGCGACGCTTTTTGCCGCCATCGTTCTTGTTGTCGATGACATCGACGGAAGTCTTGTTGCCGTTGAGAAGGCCATTCAGGATACCGGTCTTGTTGCCGTTCAGAATCCCGTTATTGGACAGGATACCGCTGACACCCAGATCGATGCTTGGCGACACGACGACGAGTGCGCCGCCCTTGTTACTGTTTCCGGACAGGATACCGCCCAGCAGACCACCGGCATTGGCTTGACCAACGGAAGCGACAGTAAGAACAGCGGCTATGCAAGCAAATTTGGCAATCATTTCTCTCTCCTCTTATGTTTGATCACGCCCCATGGCGTAGTCGAACTGTATATTTAGAGGATTCTAATTCAAGCAAAGCCTAATATTACAATAAACAATTAACTTTAATACTGGTGATTTTAATCAAGTTTTACGCGATTGGCGCCGGTCTATTCTCCTGGAATTTCCGTGGAATACACCATGAATTCCGGCCTCGACAATATATCGCCCCTGAAACTTTATTAACCATCCAAATATAAGATATTGCTTAATTAGAGACCGGAGATGCAAATGCGGCTGGGAGGATACATCGCGCTTGTTCTTGGGCTTGCCTGCACCTGCGGTGCGCAGGCGGGGGAAAACGCCGATGATCACAATATAACCTATAAAACCGGCATCGGCTACGACACCAATTACTTCGGCGATACCAACCGGCTGAAGGCGATTTCGCTGCGCGCGGGCTTCGGGCTTAACGGAAAGTTCGTGCTTGATGGCACGGAACTGCGTTATTCGCTCGAGCATGAGGAGGTTCGCCTCCCCCGTTACCGTTTTGCCAATGAACACAACACCATTGCCAGCCTGGGGCTGACCAGGCGTCTGTCGGAGCGGCTGGAATGGGCCGTGGAACTGCGTGGCACACGCAGCGATGCCGGCGATATCTTCCTGCATCTGCCGGAAGAAGACATCGGTTACCGGCGACTGGACCACAAGCTGGAGGCATCGACACAGCTCGGCATCCTTGCTCTTGGCGGAAAGAACACGCTGACGGCGGGTTTTGCCAGCCTGATGAAAGGCAGGGCGCGTTTTCGTCCGGCCTATTTCGAGCCCACCCGCCTGGAGGCCAATGAAGCGCTCTTGTCGCTCAAGGCCGAACATGTGCGCCCGCTGGCCGGCGGCGAGGCCGGACTGACAATTGCTTATGACCGCATTGTCGTGCCGGAAAGCCAGCAGGAGAAATACGAGCGTTTTCCGGCCAGCACGTTGCGGGGATCACTTGCCTACGGTTACAAGTTCTCCGAACGCTTCGCCGTTCTGGCCGAAGGGGGCCTGACGACCATTTCCGGCGACGATATCAGCGACAAGGTGAAGCGCACCCGGCCCTATCTCAGGGCCGAAGCCGAGGTGAAGGCTACCGACCGCATCGCCTTCGGTGCTGGCTTCTCCCAGGATTACGCGCTTTTCGACCCTGATGATCCCATTGCCGAGTTCCACCGCCGTTGGCAGTTCGTGGTTAAAGGCAAGCTCACCGACAAGGTGGGGCTGGACCTGGCGCTGCAGCGTGTCCACAAGGACTGGATCTATTACAATTACGACACCAGCGAACGAAGGCTGGTGGCCACACTGTCCTTCGACACCGGCAAGAACAGCAAGCTGGAGGTGGAATTCAACCGCCTTCTGCATGGCGAGCGCGACACCGACCTGTCCTATAGCGGATCGAGCGTCACCTCGCGTTTCACCGGCACCTTCTGAAACATAGGGCAGCCACATCACCAAAGCGCATATCAGGTCGAAATTCGGTCCCAATTTCTGCTAGAATCCAGCTCCGAGATTCGAAGGCAGGACAGACCGGATAATGAACAGACGACTTTTGCTCCTTGCGGCTGGCCTGACCTCCATTCCCGTTGCCGCCGCGGCACATCCGCATATTTTCGCCGAAGCGCGCATGGAAATCGTCGAGGGGCCGAACGGTACCATCCCGGAGGTGCGCAACATCTGGCGTTTCGACGAGATGTTCTCGGCAAGCGTGGTGATGGATTACGACAAGAACGGCGACCTGAAGCTGGACAAGAATGAGCTGGCCGAAATCGGCAACACCGTGCGTGAATCGCTCGGCGAATATTCCTATTACACCTTCATTACCGCCAACGGAAAACAGGTGGATTTCGCAAAGCCCGACACCATTCATGTGGACTACAAGGACAAGCAGATCCTGATGTTCTTTTCCGTCAAGCCAAACACGCCGCTTTCCATCAAGGGCAAGCTCAGCTTCGGCGCGTGGGACCCGACCATGTATACGGCGATCGATTTTGCGAAAGACGGCGATCTGGCGACCGTCGGCAAGGATCTCGCCGCCTGCAAGCACCATGTCGTGCGTCCCGACCCGGACGAGGTGATCTCACAAAACCAGAGTTCGCTCACCGACGCCTTCTTCAACGACCCGACCGGCACCGACATGACCAAACTCTTCGCCACCCGGCTGGAGGTGACATGCTGAGCCGAAACGGGCGCCTTTGCGGACACCTGACCATCGTCGCGATCTGCGTGCTGGCTGTGGCAGGTGCTGCCCATGCGCAATCGCCGCTCGGCATAGGCTCGGCCGAGCCGTCCTTTGCCCCTGGCGGGCCGTTCGCGCCGCTGATGCAATGGATCAACGTGCACCAGCAGATGTTCTACCGGGCGCTGACCGGTGCCCTGAAAGCCATGCGCGAAGACAATTGGGCGATGGCATCGCTGGTTGGCCTCTCCTTTGCATACGGGGTCTTTCATGCCGCCGGTCCTGGCCACGGCAAGGCTGTCATCTCTTCCTATATGATCGCCAATGAAACGCAGCTGAAACGCGGCATTCTCATTTCCTTCATTTCAGCACTCATTCAGGGCGCAATGGCCATCGGCCTCGTTGTCGCAGCCTGGCTCGTGCTGCGCGGCACCTCCATCACCATGACGAAAGCCACGCAGGCAATGGAGATCGCCAGCTTTGCCATGGTGGCGCTGTTCGGCGCCTGGCTTCTGCTACGCAAGCTCTGGTCGCTGCGCATCCGGCGCGTACCGGTTGCAGCCTTCGCGGTTGCGGGGGAAGCAACAGCAGTCAGAACCACGGGCATGGGCACGGGCCTCAGGTTTCAGGGCAAGCCGGTTTTCGCGGACCACGCCCATAGCGGCACAGGTGATCTTTGCGTCTCCTGCGGAAAATCGCACGCGCCCGATCCGCTGCTTCTCAAAGGCAAGAATTTCAGCCTGCACGAAGCGTGGTCGGCGATCATCGCAGTTGGCCTGCGGCCATGCTCCGGTGCCATCATCGTCATGAGCTTTGCGCTCTTGAACGGGATTTTTCTCGGCGGCGTGCTTTCCGTGCTTGCCATGTCGCTGGGTACCGCCATCACCGTATCGCTGCTTGCCATCATGGCCGTCTCGGCCAAGGGGCTTGCCGTGCGCTTCGCCGGCCCCGGAAGCCGCAGGGCAGCGGGCATCAGCCACGCGATCGAGATTACCGGTGCGCTGTTCGTGCTTTTGATGGGCCTTATGCTGCTTGGTGCGTCGCTTCAGTTCTGACTGTCGCGGCGGCGCTGGTAGCGGGCGCGCAGCCAGAACAGCAGGAAAAAGCACAGCACCACCACCGAGCCAAAAGCCGCGGCAAGAAAGGGCGAATAATCCCCCAGCCACAGCATGATTTTCGGCATCACGTAAAACACCAGCCCAAAACCAAGGATGATGCCAGCGGCGGCAAGGCCCGGCGACCAGTCTTTACGGCCAGAGCCAGCCTTCTTTTCAGGCGTAGTCATGGGCGAGCTCCGCGCGGATATCCTCAAGCTTGCGCTTCTGCGCGCCATCGGCCGTGAAATTCTCCGGCGAAAGCCAGATTTCAAACGCCTTGCCAATCAACGGCCATTCGCCGTCGATCATGGAAAACCACGCCGTATCGCGGTTGGCACCCTTGGAGATCATGTGCTGGCGGAACACACCCTCGAAGGTGAAGCCGTAACGCTTCGCCGTGATCTTGGAGGGTTCGTTTTGATTATGGCATTTCCACTCGTAGCGGCGGTAACCCAGATCCTCGAAAACGTGTTTCGCCATCAGATAATGCGCTTCGGTCGAAAGCGGCGAGCGCTTCATCCTGGCGCCATGGGCAACCGAACCGACCTCGACCACGCCATTGGCGGGATCGGGCCGCATGTAGCTTGCCATTCCCACGACGTCACCGGTGGCATTTTCAACGAAAACCAATGTCACCCAGTTGAGTTTATCACCCGCGTTGACAAGCCAGTCACCAAAGGCTGCAGCATCGGCAAAGCCGCTTTGCGGGAAATATTTGAGAAGCGCATTGACCCCCTCACCACCAAGCGCAGTCCAGAGCCTTGCAAGATGCCTGTCGCGATCAAACGTTTCCGCCGTCACATAACGGCCCTTCAGCGTCACCGGCTGCGGCGCCGGACATCCCTTAAAATCACTCAGATCGCGCATTCTCTTCCCCGTTGTCTGGGAGAAGGATTAGGCCAAGCGGGGCTGGATGACAACAGTGCATATACGGCAGGGGGGCGTGGTTCACCCCCCTGTTCTAACCTCAAACCTTCGCCGCCACCACCGTCGACTCGATATGATCGACCAGCGCATCGGGCAATCCCAACCGCCCGGCAAGCAGATCGAGATAACCGCGCTCAGCCCGCGTATCGGCCTCTATGGCAAGACGCGAGGCGGTGTAGATTTCCACCTTCTGCTCCTCTGTGCGGGCAGCAGCCACCAGTGCGTCGATATCCAGCGGATCGGCCAGTTCCTTTTCGAGGAACCGCTCGGCTTCAGTGTCGAGGCCGGACACCTGCACCTTATCCATGATGTTGGCGCGCTCTTTTTCGTCGATATGGCCGTCTGCCTTGGCAGCGGCAATCATCGCCTGGATGAGTTTCAGCGCAAAATCGTTGGAAAGGGCGGGGGACTGCGGATGGAAGGCGGAATCGGCGGGCGGGGCGAGAAGCTCCGGCTCGGGTTTTGGAGCTACTTCAGGCGCCTGCCCGGATTTGTAATTCTTGTAGGCGAGATAACCGAGACCGGCGATGGCCGCTACGCCGCCGATGGTGGCGACATTGCCGGCGAGCTTGCGGCCGGTCTTGGTGCCTAGAATGGCGGCGGCAAGCGCACCGGCCTTCATCGGATTGTTCTTGGCGATATCGGCGGCCTGCCCGGCTCTGTCACGGACGCTTCCCGAAAGGCCCGGCACCTGTGAGCCGAGGAATTGTTCAAGAAGCTTCTTGGCGTCGAACATCAAAATCTCCTGTGAGGGTAAAGTCTACACGGGAAGATAGGGAGCCATGGCACGAATACAAATGACAAACCCGCTCACGCCTTCGTGAACGGGCTTGAAGAAGTAGTAGATCAGCCGCGCAGTGCTGCGGCTTCGGCGGCGAGCCTGGTGATGCCGGCCCAGTCAGCCGTTGCCACCAGTTCGCGCGGAGCAACCCAGGAACCGCCGACACAGACGACGTTCGGCAGGGAAAGATAGTCATTGGCATTCTTCAGCGAGACGCTGCCGGTCGGGCAGAACACCGTGCCGGCGAGCGGCGAGGACAGTGCCTTGAGGTATGGCGCGCCACCGGCCTGTTCCGCCGGGAAGAACTTCAGCACCTTGTAGCCTTCGTCGCGCAGCGCCATGACTTCGCTTGCCGTGGCGGCCCCAGGAAGAAGCGGCACGTTGGAGGCGCGCGCAGCTTCCAGCACGCTTTTGTTGATGCCTGGGCTGACGATGAAGGTGGAACCGGCTTCGGCGGCCGCCTCGAAATCTTTGGCGTTGAGGATGGTGCCGGCGCCGACATGGGCGCCCTCCACTTCCGCCGCAACCGCACGGATGGCATCGAGTGCCGCCGGCGTGCGCATGGTGATCTCGATTGCCTTCAGGCCACCTGCGACCAGAGCGCGCGCGAGCGGCACGGCGGAGGCAGCATCATCCACGATCAGCACCGGCACGACCGGCTGCAGCTTGAGGATGGAGAGCAGTTTTTCGGAGTCCTGGGCCAAGATAAGCCTCCCTTGCGCGATTGAAACGATTGAAATCCGGTTTATCGATTAGCCTGCCCCGGCCTTGATGTCGAGGCATGGCAAGACCATTTTTATCCAGATACTTCAATCTATTCGCTTCTTTATGACGTCTTCATGCGATAATCTGGCGCACCGGTTTACGGAGACAGCATGGCCAAGGAAATCGAGCGGAAGTTTCTGGTTGCAGGCGATGAATGGCGTAATGAAGTGACGCGTAGCATGGCTTTCCGGCAGGCATATGTCGCCTCGCTGGAAAATCGTTCGGTCCGGGTCAGGATCGTCAACGGGCTTGACGCGACACTGACCATCAAGATCGGCGCGAGTTCGCTCGTCCGTGATGAATATGAATATTCCATTCCACTGAATGACGCGGAAGAATTGATGGCCAGCGCCCCCGGCGTGGTGATCGAGAAGATGCGCCACACGGTTGATCACGGTGGATTCACTTGGGAAGTCGATGTTTTCGAGGGTAAATACAAGGGGCTGATCGTGGCGGAGGTAGAGATGGACGACGAGAACGCCAACCCCGATCTGCCCTCCTGGCTTGGCAAGGAGGTAACGGGCGACCGTCGCTTCTCCAACCAGTCGCTCGCCATGGACTGTCCCCACGGAGACTTGGCGGATGCCCTTCAGGATTGACCCGAACAAACCGTTCGACGATGAAATCCGCCGCGCGGGACTGGAACTCATCGAAGAGGCGATAATCAGCCTTCGCGACCAGCCTTCCGGGCGCCATGAGGCGGTGCACGATGCCCGCAAGCGGTTCAAGCGGCTGCGCGCCCTCTACCGCCTCGTCGCCAGGGCAGCACCCGATTTCAGCAAAGAGGAAAACGCCCGCTTTCGCGACATCGCCCGCTCGCTCGCTTTTGCGCGGGAAGCGACGGCGCTCGTGGAGACGGTGGAGTATCTCGAGACCTTCGCGGCCTCCACGACGCAAGGAAAGGCGCTGCGATCGATCGCGACAGTCCTGCGCAAGCGCCGTGACCACGCCATCGAACATGAGGCAGGTCTCGACGAGGCCATTGCGGCCGCCATCGCCGGCTGCGAGGAAGCACGCAAGAAGCTGAAGGCAGTGTCGCTGCCGGACGAGCTTAAGGATGTGACAAGGCTGGTGAAGACCGGGTGGGCGAAGCAGAGGAAGAGGGCGCGTAAAGCACTTGCCGACTGCCATGAGCAGGCCGACGTCGAACATTTCCACGAATTACGTAAGGCGGGCCAGGCCTACTGGATGCATCTCGGCCTCCTGCGCCGCCTCTGGCCATCGGCCATGCGCGCCAAGCGGGCCGACACCAAGCGGCTGGTCGACATCCTTGGCCACGAGCACGATCTTTCGGTCCTTGCAGCCTTTGCGGACCAGGAACCGGAGCGTTTCGGCAATGGCGAGCGACTGGCTCTGCTTCTCGATGCAATCATTCAGAGGCAGCAGGCGCTGCGCGGAGATGGTCTTGAGCTGGCAAACGAAGTCTTCTCCGAATCCGCCAGAACCGAGAGCCGCATCGTCGGCCTTTTATGGCGGCGGGCGGCGAAGTAGACCGGAAAGCCCGAAGAGACTGAGAATTTGACGATTTTCAAAATACCGGCAGCGGCGGATAAATATTGATTTGCGGCCGCCGCCGCTGTATTTCAGCGCCCATGACCGACACCACCATTCTCCCCCGCCCGGAAGCCGCCCCTCACCCCACTGGCGATTTTCTTGTGGCTGCGCTTTATCATTTCGCCCGCCTGCCGCGGTTTGAAAGCCTGCGCGACGAGCTGTTTCAGCTTTGCCGGGAAAACGGCGTCAAGGGCACGCTGCTTCTGGCGGCGGAAGGCATCAATGGCACCATTGCCGGGCCCGATGCGGGTGTGCGCGCCATACTTGCCTTCCTGCGTGCGCAGCCGGAATTTACGGCGCTGGAACATAAGGAAAGCCGGGCATCGAACATGCCCTTCGTGCGCATGAAGGTGAAGCTCAAGAAAGAGATCGTCACCATGGGCGTGCCGGATATCGATCCCAACCGCATTGTCGGCACCTATGTCGATCCGCGCGACTGGAACTCGCTGATCTCCGACCCGGACACCATCGTCATCGACACCCGCAACGACTACGAGACCGCGATCGGTCTCTTCAAGGGCGCGGTGGACCCGAAGACCAAGACCTTCCGCGAGTTTCCCGACTGGGTAAAGAACAATCCCGGCCTGCACAACAAGCCGAAGATCGCCATGTATTGTACCGGCGGCATCCGCTGCGAAAAGGCGACCGCCTTCATGAAGGAACAGGGGTTCGATGAGGTCTATCACCTCAAGGGCGGCATCCTGAAATATCTGGAAGAGGTGCCGGAAGAAGAGAGCCTGTGGGAAGGCGCCTGCTTCGTGTTTGACGAGCGCGTCTCCGTCGTCCACGGTCTTGCCGAAGGCGATCACAAGCTTTGCCACGCCTGCCGCAACCCGATCACATCGCAGGTGCGCCAATCCCCGTTGTTCGAGGAAGGTGTGTCCTGCCCTAGCTGTTACGACGACCGGACAGAAGAGGACCGCCAGCGGTTCCGCGACCGGCAGCTGCAGATCGAACTGGCAAAGAAGCGCGGCGAGCGCCATCTGGGGCGCTAAAGCGGATCGGCGGCCAGCCACGGCACGTCTTCACGGTGAAAAGGCTCTTACGCGATTAACGACTTGATCGCTCTGGGCCCGGGATGAGGTCCGGAGTGACGGAGTGTGGATCACCCTTTTGCCCCTGCCCGAAGCGCAAACAGCGGCGCCGTCTGCTCCTCCAGCATGGCGGTAATCTCTTCAGCGGCGACGGGTTTTGAGAACAGGTAGCCCTGCAATTCGTCACAGCCACACAGATGCAGGATAGCCGCCTGTTCTTCTGTCTCGACGCCCTCCGCCGTGACCGGAATATCGAGAGATTTCGCAAGCGCCACGGTTGCCTGCAACATTTCCAGCGACCGCCCGCCCTGTTCCAGGGCCATGACCAGCGACCGGTCGATCTTCATGCGGTCGAAACCGAAGCGGCGCAGATATCCGACGCTGGCGAAACCGGCTCCGAAATCGTCGAGCGCTATATGCAGGCCAAGCTGTTTCAGCTTGTCGATTGCCGCACTTGCCCGCTCCGGATTCTGGATGAAATAGCCCTCGGTCATTTCCAGCCGCAGCCTTGCGGTTGGCGTCTGCGTGGCAGCGAGAATATCCGCCACGTTGCCGGAAAAGGCCGGATTGCGGAACTGAACGGGTGAAATATTCACCGAGAGCTTGATGGAGGGCCATTGACCTGCCGTCTCGCAGGCCTTGCGCAGCACCAGCAGGCCGAGCCGCTCGATAAGGCCACTGGTTTCGGCAGCGGCGATGAAGATATCCGGGGGCACGAAGCCGTATCCCGGCCTTTGCCAGCGGGCAAGCGCCTCCACCCCGGTGATACTGCGCGTGGCGGCATTGACGACCGGCTGGTAGACCACCGATATCTCGTCATTCAGGATGGCATAACGCAGATCGGCCTCAAGCTGCAGCTTTTCCTCGCGCAGCGCATCCATTTTCAGCTCGTAGGCGACATAACGCCCACGCCCGTTTTCCTTGGCCTGATACATGGCCATGTCGGCGCGGCGCAGCAGTTCCTCACCGTTGATATCACCGGCTCTGGAGACGGAAGTGCCGATGCTGCAACCGATGCTCGCCACCCGCTCGCCGATGCTGAACGGCTCGGTGAACAGTTCGAGCAGCGCCTGGCAGAGCTTGCGGCCTTCCGACCACACGTCGTTGCCCTGAATGGCGATGGCGAATTCGTCGCCGCCGAGCCGCGCGAGCACGGCATCTTCCGGCACAAGCACCCTGAGCGCCGCCGCAACGCCCTTGATCAGCCGATCGCCGGCAGCGTGACCGTAGGAATCGTTGATCTCCTTGAAACCATCAAGATCGAGGTAAAGCAGCTTGATATCGGTCTTGTCGTGGCGGGCCTTGCCCACCATGCGGTTCAGCTTGGAAAACAGCCCGGCGCGGTTGCTGAGCCCGCTCAGACGATCGCGCAGCGCCTCTTCCCTCGCCGCCGCCTCGTCGGCCTTCAGCCGGTCGAGCGTCGCCGAACCGATGATGAGAAGTACGAGAAAGAACGTTCCGGCAATGCCGAGTGCCGTGAAGACGACCGGCCGGGCCTCATGGAAGCTCACGTCCCCCGGCAGCTGGGAGCGCCAGACGAGCCGCGCCAGCACATCACCAAGCGGATTGACGACATCCACATGGTTGGTCGCCGGTCCGTCGCCATATTGCAGTTGCAGACCATCGATGACGTAATTGCGGGCCAGCTTGTCTACCGTCGCCTGTTTGAGATGACGGGCGAAAATCAGATATCGCCGCTCGGATCCAACCGGAGGCAAGACCCCGGATTTGAGCCGCACCAGCGCGACCCCCGTAGCCGCGACGCCGTCGCGGGTTTTCACGAAACCGGTGACCTGCGACGCGATGCCGGGACGCATGGAGCGCACCCGTTCGATCATCTCCTTGAGGCCTTCTGCGAAATAGTCATGGGGCTTCCAGGCAACCGGCTTGCCGTTCTGGTAGGCCATGCGGACCTTGCCGTCTTCGTCGAGGACGACGGCGGTATCGAAAAGATCGCTGTTGACCGTCATCTCGCCATAATTGCTCGCCACCCAGTCGAACCTGTCGGGGGCGTAGACATAGTCGGCAGCATCGTCCCAGGCGGCGTAGTCGTTCAGCGTCGCGCCAAGCTGGTCGCGGAAGGTGACAAGGGCGCCCGCCGTTGTCTCGCGCGAGCGGGCATTGTCGAGCGAGTTCGCCCTTTCCCTGACCTGGCTCAGAGCAGACAAGACCAGCGCGGTGACAATGAGAAGCACCAGCGCAAATGTGGACAATACGACGCCGACGGCGGTTCTACGCCCGACCGGCAAATATTCCCCAATGTTTCGCGGCGCAATCCGCATAAAATCCCCTTCGAAAGCATCATCTTGCGAAGGAAACATTCAAAAGCCGTTAAGTTGGATTGTGGCGACGCCACAAAAAACAACGGGTATAAAACGACAGTAGGGGTGAAAAAGAGAAAAATTCTCCCCACAATGGTGGGGGATTTTCATAAAAACCGCGGATGCGTTCGCCCCGCAAACAAAAAACCTCCCCCGCGAACGGGAGAGGCTGCAACTTCAATCGTGTCAGGCCTGATTACCAGGATGGAATGACCGTGCCGTTGAACTTCTCCAGAATGAAGGCCTTCACTTCCGGGCTGTGGTAGGATTCCACCAGCGTCTTCACCCACGGCTTGTCCTTGTCCTGCGCACGAACGGCGATGACGTTTGCGTAAGGGGACTTTTCGCTTTCGATGGCGATGGCGTCCTTCTTGGGGTTCAGGCCTGCTGCCGTGGCATAATTGGTGTTGATGACCGACGCGTCGGTGTCATCCAGCGAGCGCGGCAACTGCGCAGCGTCAAGTTCGACGATCTGGATGTTCTTCGGGTTTTCGGTGATGTCGGCAGGCGTTACCTTCAGACCGGCTTCTTCCTTGACCTTGAGCACACCCTTGGAAGCGAGAACGAGAAGCGCACGGCCGCCATTGGTCGGGTCGTTCGGAATACCGACCGTCGCGCCGTCCTTCAGCTCGTCAAGGCTCTTCACCTTCTTCGAATAAACGCCCATCGGGGTGGTGATGGTGGTGCCGACGCTGACGAGATCGAACTTGCGGTCAGCGATCTGGTTGTCGAGGTAAGGCTGGTGCTGGAAGGAGTTGGCCTGAAGCTCACCGTCTGCCAGTGCCTGGTTCGGCACGACGTAGTCGGAGAACTCGACGATATCGATGTCCAGTCCCTTGGCGGCGGCGATCTTCTTGACCTGTTCCATGATCTGCGCGTGCTCGGCAGGTGTAACACCAATCTTGATGGTTTCGGCCAGCGCCTGACCGGCGGTAAAGAGAGCGGCGAGCGAAGCCGCGAGGATGATTTTCTTCATGGATGTCTCCTTGGGTTTGTTGTTCTTGGGTTTGTTGTTCTTGAACGGTTTTATCAGTTCTTGCGGGTGCGCTTGTCGAAGCTGCGGGCAAGCCGGTCGCCGGCGCTCTGCACGAGTTGCACGAGCACGATCAGCACCAGCACCACGACCAGCATCACGTCAGGCATGAAGCGCTGGTAGCCGTAGCGAATGCCGAGATCACCCAGCCCGCCGCCGCCGACAGCACCGACCATGGCCGAATAACCGATGAGGCTGACGAGCGTGAGGGTAAGCGCCAGCGTGATGCCCGGCTTTGCTTCCGCAAGCAGGACCTTGGTGACGATCTGCAACGGTGTTGCGCCCATGGCGCGGGCCGCTTCGATCAGGCCCTTGTCGACTTCGCGGATCGCCGCTTCCACCAGCCGCGCGATGAAAGGCACGGTGGCAACCGTCAGCGGCACGATGGCCGCACTGGTGCCGATGGAAGTGCCAGCGACCAGCCGCGTGAAGGGAATGATCGCCACCACCAGAATGATGAAGGGCGTGGAGCGCGCCGCATTGACGACAAGGCCGAGGATGCGGTTCGTCATCGGCGCGGGGAAGAGTTCGCCTTTGCCGCTGGTGGCAAGGAAAACGCCCATCGGCACGCCGATGATGGAGCCGACGATGCCGGCGACCGCGACCATGTGCAGCGTCTGCAGAAGACCCTTCGACAGAAGGTTGAAAAGCATATCAGGCGACATAACCGAGCGCCTCCGTGTGAAGACCGGTCTCAGTATAAAAGCGGCCGGCGCGGGCGGTGGTTTCCGCCGTGGCCGGATAGGACACAACCAGCGAGCCGAATGGTTCGCCGGAAATTTCCTCGATGGTGCCGGCAAGGATGTTCACGTCAGGACCGATTTCCGCAACAAGACGCGCGGTCAGCGGCTGGAATGCCGTTTCGCCGAAGAACACCAGCCGCACGAGAACGCGGTCACCCTCCTCGGCTTCCGGCTTCAACCCTGATGTAACCCAGTGCGGCAGCTTAACCCCGACCGAGGACGACAGCAGGCTGCGGGTCGTCTCGTGTTTCGGCGCGGTGAAAATATCGAAGGTGCGCCCCTCCTCCACGATCAGGCCCCTGTCGATGACGGCGACCTGCGAGGCGATGGTCTTCACCACCTCCATCTCGTGGGTGATGAGCAGCACTGTCAGCCCAAGTTCGGCATTGATGCGCTTCAGGAGTTCAAGGATGGACTGGGTCGTCTCCGGATCGAGCGCGGACGTCGCCTCGTCCGACAACAGCAGCTTGGGTTGCGTCGCAAGCGCTCGGGCGATGCCGACACGCTGCTTCTGCCCACCCGACAGTTCCGCCGGATAACGCTTCGCCTTGTCGGAAAGGCCGACGAGTTCGAGCAGCGGCGTTACCCGCGTTTCGATCTCTTTTTTACCGAGACCGGCAATTTCTAGCGGCAGCGCCACATTGTCGAAAGCGGTGCGCGACGACAGAAGATTGAAGTGCTGGAAGATCATGCCGACGGAACGGCGAAGGGTCCTCAGACTCTTCTCATCAAGGGCGGCAACATCGACGCTGTCGACGACCACCCGGCCGGACGACGGTTTTTCAAGGCCGTTGGCGAGGCGGATGAGGGTGGATTTGCCGGCACCAGAGCGGCCGATTATGCCGGTGATGGAACCCTTCGGCACGACATAGTCAATGCCGGCGAGGGCTGCGAAGCCCGGCTTGCCATCGCTGCCGCCAAAGGTCTTGGTCACGCCTTCAAACGTTACCATCGCGTCCTTGGCAGTCTGCGGTGCGCGCGCGAGCGATGTCGCGTTGGATGAAAAACTCATTGGGAACTCTGCGAAAACTCTTGACGGATCGGGTCTCAAAAAATCCTGTTGCGGTGCTGAACCGCTCTCTTCATGCAGCCTTCCGGCACATTCGATGACAGCTGATTTTCCGGGTCATTTCGTCAGGCTTTCACTCAGAAATGCCGGGGATCGGCAATTCGATGGCGCATACTTGCCCGCAGGCGCCATCTTTTAACAGGGATGATTTTTCAATTATCTGAAATCAGAGAAAAAATCTACCGCAAAGCCGTCTGTGCGGCCCTGCGGCAGTCAAGACTTCGCGAGTGCGTGGAAATCAGACGCGGCTGACGAATTCCTCAAGCGGGCGGCGGACCTTCTTCAGGTTCACCAGCCAGTCGCCTTCCGGCTCGCGGTATCCGAGCGGCAGGATGGTGACGGAGCGCAGGCCCTTTTCACGCAGGCCGAGGATTTCATCCAGCTTGGCCGGATCGAAACCTTCCATCGGTGTGGAATCCACACCCTCGAAAGCAGCCTGCGCCACCGCCATGCCGAAACCAATATAGGCCTGACGGGCTGCGTGTTCGAAATTCACCTGCTCATCACGCTGCGGATAGGAGGAGAGAAGCTTCTGACGATACGCTTCCCAGCCCTCGTTCTTGACGCCACGCTCTTCGTTGACCAGATCGAACATATGGTTGATCCGCTCTTGCGTGTAGTTATCCCACGCCGCAAACACCAGAAGATGCGAGCCTTCAGTCACCTGCGCCTGGTTCCAGGCGATCTCGCGGATCTTTGCGCGAACTTCCGGATCGGAAACGACGATGACTTCGAACGGCTGCAACCCGCTGGAAGTCGGCGCCAGCCGGGCGGCTTCGACGATGCGCTCGACCTTGTCTTCCGCAACAGTCTTGGAAGGATCCATTTTCTTGGTGGCATAACGCCAGTTGAGTTTTTCGATAAGCATGTTCGTTTTCCCTGGGAGGACCAGCCCGCACCGCTCCGGATGAGGCAGCAGCAGGCGCTACGTCTGCGTAGCCTGCCTGACATAGGAGACAGGATGGCAGGCGCAAGCAGGCACCGCCGGGTAACTGGCAAAAAAGTTTGGAAAACTGATAGTAAGGTGGAAGAACTTTATTGGGGAGAGCGATCGTGTGCTTTCCTGGTGAGGAATACGGCAGGTAAAGTTCACACACGAGCCAGCCTTTCCACCCTCATCCCTGTGCTTGTCACAGGAATGAGGGAGAAAGCCTCACCCCTTCATCACACCGTGGTTCCCCTTCGGAAAACCCGATGCCAGCGCGCTGTACCATTTGCCGCTGTTCTTCAACGTACGAACCTGCGTTTCGTAATCCACGTGCACAAGGCCAAAGCGCATGCGGTACCCTTCCGCCCATTCGAAATTGTCCATCAGGCTCCAGGCGAAGTAACCCCGCATGGGGTAACCGTCCTTCACCAGATCAGCAACGATACCAAGATGTTCGGCGTAATAGTCAAGACGGGGTTGATCATCCACCTCGCCGTTTTCGACGCCCATATTGTAGCAGGCGCCATTTTCGGTGATGTAGCAATCGGGCAGCTCGTAGCGCTCGTAGAGCGTCTCCACCAGGGAATGCAGCGCCGGCGCATAGACTTCCCAGCCGATATCGGTTTTGACATCGCTGACGGCCGGGGCTGGTTTGGTGGCAGGGAATTCCGCACCTTCGGTGGCGTCGTCGGCAACGCGCATCGGTGTATAATAATTCAGGCCCCACCAGTCGAGCTTCTGGCTGATGATGGACAGGTCTTCCGCCTCCACCACCGGCATGCGGCTGCCCAGGGCCTCCATCATTTCGGCCGGATATTCGCCCTTGAAGACCGGATCGAAAAACGCGCCGTTGTGGAACTGGAATGCCCGTTCAGCTGCCTTCAGGTCGGCGTCGCTATTGGAGGCCGGGATGACGGAATGGGCGTTCAGCACCAGTCCGACCGGCACCTTGGGCGCAACATGGCGGGACGCCTCGACGCCGAAACCATGGGCAAGGTTGATGTGGTGCATGGCCGCAAGGGCTGCTTCCATGTTGCGCTCGCCCGGCGCATGAATGCCATAGAGATGGCTGAGCCAGACCGCACACCAGGGCTCATTGAAGGTCGCCACCGCATCCAGCCGGTCGCCCAGCCGTGCCATGACGGTCTTGGCGTAACGCTGGAAGGCATGGGCGGTGGAACGCGAGGCCCAGCCGCCGTCGCCCATCAGTGTCAGCGGCAGGTCCCAATGGTAAAGCGTCGCATAGGTCTTGATGCCGCGCGCCTTGCAGCCATCGACGAGGCGGTCGTAGAAATCCAGCCCCTTCTCGTTGATCGGGCCGAATCCATCGGGAATGATGCGCGGCCAGGCAATGGAGAAACGATAGGCCTCGACACCCATTTCCTTTATGAGATCGAGATCATCCTCCCAGCGATTATAGTGATCGCAGGCAACGTCGCCATTGTGGCGCCCGAAGACATGTCCCGGCATGTTGCAGAAGGCATCCCAGATGGATGGCTTGCGGCCGTCAACCTTGGTGGCACCCTCGATCTGGAAGGAGGCGGTCGCCACGCCGAACAGGAAATCGCCGGGGAAACGGGCTGCGAGCGCTTTGTGATCGGTCATCGGATAGGCCCTTTCGTCATCCATCGAGCGTCAAAAGATGGAGAGCGGTTTAGACCAAGTCAGCAATGAGGTACAGCCGCAGGCACGCAAAATCTGCAACGTTTCAGCAGCGCGGTTAAGATATCCAAAGCGCTTTAGGTACACGAAAGTCGCCGCAACGGTTTCCCGGCGGCGGGAGAAACGACAGCCCGGCAAATGCGGATGGGAGTTGAGTGTGGTGGAAAGTCTTGCATCTGCCGGGCCGCGCCTTGTTTGACCGGAATGCCGGTCGATCGGTGACAGACTTTTCACGACACCTACCGGATCGGCCCTTCCCGCTGCTGGCAATTGCGGGACGCCTTTCCGGAACGCGGTTTGCCAGAACCACGCTTGTCGATGCCGGCAGCCGGTCCGCGAAAGGCGCCGCGCGTATCGCCCTTCCGTTCCGGTTGCAGGGGAATGATGCTGCAAAACGGACGGGTGGGGACATGCGGGGAAAGGTTTTGCGGTAAGTGACTGGAAAGAAAGGAGGGGTGGCGCGGAATTGTTCTCGCCTTTGGCAGCAGACGGCGAGCATGCCCCCTAATTCGGCTATCGCAACCTTCTTAGTCTCACTTTATGGAATGTTATCTGCAGCATCAGGCCCGGAGACCGCACGGGGGCCGTACACCACAGATACGACGTCATCCTCGGGAATGTCGCGAGGATGACGGAGGAGAGGTTTTGCGGCTTTAACCAGCCTCTAGACGGGGGATGCTCCCCCGTCCTTTGTTTGTGAACGTACCAGCCCGTCAAACGTAACGATTGACGACGTTCTCCAGATATTCCTGACGACCGGACTTCGGCTCGGGGTTGATATCCTGGCGCTCGACCAGCGTTGCGATTTCTTCGAGCTTCAGCTCGCCGCGCAACATCTTCTGGGCTTCAGGTGCGTCCCACTTCGCGTAACGCTCCGAAAGCGGCTTCGACAGCGCGCCGTCCTCGATCATCTTCGCCGCCGCCTTCAGACCGCGGGCGCAGCAATCCATGCCACCGATATGGCCGATCAGCAGGTCCTGCGGATCAAGCGACTGGCGACGCAGCTTGGAATCGAAGTTGGTGCCGCCATTGGTGAAGCCGCCGCCGGCCAGCACGTGGTAATAGGCTAGCGCCATTTCAGGTACGTTGTTGGGGAACTGGTCGGTATCCCAGCCAGACTGGTAATCGTTGCGGTTCATGTCGATCGAGCCGAAAATGCCGAAGGCATTGGCCATGGCCAGTTCGTGTTCGAAGGAATGGCCGGCGAGGATGGCGTGACCCTGCTCGATATTGACCTTCACTTCCTTTTCGAGACCGTTCTTCTGCAGGAACGCATAAACGGTTGCGACGTCGTAGTCGTACTGGTGCTTGGTCGGCTCCTGCGGCTTTGGCTCGATCAGGATCGTGCCTTCGAAACCGATCTTGTATTTGTATTCCACAACCAGATTGAGGAAGCGGCCGAGCTGGTCCAGCTCGCGCGAAAGATCGGTGTTGAGCAGCGTTTCGTAACCTTCACGACCGCCCCATAGCACGTAATTGGCGCCGCCGAGCTTCTTGGTGGCATCCATGCAGGTCTTCACCGTCGCAGCCGAGAATGCGAAGACATCCGGGTCCGGATTGGTCGCGGCACCCGACATGAAGCGGCGGTTGGAGAACAGGTTCGCCGTGCCCCACAGAAGCTTTACGCCGGTATCAGCCTGCTTCTGCGCGAAGTAGTCGACGATCTCGTTGAGGTTCCTGGTGCTTTCGGCAAAGTTCCTGCCTTCCGGGCGCACATCGGCGTCGTGGAAGCAATAGAACGGCGAACCGAGCAGCGAGAAGAATTCAAAGGCGACATCGGCCTTCAGCTTGGCGGCCTGCATGGTGTCTTCAAACCACGGACGCTGGAACGTCTGCCCACCGAATGGGTCGCCGCCCGGCCAGGTGAAGGTGTGCCAGTAAGCCACGGCAAAGCGCAGGTGATCTTCCATACGCTTTCCGGCAACGATCTCGTCGGGGTTGTAGTGGCGGAAGGCGAGCGGGTTGGTGCTGTCGGGGCCTTCATATTTGATCTTGGCGATATCGCCGAAGAAGCCTGTGCTCATTGGATGGTTCCTCCTCTGGGGTGGGTTTAGGTAGTGTTCAAAAATTCGAGGTCTGCGCGGGCCGCTTACCCCCCTCTGTCCTGCCGGACATCTCCCCCACAGGAGGGAGATCAGCAAGTTGCGCTCAACCGCTTCGATCGCGACCTCACAGGAGGACGTGACCTAGCCGCTTGTCGATCTCCCCCATTGTGGGGGAGATGCACGGCAGGGCAGAGAGGGGTGAACGGCGCACGCAAAACCTCAATGCGAAAGCGACCGAATGGCGGGATAAAGCGCGTGATACCGCTGGTAAGCCTCCTCATAAGCATCGCCAAGCGCCACCACCGGCTCGATCGTCCGCGCCGTTTCCGGCTGCGTGCAGACTGCAACCGGATCTGCACCTGTTGCAGCGATGAGACCGAGTCGGGCGGCGCCGAAAGCGGCGCCGAAATCGCCCTCGGCCGGAATATCCACGGGCACACCGAGCGAAGTCGCGATCGAGGCCAGCCAATAGGCCGAGCGCGAACCGCCGCCGATGGCGGTGACGCGGGAAATGGAGGTGCCGGCCGACTTCAGCGCTTCGAGATTGTCACGGATGGCGAAAGTCACGCCTTCCAGCACGGCCTGCGTCAGCGCCCTGCGGTCACTTTCATGCGAAAGGCCAATGAAAGAGCCGCGAATGGCGGCATCGTTATGCGGCGTGCGCTCGCCGGAAAGATAGGGTGCGAAAGTGACGCCGCTCGGCGCCAGAAGCTCGTCGCCCAGTTCACCCGTCAGTTCGGCTGCGGACTTGCCGGTGAGGCGCGAATACCAGTTGAGTGCATCGGTAGCGGACAGGATGACGCCCATCTGGTGCCATGTGTTGGGAAGCGCGTGGCAGAACGCGTGTACGGCGCTTTCCGGCTTCGGCAGATAGGAGGCGTTGGCGGCAAACAACACGCCAGAAGTGCCGAGCGAAACGAACGCGTGGCCCTCTTTCACCGTGCCCATGCCGCAGGCGGAAGCGGCATTGTCACCCGCACCGCCGGCCACAACGGCCTTGCCCGCAATGCCCCATTGCGAGGCGAGCTCGGCACGCAGCACACCTGCCTCCTCGGTGCCTTCAACCAGCGACGGCATGTGTTTTTCTTCAAGGCCGGTCGCCGCCAGAAGATCGGCAGACCATTTGCGCGCACCGGTATCCAGCCACGATGTGCCGGCGGAATCCGACATTTCCGAGATATATTCACCGGTCAGCCACAGTCGCAGGTAATCCTTCGGCAGCAGTACCTTGGCCACCTTCGCGAAGATTTCAGGTTCGTTCTTCGCCACCCAAGCCAGTTTCGGTGCGGTAAAGCCTGGGAATACGATGTTGCCGGTGATCTTGCGGAAGCGCGGATCGGCATCGAGTTCGGCAGCCTCGGCATAGGAGCGCGTGTCGTTCCACAGAATGCACGGCCGCAGCACATTGCCGCTCGCGTCTATCAGCGTCGCGCCATGCATCTGGCCGGAAAGGCCAATACCTTTCACGGCAGCGAGTTCCTTCGCAAACTTCTGCTTCAGACCTTCGACTGCGGTTTTCGTGGCGACAATCCAGTCCGCCGGGTCCTGTTCCGACCAGCCGTGATGCGGACGCGAGACCTCCAGCGAGCCGTTGGCCGAGCCGACGATCTTCTGATCGCCGTCCATCAGCAGGGCTTTGACACCGGATGTTCCAAGATCGAGACCGAGATACATGTAATTCTCCATTCCGGCGCTCCTTGCGCCACTTCAGCGGTTTTAAGGGTCACCGCATTTCCGGACGGAAAACCGGCGGCCACTTTTCCTGGAAATGCTCTCCTCAGGGCAGATTGTCCCTGAGGAATATGTCGATACGGATACGCTCCTGCGCGGCGATGACAGCGAGACCATCCGCGCGCGCTTTCAACACGCGAATGGCGCTGCGCACCTCATGACCTGCATCCTGATTGAGCACGGCATCGAGCACGCCTTCCCGCAGCGCATTGGCCGTGTTTTCGGTGAGCTCATGGGCGATGACGGATGGCGACCTTTCGCCCGATGACGCCCTGAGCGCCCGGATGAGGCCGCGATTACCGGCGCCGAGACTGTAGATGCCGGACAGCGCGTCGCTCGCAAGCGCCTTGGCGACCAGCGCCTCGACGGTGACGGGATCGTCCCGACCTTCGAGGACCGGCAATAGTCGCAAGTCCGGAAATTCGCTTTCGATGACGGAGCGGAAGCCGTCTAGGCGTTCGCGATGGTCGCGCACCAGCATGGAGCCGGCAACGACCGCAATATCGCCGCCGCGCCCGGACAGGAAGCGCCCCATGAGGCTAGCCGCCGTGCGCCCGGCCGCAACGTTGTCGACGCCGGCATAATGGTCGCGGCGCGAACCGGAGAGATCGGAAACCAGCGTGACGGTGGCGATACCATCTTCAGCCAGCCGGTCCGCGGCTTCGGCAACATCCTCAGAATCGGTGGCGACGAAGGCGACGCCCGACGGCTTTTCCCGCCGCGCGACTTCCAGCGCCTCCGTCAGTGCCGCGGCATTGAAAGGCGGCACCTCGATAACGCGGATCGCCGTGCGCTCCAGATGGGCGCGGGCGGCTGCGGCACGAACTTCGGCTCGCAGCGTCGCCATGAAGGAATTGTCGTTGCCGGGAAGGATGAAGACCAGCGAATAATTGCGACCCTTGGCCAAATTGGCGGCAGCGATATCGCGCACATAACCAAGCTCGGCAATCGCCGCCTCTACCCGCGCTCGAGTAGCGGCGTGAACGCCGGGGCGCATGTTCAGCACCCGGTCGATGGTGGAAAGGCTGACACCCGCCCGCTCGGCGATATCGTGAACTGTCGGCTTCATGTTTCCTCCCGTGCCATTTGAATATCCAGCTTTGCCGCCGTCGTAAACCGAAAAATGATGTACGTACCTCACATTTTCAGCAAGACGATGATTTCACTTTATTTCTACCTTTGAACTACGGGTGCGCGCCTTTGCCCGGCGTCATCCCTGGGCTTTTCCCAAGGATTTAGACACGTCAATAAAATCAACAGGCTGCAGATTATCAGGGCTGACCAACAACTTTCTTCATTTTAGCCTTGGATCAAGGACTTGGGCTTACTGGATACCGGCTCAAGACCGGCATGACGGAAAAGTATCGCGAAGCACACAAAAAAGGGGCCGTCATTTCCGACGGCCCCAGCTCTGCGGTGGATGGGAGGGGATTTTGTTCAGTGCGCCGCGTCTGGTGGCGGCGCTGCCTTGGGTTTCTGGATCAGCACGGTCATGAAGATCAGGCTGCCGAACAGCAGCGTCAGCGCGAAGAACACATCCGCAAAGGCGAGTATCCACGCCTGCTGCGAGACCATGCCGACCAGCTTCTTGATCGCGACGGAAGCACCGTCCAGCCCGTAGGAATCATAGTTCGCGCCGACATTGTTCAGCCACTCCAGCGCCTGTGGATTGGAATAGCTGACATGTTCCGCCAGCCGCACATAATGATCGTCGGTGCGTTGCGACAGCAGGGTGTTGATGACGGCAAGGCCAACCGCGCCGCCGAGGTTGCGGGTGAGGTTGAACAGGCCCGAGGCATTGCGGATGCGCGCGGGCGGAAGCGTGCCGAGCGCGATGTTGTTGATCGGCACCATGCACATCATCAGTCCGAAACCGCGCAGGACCTGCGGAATCAGCAGCTCGTAGAAATCCCAGTCGGTGGTCACATGCGTCATGATCCACGTGCCGCAACCGAAGCTGATGAAGCCGATGGCCATCATGATGCGCGGATCGAGCTTGGTGGACACCTTGCCGGCAATCGGCGCGGTGAAGAACATGGCAAGACCGGAAACGAACATGGTCTCGCCGATCATCAGCGCATCGTAACCGCGCACGCGACCGAGATAGAGCGGGTAGAGATAGGTCAGCCCGTAAAGCCCTATGCCCATCACGAAGGAAAACAGCGAGCCGATGGAGAAATTTCGGTCCGCAAAGGCGCGGATGTCCACAACGGGGAAGTCCACCTTGAAGGCACGCCAGAAGAACACCACCGCACCGATGACCATGGCCACCGAACCGATGACGATATGCTCGTCGTTGAACCAGTCCTTGTTGTTGCCCTCTTCCAGCACGTATTCCAGAGAGCCGAGGAAGACGGCCATGGAGATCAGCCCCCACCAGTCGAACTTCTTCCAGAGCGAGGTTTCAGGCTTGTCGAAATCGATCAGGCTCCATGTCAGGATGGTGACGATGATGCCGGGAATGATGTTGACTAGGAACAGCCAGTGCCAGGAGAAGGCATTGGAAAGATAACCGCCGACCGTGGGACCGATGGTGGGCGCAAGCGTGGCGACGAGACCGATGATCGGCGAGACGACCGAACGCTTGGAGGGCGGGAAAATGGTGAAGGCGGCCGCAAAGACCGACGGGATCATGCCGCCGCCGATAAAGCCCTGGATCGCCCGGTAGACGATCATCTGGTCGATATTGGTCGCGGTGGCGCAGAGCGCGCTCGACAGGGTGAAGCCGGCGGCGCAGGTGGCAAACAGTACGCGCGTGGACAGGATGCGCGCCAGCGTGCCCGACAGAGGGATCATGATGACTTCTGCGATCAGATAGGATGTCTGCACCCAGGCGATCTCGTCGGAGCCCGCCCCGAGACCTGCCTGGATTTCCGCAAGCGAGGCGGAGACGATCTGAATATCGAGAATGGACATGAACATGCCGAAGACCATCGCGAAGAACGCGATGAGCCTGCGCTTGTCCATGGGTGGATCGACGGGAACAGATACCCCGCCTGTGCCGACAACCGTAGCCGCCATGATCTTGCCCTCAACGACGCCCTGGTTGGCCTATGGGTTAACGTGCGCCGTTTTCGTGTTTTCCGGCGCCGTGCGGGTATCCACATCGACGACGACGCTCAGGCCCGCACGCAGATTGTGCTTGGCGAGATCTTCCTTGGAGAAGACGATACGCACCGGTACGCGCTGGATGACCTTGGTGAAGTTACCCGTGGCGTTTTCCGGCGGCAGCATCGAGAAGACCGAACCGGAACCGGGCGATATCGACTGGACCGTGCCCTCAATGGTCTCGTCGTCGAAAGCATCCACATGGACGCGGACCTTCGAACCGGGCACCACGCGGGCCAGCTGCGTTTCCTTGAAATTGGCGTCGATATAAAGCTCGTTCAACGGCACCAGCGAAGCAAGGCGCTTGCCGACCGAAACGAGATCGCCCGTCTGCACCGCCAGATTGCCGATAACGCCGTCATAAGGCGCTTTCAACACGGTGAAGGCCAGATCGCGGGCCGCCTTGTCCTTGGAAAGTTGCAGCGAACGGATGGTGCTTTCGGCTTCCTCGCGCTGGGCGCGAAGAAGCTCGACATTGGCTTTCGCGGACGAGATCGCCGCCTCGCCGGCCACGACATTCGCCCTGGCCTGATCGAGCGCGACCTGCGCGCTGTCGGAAGCGGCAACGGTGCCGACATCCTTCGCCTGCAATTCGGTGGCGCGCTTCTGGGTGATTTCCGCACCGCGAAGGGCCGCATCCAGAGCGCCCTTCTGGGCAACGGCCTGTTCCTGCGCTGCCTCGCCGCCGATGATCTGCGCATCGATGCGCTTCAGCGACAGTTCCTCGGTGCGGATCTGCGCGTCGGCCTGTTCAAGCGCGATGCGATAGTCGCCGTCATCCAGAGTAACCAGCGGATCACCCGCCTTGACTTCCTGGTTTTCGACAACGTTCACCTTGGCGATGTAACCCGAAACCTTGGGCGCGATGACCGCGATATCACCCTGAATGTAGGCGTCATCCGTCGAAACCATGAAGCGACCGTCGATCCACCAGTTATAACCGTACCAGCCGGCGCCGGCGAGAAGGGCGATCGCAAAGATCGGCAGAAGCGGCGAACGCTTCTTCTTCTTCGGTGCGGCAATTGTCTGTGGCGGCTGTTGCGGCGGGGCCTCCACCGGCTTTGCCGGAGAGGTCTCAGCCTTGGCGGAAACGTCCGCCTCTTCCGCATCGTTGACGGCGCGAACCGCGCTATTCTTCTGGGCCGACATGAGATGTACCGTGATAAATTGAAGAAAGTTTTTCGAACTGAACCGTTCGGTTCGATTGACATAATCCCTTTCCTGACACATATCAAGTGTAATCGAACTGATTGGTTCGACGTTCGGTTAATTTTTTTTACGCCATTGCAGTGCTAGGAACCGGTAACGATGGCAGGTGAAGACATGGATATGGAGACGGAAACCGAAACGGGCTGTCCGGGAAACCCCGCCGGGCGTTTTGCTGCGGGCGAAGACCCGGCCAAGCGTGAGCAGATTGTTGCCGGCGCCTGGCGCGTGTTCAAGCGCAAGGGCTTCGATGCCGCCAGCATGAACGACATCACGCGGGAAGCCGGCGTTTCCAAGGGAACGATCTATGTCTATTTCTCCAACAAGGAAGACCTGTTCGCCGCCCTTGTCGATCATCACCGCCAGGAATTCGCGACCTCCATGCGCAACATTCTGGCCGGCACCGAAGAGGTGCGCGACGGCCTGAAACAGTTCGGCAAGGCCTTCGCCAACAAGATGATCTGCTCCGAAATGATACCGGCCATGCGCTCGGTGATCGGCGTCATCGACCGCATGCCGAAGCTGGCGCAGCGTTTCTTCATCGCAGCACCCAACAACGTGCGCACCGTTCTTCAGGATTTCATCGAGCATCAGGTCTCGCTCGGCCATCTCAAGGTCGATGACGTCGAACTTGCCGCCCGGCAATATATCGAGCTTTCCACGGGCACTTTCTTCAAGCTGCGCCTGTTCGGAGAACTCGAAGGCCCGGTTCCCGAAGAGGAGCTGGACCGAGTGATCGACAGCGCCATCATGGTGTTCATGGCGGCATACGGAACCGACAAGGCCTGAAAACATTCAGCAACGGGCGACCGGACCGGCAACGGCACGGGGCCTGATACGCGGTTTGCGCGAAATTTCGATGAAATCTTGCCTATCACAGGCGCGGTCTCCTTGTTTCTCGCGTATTGCGCTATAAATTCCACGAACCGAATGTTTCGGGTGGCCTTGTTGCTGAAAGGAAAAATTCCCTGATGGAGTCCGTTCTCCCTCTTCTGTCCGACCCCGCTGCCTGGGTGGCGCTGGTCACCCTGATCGTCATGGAGGTCGTGCTTGGCATCGACAACCTGATCTTCATCTCGATCCTCACCAACAAGCTTCCGCCTGAACAGCGCGAAAAAGCCCGCAAGATCGGCATCGGGCTTGCCTTGATCATGCGTCTCGGCCTTCTCGGCACTGTGGCCTGGATCGTGCAGCTCACCACGCCGGTCTTCGAAATCTTCGGCCACGCCTTCTCGTGGAAGGACATGATCCTCATCGCCGGCGGTCTCTTCCTGATGTGGAAGGCCACCAAGGAAATCCACCACAATGTCGATCCTGAAGATCACAAGGAAGACATGGTGGGCGGCCCGGTTGCGATGAATTTCGGCGCCGCCATCGGCCAGATCCTGCTGCTCGACCTCGTGTTCTCTGTGGACAGCATCATCACCGCCGTTGGCATGACACCGCATCTGCCGATCATGATCGTGGCCGTGATCTTTGCCGTTGCCGTGATGCTGCTCGCCGCAACGCCGCTCGCCAACTTCATCGAGCGCAACCCCACCATCGTCATGCTGGCACTCGCCTTCCTGATGATGATCGGCACGACCCTGATCGCCGAAGGCATGGGCTTCCATGTTCCCAAGGGCTACGTCTATGCCGCCATGGCGTTTTCGGCGCTGGTGGAACTGCTCAACATGCTGGCGCGTAACGCCAGACAGCGCAAGAAAGCACAGGCGGCCAAACCGCACTGATTACCCTGACCGTCATGCCGGACTTGATCCGGCATCCCTTCAGCCCAAGCCCTTGGGCTGAAGGGACACTTTCCGCCGCGCCGACGCGCGGCGGCTGATACCGGCTCAAGGCCGGTATGACGCGAACGTGTGGAACGCGCCGGCCAGTCGGAACCGCATGCCCCGCCTCGCGTTCTTCGACATCCCTACCGGAAGAGTCCGTCCCGCCGTCTCTCCTTCGAAAGCATAAGCAAGCATGACGACCGACCAGATCCTCGCCTTTACCGTGATCGCCGGCATGATGGTCGCGTTCATATGGGACAGGTTCCGCTATGATGTGGTCGCGTGCAGCGCGTTGCTGGTGGCGGTGGCGGTTGGGGTCGTGCCTTTCGACAAGGCGTTCTCCGGTTTCTCGGACGATATCGTCATCATCGTCGGCAGCGCGCTGATCGTCAGTTCGGCCGTGGCGCGTTCAGGGGTCGTCGATATGACGATCAAGAAATATTTCCCGGAGATGCACTCCAAAACCCTGCAACTGGCCTTTCTGATGATCGTCGTCGCCATCATGTCGGCCTTCATCAAGAACATCGGTGCGCTTGCCATCATGATGCCGGTTGCTTTCCAGTTCGCCCGCAAATCCGGCAGCCCTGTTTCCTATTATCTGATGCCCATGGCCTTCGCTGCCCTTCTGGGCGGGCTCATGACGCAGATCGGCACCTCGCCCAACATCGTCGTTTCCAGGCTGCGTGAGGAAATGACCGGGCAGAGCTTCTCGATGTTCGATTTCACCCCGGTCGGTGCCGGGCTGACCGTGATCGGCATCATCTTCCTGACCTTCGGTTACCGCCTGCTGCCGGTGCGCAACCGCCAGCAGGCATCGATGGAGGATATTCTGGACCAGTCGGCCTATACCGCCGAGGCGACGCTTCCCGCCGACAGCACCTACGCCGACAAGCCGCTGCGGGAGCTGTTGAAACAGGCGGATGGCGACGTAATCGCCAGCACGATCCTGCGCGGACCCCGGCGTATCTCCCCCTTCCCCGATGTCAATCTGAAGCCGGGCGACACCATTCTTCTCGAAGGCAACCCGGAGGGCCTCGACCGCATCGTCTCGCAGGCCAAGCTGCTGCTGTCAGGCAAGCCGCTCACCGAGAACGGCCAGAAGACCGCTGACCTTATTTCCATGGAAGCGGTTATCAGCAACGAATCCGTTCTCAACGGGATTTCCGCGCGCGAACTGGCGCTATCCTACACCCGCGGCGTCAATCTGATTGCAGTGAGCCGTCGCGGCCAGCGCGTCAACCAGCGGCTCTCCGACCTGACCTTGCAGGCGGGCGACGTCATTCTCTTGCAGGGCAGCCGCAAGAACCTGCCACAGGTATTGCAGGAATTTTCGCTGCTGCCCCTGGCGCAGCGGGAGATCCTGCTTGGGGTGCAGCGCCGCGCGCTTTTGCCCGTCATCGTGCTTGCCGCGGCCATGATTGCCGCCGGCAGCGGGCTGGTGCCGGTATCCGTCGCCTTTTTCGCCGCCGCCTTCCTGATGATCGTCGTCGGCGCGATACCGCTGACCGAAGTCTATAAATCGATCGACGGGCCGATCCTCGTCATGCTCGCCGCCCTCATTCCCGTCAGCGACAGTCTGCGCACCAGCGGCGCCAGCGAGCTGATCGCCGCCTGGCTCGGCCATGCCGCACAAGGACTGCCGCCCTTCGCAGCACTCGGCATGATCCTGTTGACTGCCATGGCGGTAACGCCCTTCCTCAACAATGCTGCAACCGTGCTGGTCATGGCACCCATCGCCGCCGGTTTCGCCACCACGCTCGGCTTTCGGCCGGAGGCCTTTCTGATGGCGGTGGCGATTGGCGCCGGCTGCGATTTCCTCACGCCCATCGGCCACCAGTGCAACACGCTGGTCATGGGTCCGGGCGGTTATCGTTTCAGCGATTATCCGCGCCTTGGACTGCCGCTGTCGATCATGATCGTCATTGCCAGCATTCCGATGCTGCTTTATGTCTGGCCGGTGAATTAGGGGCGGTTTACGTCCGGGCGAAGACAGCGCAAGCGCCATATTTCCTTGACGCCTGCGGCATAATATGGCCTAAGCCGATGCCGAACGGAAATATGCAAAAGTGCGTTCAACACGCCTTTCCGCACCCTTTCCCGCCGCATTCAAACGAAAACTTCGTGATAGAAGGGTGAAGCCGCCCCGATGTCACCACCCCGTCACGACGAGTGAATTTCATGACCACTTCCGGCGTTCGCGTCCGCATCGCACCTTCCCCCACCGGCGAGCCGCATGTCGGCACCGCTTACATCGCGCTGTTCAACTATCTCTTCGCCAAGAAACACGGCGGTGAGTTCATCCTGCGCATCGAGGATACCGACGCCACCCGCTCGACGCTGGAATATGAGCAGAAGGTTCTGGAGGCGCTGCGCTGGACCGGCCTCACCTGGTCGGAAGGCCCTGACGTCGGTGGCCCCTACGGTCCCTACCGCCAGTCCGAGCGCAAGCCGATGTACTGGCCCTATGCCGAAGAATTGCTGGAAAAAGGCCATGCCTTCCGTTGTTTCTGCACGCCCGAGCGGCTTGAGCAGATGCGCGAAGCGCAGCGCGCCGCTGGCAAGCCGCCAAAATATGACGGTCTCTGCCTCCACCTGAAGGCTGAAGAAGTGACCACCCGCGTCGCCGCCGGCGAAGCCAACGTCGTGCGCATGAAAATCCCGACCGAAGGTTCGTGCGATTTCCATGACGGCGTTTACGGCGATGTCTCGATCCCCTGGGATTCGGTTGACATGCAGGTGCTGATCAAGGCCGACGGCATGCCGACCTATCACATGGCAAACGTCATCGACGACCATCTGATGAAGATCACCCATGTGGCGCGCGGCGAAGAGTGGCTGGCTTCAGTGCCCAAGCACATCCTGCTTTACCGTTATTTCGGCTGGGACCAGCCGACGTTCATGCATCTTTCGCTGATGCGCAACGCCGACAAGTCGAAGCTTTCCAAGCGCAAGAACCCGACGTCGATCTCCTATTATTCCGCGCTCGGCTACCTGCCGGAAGCGCTGATGAACTTCCTCGGCCTGTTCTTCATCCAAATCGCCGAAGGCGAAGAGCTGCTGACCATGGAAGAGCTGGCCGCGAAGTTCGATCCGGAAGCACTTTCCAAGGCCGGCGCCATATTCGATATCCAGAAGCTGGACTGGCTGAACGGCCGCTGGCTGCGCGAAAAGCTCACGCCTGAGGACTTCATTGCCCGCACGCTGGAATGGGCGATGGAAAATTCCCGCCTGACCGAAGGCCTGAAGCTTGCCCAGAGCCGCATTTCCAAGCTCGGCGAATTGCCAAACCTTGCCGGCTTCCTGCTTTCGAGCGACGTTGGCCTGACGCCCGCCTCCTTTGCCGGTCTCAAAAGCAAGCCCGAGGAAATCCACGAAATCCTCACCACGGTTGCCACCGATCTGGAAAAAATGCCTGATTGGAACGTTGAAGCCATCGAGGCCGAGCTGCGCGACATTGCCGAACGCACGGGCAAGAAACTGCGCGTCGTCACGCCGCCGCTCTTCGTCGCCGTCTCCGGCTCCTCGCGCTCGCTGCCGCTGTTTGACTCGATGGCGCTGCTCGGCCGCTCCGTGGTGCGCCAGCGCCTGAAGGTCGCTATTGCCGTTGTGGCCACGATGGTTGGCAGCGGTGCTTGATGCCTGCCGGGGCGGGTTTTAAATCCCCCCCTCATTCCTGCGCTTGTCACAGGAATCCAGCCACGGCGCGTCGGCGCCGTGAAAGAATGAATTGAGGTCTCCCGCGCCAAGGACTTGGGCGCACTGGATTCCTGTGACAAGCACAGGAATGAGGGATACGGGAGGCAATTGTCGCCGCGGCAACGCCGCAACAGGATTGAACAATGAACGACAAGACAACCGAAACCACCGCCCTCTCCTCCGACGCCACCGAAGTGCGCCGCCAGAAACTTGCGCTGCTGCGCGAGCAGATCGGCGATGTCTATCCGGCGCATTTCCATCGCACGCTGACCAATGCGGAGCTGGCGGAAAAATATGCCGATATCGAACCGGACACGGAAACCGGCGACACGGTAACGGTGGCGGGCCGCGTTTATTCGTCGCGCAATTCCGGCATGTTCATGGATATCCATGACGCCTCGGGCAAGGTGCAGATTTTCTCTCACAAAGATACGACGCCGGAAACAGCGCGCAATCTTCTGCCGATGATCGACATTGGCGACATCATCGGCGTAACCGGCAAGGTGCGCCGCACCAAGCGCGGCGAGCTGACGATCAACGCCGAAGAAATCACCATGCTCACCAAGTCGCTGCTGCCGATGCCGGAAAAATGGCACGGTGTCTCCGATATTGAGCTGCGTTACCGCAAGCGCCATCTCGATATTCTCGCCAACGAGGACTCCAAGCTGCGCTTTTTGCAGCGCTCGAAGATTCTGTCCGGCATTCGCCGTTTCATGGAGGCCGAAGGCTTCCTCGAAGTGGAAACGCCGATGCTGCAGACAGTTTATGGCGGTGCGACGGCCGATCCGTTCAAGACCTTCCACAACACGCTGAAGATGGACATGTATCTGCGCATCGCGCCGGAACTGTTCCTGAAGCGCACGCTGGTATCAGGCCTTTCCGACAAGGTGTTCGAAATCAACCGCAACTTCCGCAACGAAGGCGTCTCCACAAGGCACAATCCTGAATTCACCATGATGGAGTGCTATTGGGCCTATGCCGACTACGAAGACATCATGGGTCTGGTGGAACGGCTGTTCGAGACGCTGGCGATTGCCCTGCACGGCACAACCGAGGTGGAATTCCAGGGCCAGACAATTTCCTTCAAGGGTCCGTTCAAGCGCGTGCCCATGCCTGATGCGGTGAAGGAAGCGACCGGCATTGACTTCCTTGCGATCAAGACTGACGAGGAAGCCCGCGCCGCCGCCAAGGCTGCCGGTTTCGCCGTCGAGAAGGACTGGACCTGGGGCGAATGCCTTGCCTTCATCTTCGAAGAGAAGGTCGAAGGTACGCTTATCCAGCCGAGCCACGTCACGCATTTCCCGAAGGATATCTCGCCCTTCGCCAAGGAAGTGCCGGGCGAACCGCGCCTCGTTGAGCGTTTTGAGAGCTATTGCAACGCCTGGGAAGTGGGCAATGCCTTCTCCGAACTCAACGATCCCGAAGAGCAGCGCCGCCGCATGGTGGAGCAGCTTGAGCAGGCCCATGCCCGCGGTGAAAAGGACAAGCAGCTGGACGACGAATTCCTCGACGCCATCGATCAGGGCATGCCACCCGCCGGCGGCCTCGGCATCGGTGTTGATCGCCTGATCATGCTCCTGACCAACGCCCCCTCGATCCGCGACGTCATCCTCTTCCCGGCCCGCCGCAACAAGGCGGACTAAGGACAATCAAGCGAAGGCGGCCGCATGGCCGCCCTTGCCCCCATGCGCTCGACCTTTACCGACCATTGTGGTCCCTGTGGCAAAATTTCCTGCTAGATCGTCTCATGGCGCAGACGCGCAAAGGCTGGATGCCGGATCAGGTCCGGCATCACGAAAGAAGGCGCTGCGACGATATTTTACAAACGTCGGCACAGCCGTATCAATTTTTCAGATGGTTTTAATTCCGAGGTGTCAGCAAGAGCTCAAACGCTCCTAATGCCCCGCCTTCGCCTTTGCCACGCCCGGCTCTTCCGCAGGCGCAACCTCGCCTTCAGCAAGCTTTTCCTCTGCGGCCTGCGCGGTCGTAGTGCCTTTTCCGAAGATCAGTGATTTCAGATAGCTGATGCTGAAGATACTGCCGCCATCGGCTTCCGGGGTCGAGGTCAGAAGTTCTTCGTCGGCTACGGGTTCGCCGTGAGCTTCCGCACCGGGTCCGCCCTCATGCGTTTGCGCCGGCGCAGCGTCGTGGCCGCCGCCGCCTTCGCCCTTGGTTTCGCCGTGTCCGCCCGCGCCTTTTGCGGCTTTTCCGCCATGCCCTTCGGGTGCGGCGTCCGAAGCGGGGGTTGCGCAGTCGGCGGCATCGTTCAGGCTTGCGGCCATTGCTTCGGCATCTTCCAGCGGCAGATCGATGCGCAGCCCGTAAAACTGGCCGCTGCCGTTTGATGCACCATCGTAATAAAAGGCGGAATAACGCTGGGCATCGGCGCCTTCGGGAATTTTCGCCGGGTCGGCAATGAAGACCACCTGGGCCGCGATGGCGCGGCCGCGCATTTCCGAGCGCAATTGCGGGCCGTTTTTATCCAGCACGGAAACCTGGACCAGATCGGGCTTCTGTTTGTCGTAAACTGCCCTGGCGACACGCAGCGCCGTTTTCAACCGGTCCGTGCCGTTGCCGCCGTCAGTACGAATGAATTTGCGGACCCACAGGGAACCGTTCTTGCGGATGTTGACTGTCTGGACTGCGTCACAGGAAAGCCCGTTCGCGGAGGCATAGGTGGACCCGAGCAGCCGCTCGCTGCCGATAAACACGGCAGCAGAACCGGTCGCACCCGCCAAAAGCAGGATCCCGCCTCCGATCATAACGAGTTTGCGCGAAAACCGCATTCGTCCGAATACAGCCTTCACGCGCAAAATCCTGACATTCAGTACCCCGCCTATCGCCCTCACCCCGGAACGTGGCTCGAAGGATGAGGAACACACGCGGGATAAGCTCGGGACCTCGTTGTCCGAGCCTTGCGATAGTGCCGCTTTCTCATTGAAAAAAGTTTAATCCCCCCGGCGCCGAGCGGGTAAAAGCGCACCATTTTCAGACATTTTTGAAATCCGCTAAATTGCGAATGATTTGCAATAGCGTTGACAAGTGTGTTTCCATGACGGATGGTGTTGCGAGTTGATCGCAACAAAAATCGGTGACAGACGTGAATCTCCATAAAATCCGCCATGCCCTTTTTGCTTTTTCGCTTTTCCTGCCTGCTGCGGCTGTCGCGCAGGAAAAACCGAAGGTGGTGACCACCTTCACGATCATTGCCGATATGGCGCGCAATGTGGCGGGCGATGCGGCAGAGGTGGAGAGCATCACCAAGCCAGGCGCTGAAATTCACAACTACCAGCCGACGCCTCGCGACATTCTCAAGGCCCGCAAGGCTGATCTGGTGCTGCGCAACGGCCTCAATCTGGAATTGTGGTTCGAGAAGTTTCTGGCCAATCTTTCAGGCGTGCCTGATGTGACTGTAAGCGACGGCATCGAACCGATGGCGATCAATGGCGGGGCGTATCAGGGGAAACCCAACCCGCACGCCTGGATGTCACCCGATAACGCCTTGATCTATGTGGAAAATATCCGCAAGGGACTCGCTGGAATAGATCCCGCCCACGCCGAGATTTACGCCGCCAATGCCAAGGCCTATTCCGACAAGATCCGTGCCACCGTGCAGCCCATCCGCGATGAGCTTTCCGCGCTTCCTGAGAACAAGCGCTGGTTGGTAACGAGCGAAGGGGCGTTCTCCTATCTCGCCCGGGATTTCGGGCTGAAGGAACTGTTCCTGTGGCCGGTCAATGCCGACAGCCAGGGTACGCCGCAACAGGTGCGCGGCGTGATCGACGCCATGCGCGAACATAATATTCAGGTAATCTTCAGCGAAAGCACGGTTTCCGCCGATCCCGCCCGGCAGGTGGCCAAGGAAACCGGAGCGGCCTATGGCGGCATACTCTACGTGGATTCGCTGAGCGAGGCCGACGGCCCTGTTCCGACCTATCTCGACCTGCTGCGCGTGACGAGCAGCACCATCGCCAAAGGACTGTCTTCATGAGAATGGGCAGCAAAAAAAGCGGCGGCGGCCTGACGGTTCAAAATGCGACAGTGACCTATCGCAACGGCCACACCGCATTAAGAAATGCCAGCTTTTCCATTCCACGCGGTACGATCACTGCACTTGTCGGCGTCAACGGCGCGGGCAAGTCCACGATTTTCAAGGCAATCATGGGTTTTGTGCCGTTGGCCACCGGTTCTGTCTCTATTTTCGACCTACCCGTGAAGGATGCACTCAGAAAAAACCTCGTCGCCTATGTGCCGCAAGCTGAAGAGGTGGACTGGAGTTTTCCCGTACTGGTTGAGGATGTGGTGATGATGGGCCGTTACGGCCACATGAATTTCTTCCGTATTCCGTCGAAACACGATCACGAGATGGTCGAGAGAGCGCTGACGCGCGTCAATATGCTTGATTATCGCAAGCGGCAGATCGGCGAGCTTTCCGGCGGACAGAAGAAGCGGGTGTTTCTGGCCCGCGCGCTGGCGCAGGAAGGTCAGGTTATCCTGCTGGATGAACCCTTCACCGGCGTCGACGTGACGACGGAAGAACAGATCGTCGCGCTGTTGAAGGCACTGCGTGAGGAGGGCCGCGTCATGCTGGTTTCCACCCATAATCTCGGTAGCGTACCGGAATTCTGCGATCGCGCCGTCTTCGTCAAGGGTACCGTTCTGGCGTCGGGCAAAACAGCGGACACCTTTAACGAAGAGAACCTGCAAAAAGCCTTTGGCGGCAGCTTGCGCCACTTCGTTCTCGGCGGGGCCGAACTGCATGATGATGCCGATCCTCGCCGGGTGAAGGTAATTACCGACGATGAGCGGCCTTTCGTGATCTACGGAAAGAACGGCCAGAACGGACAAAATCCGCAGGCTCCGAAGGAAAAAGCCGATGATAAACAGCCTTCTTGAGCCTTTCACCTATGGCTACATGCTGAACGCCATCTGGGTCAGCGCACTTGTGGGCGGCGTCTGCGGCTTTCTGTCCGCTTATCTTATGCTAAAGGGCTGGTCGCTGATCGGCGACGCGCTCTCGCACGCCATCGTTCCCGGCGTTGCGGGCGCTTATATGCTGGGGCTGCCCTTTTCGCTCGGCGCCTTTCTTTCCGGCGGGCTTGCGGCTGGCTCGATGCTGTTCCTCAATCAGAAAACCCGGCTCAAGGAAGACGCAATCATCGGCCTGATCTTCACCTCGTTCTTCGGGCTGGGGCTGTTCATGGTGTCGCTGTCGCCCACCTCGATCAATATCCAGACCATCGTGCTTGGCAATATTCTGGCAATTACCACCGAAGACACGATCCAGCTTGCCCTGATCGGCGGCATCAGCCTCATAGTACTGGCGTTGAAATGGCGCGACTTCATGGTGGTGTTCTTCGATGAGAACCATGCGCGCACAGTGGGGCTGAAACCGGAAGTGCTGAAAGTGATCTTCTTCACCCTGCTTGCCGCCTCCACGGTTGCAGCCCTTCAAACCGTCGGCGCCTTCCTTGTCGTTGCCATGGTGGTGACACCAGGCGCGACCGCCTATCTTCTGACCGACCGTTTCGAGCGGCTGATCCTGATGAGCCTCGTGATCGGCGCGACCACCAGCTTCGTCGGCGCTTATCTCAGCTACTTCCTCGACGGCGCCACCGGCGGCGTTATCGTCGTGCTGCAAACAGCGATCTTCCTTTCCGCTTTCGTGTTTGCACCCAAACACGGGCTGCTCGCTTCGCGCGCCAAAGCCCGCAAGGCACTGGGAGAAGCGCAATGAGCGAATATCTCGAACTCGCCATCCTGCCGTTTCAGCTGCCCTTCATGCAATATGCCTTCATCATCACCCTGATGATTGCCGTGCCGATGGCCATGCTCTCGTGTTTTCTGGTGCTGAAGGGCTGGTCGCTGATGGGGGACGCGGTTTCGCACGCCGTGCTGCCCGGCGTGGTGATTGCCTACATTGTCGGAATTCCCCTTTCCATCGGCGCCTTCACCGCCGGTATGATCTGCGCTCTCGGAACCGGGTTCATCAAGGAAAACAGCCGCATCAAGGAAGACACGGTGCTTGGCATCGTCTTTTCCGGCATGTTCGGGCTGGGGCTGGTGCTTTACGTGAAGGTGCAGAGCGACATGCATCTGGATCACATCCTCTTCGGCGACATGCTGGGCATTGCGCCTTCAGACATGCTGGAGACCGGGCTGATCGCGCTTTTTGCCACCCTGTTTCTCGGGGTGCTGCGCAAAGACCTGCTGGTCAATGCCTTCGATCCGCAGCATGCCAAGGCAATTGGCCTGCCCGTTCGCATCCTGCATTACGGTTTGCTGATGGTTTTGTCGCTTGCCGTGGTCGGCGCGCTGAAGGCTGTGGGTATCATCCTCTCCGTCGCAATGCTGGTCACCCCCGGCGCCATCGCCTTCCTGCTGGCGCGGCGCTTTTCCGCCATGCTCCTGGTCGCCATCTCGGTTGCGGTTCTCTCTTCGCTTGCAGGAATATGGCTAAGCTTTCTGATCGACAGCGCGCCAGCCCCGACCATTGTACTGTTCATGAGCCTGGCATTCGTCGCGACATTCATTCGCACCAGCCTCAAGGCCCGCCGGATCGACGCCGCCAATGAAACGGTGGTGTAAAAGAACGATTTTTGCGGGCGCGTGGAACATTTTCCCCTTTTGCGCGTCATTTTCATGAGCTTGCCCTCAAGCGGCAAACTCATGAAAATTAAGCGAAAGGGGAAGCTCCATGCTGAAATGGGCTCTTATTTTCTTTGTTATTTCGTTGATCGCGGGCGTATTCGGCTTTACCGGCATTTCGGCAGCGGCGTCGGGCATTGCCCGTATCCTGTTCTTTATCGCCGTCGTGATCTTCCTGGTCTTCCTCGTGCTTGCACTGATCGCTGGAAGCGTGGTGGCGTAATAAAAAAGGCGACCGGCTTTTGGGCCGGTCGCCTTCTCCTCTCTCCCGTATAGAATTATCAGCCTGTCCAGCCACCGTCGATCACATGGATCTGGCCAGTGGTGAAACCTGCCTCATCAGAAGCGAGATAGGTGACGAGTGCGGCGATTTCTTCCGGCGTGGCAATGCGGCCCATAGGCTGGCGGGCAATGAAGTCGGCCAGGGCCTGTTCGTAATTGCCAGTGGCGCGCAGGCGGTCGTGCAAGGACGGGCTATCCACTGTGCCTGGGCAAATGGCGTTGCAGCGAATACCCTTGGTGACGAAATCAGCAGCAATTGCCTTGGTCAGACCGACAACCGCCGCCTTGGAGGCGGTGTAGGCGAAACGGTTCGGCACGCCCTTCACGCTGGATGCGACGGAGGACATGTTGACGATTGCGCCCTTACCCTTTTCCAGCATGCCTGGCAGAAAGGCGCGGCAGGTGCGGTACATGGCCTTGGCATTGAGGTCGAAGGAGAAATCCCAGTCCTTTTCCTCGCAATCGAGAATGGTGCCGGAATGAACGAAACCGGCACAGTTGAACAGAACATCCGCATGGCCGATATCGGCAGCAAAAGCCTTCACACCGTCGCCATCCAGCACGTTCAGAACCCGCGTTTCCGCACCTTTCAGGGTCGAGAGCGCCTGCTCGTTGATATCAGTGGCGATGACGCGCGCACCGAGCGATATGAATCGCTCCGCCGTCGCACGGCCGATACCCTGGCCGGCTGCGGTGATCACCACTGTCCGCCCGTTAAAATCCTGCACCATGAATAGCCTCCCGCTACGGCGCACCCGCCCGCTGTGGCCGAGCCGCTGAATTTCGCCAGTGAATTTCATTGATCTCAAATATGGATCGACAATTCATATGTAAACGCGGTATTCATGTAACGTCAAGCAGGCTTGCGCAAAAGGGCAGCGTGCGGCAACGGTATTTAAAAAGTGCATTTCCCGCCAGGCAATCCTGCAAAACGCCACCGAGGCAAGATGACCGAAGACGACAGCGAAAGATATCGTGCCCCCGCCCTCGACAAGGGTCTGGACATTCTGGAGCTTCTCGCCCGCACGGATGGCGGGCTGACGCAGATCGAGATTGCCAAGGCCATAGGCAAAACCCCGAACGAGCTTTACCGCATGCTGGACCGCCTGGTGCGCCGTGGTTACGTACAGCGGCTGGAGGGTGACCGGTTTTCGCTGACGCTGAAAATGTTCGGGCTCGCACATTTTCACGCGCCGGTGCGCCGGCTGGTCTCTTTTGCAGCCCCGGTGATGCGCGATTTTTCCGCAAGCGCCGAGCAGGCCTGTCATCTGGCCGTTTACGACCGCGGCAGTGTTGTCGTCATCGCCCAACAGGAGTCCTCCACCTATTGGGCGATGTCCATGCGGGTGGGCGCGCAGATGAGCCTCTTCCAGACCGGCTCCGGTCATGTGCTGCTGGCCTTCCAGAACGAGGTACAGCGCAAGATCATGATCACCGAGCAGGTGCGCGGTGGCGGGGAAACCGAGCCTTCAGACCTTGAGGAGCGGCTGGCGGAAGTTCGCAGGAATGGTTTCGAATCTATGGACAGCATGCAGACCGCAGGCGTGCGCAATATCTCCGCCCCCGTGCTGACACTTGATGGTACCGCACTTGCCGTCATCACCTGCCCCTATATCACCCCGCTTGGCGGCAAGGCCCCGACGCGCGAGGCCTGCGAGGTACTGATCCGCGATGCGGCAAGGCGCATTTCCGAAGTGGCGACGGGTCAGGGAACCATCTGAGACGCACAAAAAAACGCGACCGGCAGGGACCGATCGCGTTTAAAGTGACTGGAGATTTCTGTATCTTAAACGCAAAGGGGACCGGGATGGTTCCCCTTTTTGTTATCAGGCGGCAGCCAGCGTCAGTTCCTTGCGGACCATTTCGCGCAGCGTTACCAGATCCTTGGCGAACAGGCGGATGCCTTCCGAGAGCTTCTCGGTTGCCATCGCGTCTTCGTTCATTGCCCAGCGGAACGCCTTTTCATCAAGCGACTGCAGCGGCTCGGCCTTCACATTGTCGGGCGAAAGCTTGCGCTCAAGCGTGCCGGTGTCCTTGTCCAGCTCTTCCAGCAGCGCCGGGCTGATCGTCAGGCGGTCGCAACCGGCAAGCGCTTCGATCTCGCCGACATTACGGAACGATGCGCCCATGACGACGGTGCCGATGCCATTGGCCTTGTAATAATTGTAGATGCTGCGCACCGAAACGACGCCCGGATCGGTCTCGGCAGTGTAGGTCTCGCCGGTCGACTTCTTGTACCAGTCGAGGATGCGGCCGACGAAGGGCGAGATGAGGAAAGCTTTGGCTTCCGCGCAGGCGATGGCCTGTGCCTGCGAGAACAGCAGAGTCAGGTTGCAGTCGATGCCCTCGGACTGCAGGACTTCCGCAGCCTTGATGCCTTCCCATGTGGAAGCCAGCTTGATGAGGATGCGTTCACGCTCGATACCGCGCTCCTTGTAGGAGGCGATGATGTGGCGTGCCTTGGTAATGGAGGCCTGTGTGTCGAAGGACAGGTCGGCATCGACTTCCGTCGATACGCGGCCGGGAACCAGACCTGCAAGGGCCGCACCGACGGAAATGGCAAGACGGTCGGCAACGGCCGCAACGACAGCGTCAGACTGGCCGCCCTGTTTCTTGCCCCAGGCAACGGCTTCCTTCACCGCATCCGCGAAAGCGGGGGTGCCGAGCGCCTTCAGAACGATGGTGGGGTTGGTGGTGCAATCCACCGGCTTCAGGCGCGCAACCGCCTCGATGTCGCCGGTATCGGCAACGACCGTGGTGATAGCGCGAAGTTGTTCGAGTTTGGACGTCATGGCGAATGATCCTTCATGATCTCTTGTAAACTTGCACAGCCGTCTTTTCGTTCCCGCACCATGGTGCGCCCAAGGCCGAAATCACGGTTTTGTCCGGCTCCGACTATCGCAAGCGGCAAGGTCGAAAGTCAAGACATTTGCGCATCGCAATTGACATAAGTTTCATGCCTGCGATACTCCGCCCCATAAAGAGAGTGACAAAAACCGTGGCGAAACTGAGAAGAGAAACCCATACGGCCTATTCGGAAGCGGCTTCGCTGAGGCTGCGTGCCGCATGGCTCTACTATAATCAGGGTTTGACGCAGAAAGATGTCGCCGAGAAGCTCGGCATCAGCCGCTCCACCGTCATACGCCTTCTGGACGAGGCGATGAAACGCTCCGAAGTACAGATCTGGATCAACGAGGGCATCGAGGATTTCGTCGAACTGGCCGGCAGGCTGGAGGCAGCTTATGGGCTGGATGAGGCGGTGATCATTCCCTCCCCCGGCCCATCTCCCGGCAAGGCGAATGCCGAAGGCACAGCCAAGGCCGTTGGCCTGGCGCTCGGGCAATTCCTTTCCGAAGCGGTGCCGAACGACGCCACCATCGGCGTCGGCTGGGGCCGCACCATGACCGCCTCGCTATCCAGCTTTCGCCCGCCGCGCCGGGAAAACTGCAAGGTCGTCTCGCTGCTCGGCGGTATCGTCGCCGTGCACCAGACAAACCCGCTTGATTACACCTGGCGGCTGGCAAGCGCGCTTGGGGCGGAATGTTACATGTTCCTTGCACCGCTGCTGGTGGACTCCGTCGAGACCAAACGGGCGCTGATTGAGAAATGCGGACTTGCCACGCTTTATGATCTGGCCGAAACGCTCGACCTCGCCATCGTATCCTGCGGCGATATCGGCCCGCATTCCACTTCGCTTTCGGAAGGTTTCATTTCGAAGGAAACGCTTCAGGAACTCATCGATGCCGGCTGCGTCTGCGACACCATGTTCAACTTCATCGACGCGGAAGGCCGCTCCGTCGATCACCCGATCAACGAGCGCGCCATGGCGATCGATCTAGACACGCTGCGCAAGGCCAAACACATCGTGCTCGCCTCCGGCGGGGCCCACCGCGCCATCGCCATCCGCGCCACCATCAAGCGCATCGGGTGCAATACGCTGATTACAGACGAGGCGGCGGCCAGAGCGTTGATGGAACTGGTTTAGGCCTCGACAGGCGACCCAGGCAGTTCCTCATTCATGCGCTTGTCACAGGGATGAGGGAGAGCTGCCTCACACCTTCCCCGTTTCCCATCCTAACATCGCCCGTTTGCGGGTAAGGCCCCAGTGATAACCCGTGAGCGCCCCGCTTTTTCCCACAGCGCGATGGCAAGGAACGACGAAGGAGACCGGGTTCGCGCCAACGGCTGCACCGACCGCACGAGAGGCAGTTGGCTGGCCGATATCGCAGGCGATGTGCGAATAGGTAACGGCGCGGCCCATGGGAATTTTCAGAAGGCTTTCCCATACCCGCACCTGAAAATCCGTGCCGAGCAGCACGACCCGCAATGGCCGGTCCGCCGACCACAGCGTCGGTTCGAAAATACGTGCGGCATAGGGCGCGGTGGCTTCACGATCCTCGACATAATCCGCATTCGGCCAGCGACCTGCCATGTCCTCGAAACAGGCTCTTTCCTCGCCGGGATCGGCGAAAGCGCAGCCGGCAAGACCGCGATCGGTCACCATGACCAATGCAAGACCGAAGGGTGAAACATGGAAACCGTACCGGATCGTCAACCCACCGCCCTTGGCCTTCCATTCGCCTGGAGACATGGCCTCGTGGGTGACGAACAGATCGTGCAGGCGGCCGGGCCCAGACATGCCGACCTCGATCGAGGTTTCCAGCAGCGGCAGATCCTCTTCGCGCAACAGCCTTTTGGCATGATCGAGCGTTACGGCCTGCAAAAACGCCTTGGGGGAAAGACCGGCCCAGCGGGTGAAGGTCTTCTGCAATTGCGTCGGCGACTGGCCGAGCCTTGCGGCGATGGCTTCAAGGGAGGGCTGGTCGCGATAATCCAGCGTCAAAAGCTCGATAACCCCGCGCACAGTATCGTAATCCGAACCGATGGGGGTGATGTCTTCATTCAGCATGATATTGGCGTTCATCGCATGTCTCCTAACGCCTCACAGAAAACCATCAAAGCGCGTCGGTCTCCACCCGTTTCTTGCGCCGTACTCAGTTTCTGCCGAGATACCGGCCTCGAGCCGATTGACGGGTTTTAAGCGGAATTATCCGCTCACATCCGCCGCACCGTCGCCAACGCACCGCCGAAAGCCTTGGCGAAGCTTTCCCGGTCATCCGGATTGAGAAACGAGCCGATATCCGTTGCCTTGCCTTCACCCGTTACATGCATGGAGACGATGCCGATTTCCTCGTGCCGCTGAACCCTGAAGCGGGCCCAGAAGGGGTTGAAACGATGCTCGACGACGCGGCCAGTCGGGGAGAATTTGCGGATAGACAGGCTGGTGCGCGAGACGCTCACCTCTTCCCGCGCCTTCGCTGCCCGGTAATTGGCGCGAAAGGCGACATAAAGCAGCAGAAAATCCAGCCCGAGGAACAGGCCGACGGGCCATGCGCCAGTGGTGAGGAAAAAGCCGCCATGGAGGAAGCAGGCAAGCCCGGACAAGGCGAGAAGCAGCCGGAAACCCCTTCTTCCGAGCGAACGGTGCGGAACGAGTTCCGCCGCAAAAATCGGCTGATCGTTGAGCGTATCCACGTTGATTTCCTCAGGGCGGGCTGGCTATAGATAGGTCATGACAGTCGCCAAAAAACGATCCAGCACCCAAACATTGAAAAAGTCAAATGCGACATCCGCCCGCAGACCGGCGCGTGTGAAGACGATCTATTCGAAGAACGAGTTGAACGAGATCTTCCGCCGTTTCTCCATTCAGCGGCCGGAGCCGAAAGGCGAGCTGGAACATACCAACCCCTTTACCCTGCTGGTGGCCGTGGCGCTTTCGGCGCAGGCGACCGATGTGGGCGTAAACCGGGCGACGCGGACGCTGTTCAAGGTGGCCGATACGCCGGAAAAAATGCTGGCACTTGGCGAGGAGGAGCTGATCGGCCATATCAAGACCATCGGGCTTTACCGCAACAAGGCCAAGAACGTTATCGCTTTGTCACAGATGCTGATCGACAATTTCGGCGGTGAGGTGCCGAGGACGCGCGAGGAGCTGGTGACCCTGCCCGGCGTCGGCCGCAAGACGGCCAATGTGGTGATGTCGATGGCCTTCGGTGTGCCCACACTCGCCGTGGACACCCATGTTTTTCGTATTGCCAACCGGCTCTGTCTTGCGCCGGGGAAAACCCCGGATGAAGTGGAAGACCGGCTCGTCCGCATCATTCCCGAAGAATATCTGTTCCATGCCCATCACTGGCTGATCCTGCACGGGCGTTATTGCTGCAAGGCGCGCAAACCGGAATGCGAGCGCTGCGTGATTGCCGATATTTGCAAGTCACCGGAAAAGACCTTCGATATTCCAGCTCCGCTGGTGGAACTACCCGCGCAATTGTTCGGTGCGGCCAGCGGCGAATGACGGATCGCGCCGGCTGACGGCCTTGTGCAGATGCACCATCATCGAAGCCGCAAAAAGCGGCGTCAGAAGGTTGAGGAAGGGGATTGCAAGGAACGCTGCAATCACCAGCCCGGCCATGAACACGGTTGTGCGGTGTTTCAGCCGGAACAGCCGCGCGTCAGCGGGCGAGCGGAAACGCATGGCCGCAAATTCGAAGAACTCCCGGCCCAGCAGATAACCGTTCACCAGAAAAAAGGCGATGAGGTTGACGCCCGGCACCAGCAGCAACAAAAGCGCAATCAGGTTGCCGGCAATGACGACGCCAAAGAACTTGATCGATGACACCACGGCCTCACCGATGGGCATCGCCTTGCCCGGCGGATCATCGGGATAGGTCTTTTTCTCCACGACTTCGGCGACATCGTCGAGAAACAATCCGGCAATAACGGCAGTGACCGGCGAGATCAGCAAGGCCAACGCCAAGGCCAGCCCGATCCCGGCGAAGATGGCGAAAACGAAAGTCAGCCATCCCGCCCAGTCAGGCACGCTGGGGATCAGCGTATCCACCCACGGCAAGGCGAAATAGATGAAGACAGAGCGGATGGCGAACCACAGCGCTGCCAGCACCAGAAGCGTCTGCCCCAAAACCTTCCAGAACACCGACCGGGTCTCGGTGGCAAAAAGATTGCTGAAGGCAAGCCTCGCCGCATTAAAAATCATTCGGAACTCCTGTGACGCCTCTCGCGTTTTAAACCGGCGTTCAGGAGAGATAGGCGCCGCCCATCCGCTCCGCAAGACAGGAATGAAGACGTCGCTGTTAGGAATTAAACCGCTGATGGAATTTCCCTTGAATAAAAGACGTCTCTAAAATATAATAATCTATCTATTAGAATTCGCATTCCGGTCCGGTGGAGGACAAGGCCGGAAAAGCTCGCCCCCACCGACAAGTCGCGGTTCGCACGCTCGCCCGGGCGCGCGGATGCATCATCGTTCATAAATATAAAAGAATGAGGCGTTGGTGGAACAGCTACTGTTGAATCTGACCCGTGCCATGAAGGCCGGTACGCCTTCAGAGCGCAAGATCGCCAAATATCTGATCGAGCATCTGGACGAATTGCCGTTTGAGACGGCGCAGACACTGGCTGCCAAGCTCAGTCTCAGTCCGATGACGGTTGGCCGTTTTCTGCGCTCGCTCGGATACAGGCAATTCAGCGATATTCGCATCGATCTGCGCCACGCCGAAGAGACCGCGGGCGTGGACCAGCCCGCTATTGTTGAAAGCGGCGATCAGAAGTCCAATCCGTTTTCGCAACTCCTTTCCCAACAGATCCAGGCCATTCAGGCTGCTTTCGAAATGACGGACCAGCCGATATGGCGCGTCGCCATGAGCGAGATCGCTTCGGCGGCAGATGTGTTTCTGGCAACGTCACCGGAGGGCCTTGGCACCGGAAGGCACTTTCACGGGCGGTTGCTGGAGTATCGCAGACGCGTGCACTTCCTCGGCAGCGACAGCGCCGCCTATATCGCCCTTTGGGACTTCGATCCCGCAGAAGCGCTTCTCATCCTCATGGATTGCGGCGGCAGCATCACGCCCTTGCAGAGCCTTTCTGCGACGGCGCGAAAGAGCGGCTACAGAACCCTGTTGATCACCACCCGGTTCTATGAATGGGGACCGGAAAGCGCCGATATCTGTCTTGCCATGCCGCACACCCAGACCGGCGGACAAGGCCTGCTGCAGCTCGTTGCGCTGATGGAATTCACCCTCTGCAGCCTGATTGCCGGAGCCGACGAGCAGCGCACGGCACGCATGAAAAACCTAACCGGCCTGAAACGCTCGCTTGGCATCTGACCCTCGGCGGGAGGAAACGGATCGCGCCCGTCCGCCACGACCTTACCTGCCGTTGTAGGCAAAGATCAGAGGCTTTCCAGCTCCTGGCGATGGCGGTGCATGGCGAGAAAACGGCGATAATCCCGCTCGTAAAGCGGTGTGAGCGCCGGATTGCCTGGGATTTCCGTATTGCCCGGATACATGGCGGCACCCGCCGCTGCAAGGCCCGCATGCACACCGCCGGCGGCTGCCGCCGTCATTGCCGTGCCGAGAAGAACGGCGTCGGCTGTGGCAGGCACGACGATGCGCTTGCCGGTCACATCAGCGTAAAGCTCCATCAACAGCGGGTTCTTCACATGGCCGCCGGTAACGTGCAGGCTTTCGACGGCATAACCGAAACGCTCCATCGCATCGAGCACATGGCGCGCGCCAAGCGCAATCGCCACGGCAGTGCGCCAGTAGAGCCGGCAGAGACTGTCGAAGGATGTATCGAGCGTCAGCCCGCTTATGACGCCCACCGCATGCGGATCGGCGAGCGGTGAGCGGTTGCCGTGGAAATCCGGCAGTACATGCAGCCGTTCGGCAAAGGCCGCGCCCTCGAGCGCGCGCAATTCGGTAACCCGCGCAACGATGCGGGCGTGCAGCGCCGTATCCGGCTCTCCGCCCGCCGCGTGCATGCGCACGATATGATCAAGCAGCGCGCCGGTGGCAGATTGCCCGCCCTCCACCAGCCAGTGGCCGGGCAGCACCGCCTGCCAATAGGGACCCCACAGGCTGTGGCCTGGCATCTGCCGCTCGGACATGGCGACAAGGCAGCTGGAGGTGCCGGCGATCAGCGCCACATGTTTACCCACATCATCAGAAAGGCATCCGCCAAGCGCACCCAGCGTGCCGGCGTAAGCATCGATCATGCCCGCCGCCACCTGACAGCCGGTGTCAAGGCCGAGTTCGGCGGCAGCCTCGGGCGAAAGCGGGCCGATGGCTGTGCCCGGCATCACGGTCGTTTCAGGCAGGCCTGCCCGCTGTTTCAGATCGCCAAGCCCGGCAAGATTGAGATAATCCGCCTGCCAGCCGGGATTTTCCTGCGCCAGAAAATTCCACTTCGCCGTCTGCGTGCAATTTGAACGCTTGGTGGAACCGGTTGCCTTCCATGTCAGAAAATCCGCCAGATCGAAGGCGAAAGACATGCGCGCCCAGCTTGCCGGCAAATTCGCCTTCAGCCACATCAGCTTCGGCATCTGCATTTCCGGTGACACGCTTTTACCGGCGAAATCCAGCACGCGGTGGCCGGATGCCGTCAGCCGGTCGGCCTCGCCGATTGCCCGATGGTCCAGCCAGACTATGGTGTCGAACCGGTCTTTGCCCGTGACGGAGACAGAAACCGGTTCCCCACGCTCATCACGGATAACGAGCGAGCAGGTAGCATCAAAACCAATGGCGGCTATGCTGTCGGGTGACACACCCGCGTCGGCAAGCGCTGCTCTCACCGCAAGGCAGACGGCGTTCCATATATCGGTGGAATCGTGTTCGGCATGGTTTTCCTGCGGCCTTTGCATCAGGATGGGATGGGTTGAGCGGGCGAGAAGCCTGCCGGTCGGGTCGAAAATCCCGGCGCGGGCGCTCGCCGTTCCGACATCGACAGCGACGAGATTTTGACGCATCAAGACTTCAGTTCCATCCCTCGCGTAACGACCTCCGGGCGGTGGCAGGCATGGTTTCCTTCAGCCTGCGTCACGTTCCACCTGGCTGTCAAAACCGCCCTTCCCCATATAATCGCCGACAAGTTGAACCAAATCTTCCATGGCGTCAAACGTGGCATTGGCCCCGAGCTCCGCGATCTTTTCGCGAAATGCCGGAAACCGCGCATGCGAGCCGCCGGTGAAGGCAAAAACCGCCATGCCGGCTGCCTTCGCCGCCGCAATGCCCGCCGGGCTGTCCTCGATCACGATGCACTGACGCGCATCAGTGCCCATCAGCCTCGCCGCATGCAGGAAAAGGTCGGGTGCCGGCTTGCCGTTCTTCACCATGGTGGCGCTGAAAACATGCGGCTCAAATTTATCGATGAGACCGGTCAGCCCCAGCGAGTAACGGATGCGTTCCGGTTGACTTGAGGAGGCAACGCAGCGTTTGAAGGCCACCAGCCTGTCCAGCGTTTCGGCAATGCCGGCGATGGGACGCAACTCGGTGCGGAAACGCTCAAACAGCGTCGCGCGCATATGCTCGAGAAAATCGATGTCGGTCTCGATACCGTATTCCTCAAACAAAGTCGTCGTCATGCTGGCAACGCTGCGACCGAGAAAGCGGTTGTAGGCCTCTTCCTCCCCCATCTCCACGCCAAGATGGGAGAGCATGTCGAGAAGAACCGAGATGGAGACCGGCTCGCTGTCGACCAGAACGCCGTCGCAGTCGAAAATCAGAAGAGGTCCGGTTCCGTCTCGCATCTCACGTCACTTTTCAGCCAGCTTGTCATCCAGATAAAGCTGCAAGGTCTTCGCCGTGCCTTCGTGCCACAGTGTCGTCAATGCATGAGAGAAGCGTTTACGGAAAAGCTCCGATTCGGCAACCTCCCCGAAGATATCGTCAAGTGAAAGGAAGGCCATCGGGTCGTCCTTGGCCTTTGTGGCTGCCGCCTGTAGCCTCTCGGCGCTGGCGTCGTTGAAGGTGATTTGCCTGCCGCTGTCGGAGGTGCCGTAGAAATAACGGCACCACAGTGCTGAAACCAGCGACAGACCGACAATATCTTCACCGCGCGCCAGACGGTCGGCGGTGGAGGGCAGGATGAATTTCGGCTGGCGGTTGGAGCCATCCTGCGCGAGGCGCGGAATGGTATCGCCGATTTTCGGGTTGAGGAAACGCCGTTCGATCAGGCCGAAATATTCGCCAAGATCGGTATCGGGTACGGGCGGAATGACCGGGATGATCTCTTCCTTTTCGAGCTTTGCCAGAAACGCCCGGATCAGCGGATGCTCCATCGCCTCATGCACGAAATGGATGTCGAGCAGCGCTGCCGGATAGGCGATCGCCGCATGGCCGCCATTGAGGATGCGGATCTTCATGTGCTCGTAAGGCGCAACATCCTTGACGAACTGAACGCCCGCCGTTTCGAGCGCCGGGCGGCCCGCCGGGAAATTATCCTCCATCACCCATTGCTTGAACTCTTCGCAGAAGACCGGCCAATTGTCCTCGATGCCGAAATCGTCACGGGCGATATTGCGTTCGCGCTCTCCCGTGGCGGGGGTGATGCGGTCGACCATCGAATTGGGGAAAGCGACGTTGTCGCCGATCCAGTTGGCGAAGGCCGGATCGAACAAGGCGGCGAGACCGACCACCGCGTTTTTGGTGACCTTGCCATTATGGGGAATGTTGTCGCAGGACATGACGGTGAAGGGTGAAAGCCCCTTGTCGCGCCGCGCCTTCAGCCCGGCAACGATAAGGCCGAACACGGTTTTCGGGGAAGACGGGTTCCTGCCATCCTCGGCAATCGCGGGATGCTGCGGATTGAAGGAGCCGGAAGCATCGATGAAATAACCGCCTTCGGTAATCGTCATCGAAACAATTCGGATTTTCGGATCTGCGAGCGTGTCGATAATGCCTTGGGTATCGCCAACCTTCAGAATGTCGATCATTGGCCCGGTGACGCGCGCACCGGTGCGATTATTGTCCTGCTCTACCACCGTGGTCAGGAAATCCTGTGCGGCAAGTTTTTCGCGCATTACCGCGTCCGATGGCAGTACACCCGCACCAATGATGGCGAAGTCGTGGTCCGCGCCGGTGTTGAACAGGTCGTCCAGATAGACCGCCTGATGGGCGCGGTGGAAATTGCCGACGCCGAAATGCACGATTCCGGCGGAAAGATCGGCCCGGGAATAGGACGGAATCGCCGCGGTTTTTTTGGCTTCATCAAGCGTGGCGAGGGAGAGTTTGCATGTCATGTCACGATCCTCGAAGGGGAAACGTTGTTTGTGCCAGGACCGGATGACAGGTACCCGGCACGCAGCGCGGATTTGCCTTCCGGTCTTCGCGTCATATCGCGATGCCCTTGTCATCGAACCTGTGGATTTTGGCATCATCTGGTGTGATGAAGACGGTATCGCCGTGTTTGCATTCGAATTCACCGTCGGTTCTGGCGGTGATGGGGCCGATGCCGGGGACGTCGAGGTGGAGGAAGGTGTCGGAGCCGAGATGTTCGGCAACCGTGACCTTGCCCTGCCACAGGCCGGTTTCTTTCGACAGCGTCAGGTGCTCGGGCCGCACGCCGGCGGTGGTCGCACCCTTTTGCCGGGCGTAATCGCCGGTCACCAGGTTCATGCGCGGCGAGCCGATGAAGCCGGCGACGAAGAGGTTGGCGGGCGAGCGGTAAAGCTCCATCGGCGAGCCGACCTGCTCGATATTGCCGCGGTTGAGGACAACGATCTTGTCGGCCATGGTCATGGCTTCCACCTGGTCGTGGGTGACGTAGATCATCGTCGTCTTCAGCGTGTTGTGCAGCTCGGAGATTTCCAGCCGCATGGTGCCGCGCAGCGCCGCATCGAGGTTGGAGAGCGGCTCGTCAAACAGGAACGCCTTCGGTTCGCGCACGATGGCGCGGCCGATGGCCACGCGCTGACGTTGGCCGCCGGACAGTTGCGAGGGCCGGCGTTCGAGATAATCGGTGAGGTTGAGGATGCGGGCGGCATCGTCGACCTTCTTGTCGATGACGGCCTTGTCGAGCTTGGCCATCTTCAGCGGGAAGGCGATGTTGTTGCGCACGCTCATATGCGGATAAAGCGCATAGGACTGGAACACCATGGCAAGGCCGCGCTCGGCCGGGGCCTTTTCGGTGGCGTCGTTGCCGTCGATGACTATTCTGCCGCCGGAGACGTCTTCCAGCCCGGCAATCAGGCGCAGCAGCGTTGACTTGCCGCAGCCGGACGGGCCGACGAAGACGACGAACTCGCCGTCATGGATATCGAGATCGATCGACGGGATGACTTTTGCCTCGCCGAAGAGCTTGGACACGTTCTGAAGGGAAATGCTGCCCATTATTGTCGTTCCTTATTTCACGGCGCCAAAGGTGAGGCCACGCACGAGTTGTTTCTGCGAGAACCAGCCGATGACGAGAATGGGGGCGATCGCCATCATCGAGGCGGCCGAGAGCTTGGCCCAGAACAGCCCCTGCGGTGAGGAGAAGGAGGCGATGAAGGCCGTCAGCGGTGCCGCATTGGTGGTCGTCAGCCGGATGGTCCAGAAAGATTCGTTCCAGGCAAGAATGACGTTCAGGAGCAGCGTCGAGGCAATACCCGGAACCGCCATTGGTGTCAGTACATGCACGATCTCGTTCCAGAGCGAGGCACCATCCATGCGCGCTGCTTCCAGGATCTCGCCGGGGATTTCGCGGAAGTAGGTATAAAGCATCCACACCACGATCGGCAGGTTGATGAAGGTGAGCATGACGGTCAGCCCAATGCGGGTATCGAGCAGGCCGGCATTGCGGAAGATCAGGTAGATCGGCACCAGCACCGCCACCCCCGGCATCATCTTGGTGGAGAGCATCCACATCAAAATGTCCTTGGTGCGTTTGGTCGGCGAGAATGCCATGGCCCAGGCGGCGGGAATGGCGATCATGAGCGCGATGATCGTCGAGCCGAGCGACAGCACGACCGAGTTCATGAACGGCTTGAAGTAATCGCGCTGGGTCTGCACGGTGATGTAGTTTTCGAGCGTGCCCGAGGGAATGAGGCTGAAGCCTGCGATCGCCTCCGGCTCGGTCTTGATCGACGTGAGGAAGGCGTAAAGGATCGGGAAGAACAGCAAAAGCGCCACGGCCCATGCCGCGATGGTGAAGCCGATCTTTGCGCGTGTCGTTGTCTTGCGGGCCATGATCGCTTCTCCTTAACGGTCGAGGTTCTTGCCGACGGCGCGCATCAGGAAGATGGCGACGATATTGGCGAGCACGACGGCGATGATGCCACCGGCCGATGCGCCGCCGACGTCGTAGCCCAGAAGCGCCGTGCGATAGATGAGGAAGGCAAGGTTGGTCGAGGCGTAGCCGGGGCCGCCATTGGTGGTGACGAGGATTTCCGCGTAAACGCCGAGCAGGAAGATCGTCTGGATGAGGATGACGACGGTGATGGCGCGGGCAAGATGCGGCAGCGTCAGGTAGATGAAGCGGTTGATGAAGTTGGCGCCATCCATCTCGGCCGCTTCCTTCTGCTCGCCATCGAGCGACTGCAGGGCGGTGAGCAGGATCAGCGTTGCAAAGGGCAGCCATTGCCAGGCGACGATGATGATGATGGAGAGCAGCGGAAACTGCGCGAACCAGTCGACCGGCTGCAGGCCGAAGAAGCGCGACAGATCGGCAAGCACGCCGTAACCGGGATGCATGATCATGTTCTTCCACACCAGCGCCGCAACAGGCGGCATGACGAAGAAGGGCGAGATGATCATGATGCGCACAATGCCCTGACCGAAGATGTCCTGGTCAAGCAGAAGCGCAATCGCAATACCGCCGATGACAGTGATCAGAAGCACGCCGCCGACGATGGCAAGCGTGTTGAAGATCGACTGGAAGAAGGCCGGATCGGTATAGAAATACTGGTAATTGAACAGGCCCGCAAAGCTGACATTGGCAGGGTTGAGCAGATTGTAGTTCTGGAACGAAAACCACAGCGTCATCGCCAGGGGCACGATCATCCACACCAGCAAAAGCAGCACCGAAGGCGCAAGCATAACCCGCGCCAGACCGCTCGTGTTTCGTGTTGCCATTGCACTAACCTCCCCATGGGCTCGGGCATCACGAAATGCCCCCGGCATATCCGGAAGAACCGGCTCATTCCAGTTTTGATTTGAAAGGCTTAAAGGCCGCCGCGCAGCTCGCGGCTTGCGCCCCCAAGGTTCGCTGCCCGGCATTGGCGCCGGACAGCGATCTTCAGGAGGATTACTTGATGTAACCGGCGCGGGTCATTTCACGCGTCGCTGTCGACTGGGCGCTGGCAAGCGCATCGTCGACACTGGACTGGCCGGCAACGACCGCCGAGAACAGCTGACCGACCGTGGTGCCGAGCGCCTGGAATTCAGGGATCGCCACGAACTGACCGCCGGTGTAAGGCACGGGCTTTACGGTCGGCTTGGTGATATCGGCGGCATCCATCGCAGCAAGCGTCGGCTTGGCGAAGGCGGCTGCTTTTTCATAGTCAGCATTCTTGTAAAGCGAGGTGCGGGTACCCGGAGGCACGTTTGCCCAGCCTTCCTTGGCAGCGACGAGTTGGGTATATTCCTTGCTTGTTGCCCAGGAGATGAACTTCTCGGCGGCATCCGCCTTCTGCGAGCTCTTCGGGATAGCAAGGTTCCAGGACCACAACCAGTTGCCATGGTTCTTCAGCTCGCCATGCGTCGGGAAGAGCGCATAACCGACCTTGTCGGCAACGGTCGAATCCTTCGGGTTTGAAACGAAGGAAGCAGCCACCGTGGCATCGATCCACATGCCACATTTGCCCTGCTGGAACAGCGTCAGGTTTTCGTTGAAGCCGTTGGAGGAAGCACCCGACGGACCGGCATCCTTCATCAGATCGACGTAGAACTGAAGAGCACTCTTCCATTCCGGCTGATCGAACTGCGGCTTCCAGTTCTCATCGAACCAGCGGCCGCCAAAGGAGTTGGTGAGCGCGCTGATGAAGGCCATGTTCTCGCCCCAGCCAGCCTTGCCGCGCAGGCACATGCCGTTGATATCCGCCTTGCGATCGGTAATCTTGCGGGCAGCGTCACCGATGAATTCCCAGGTCGGGTTTTCAGGCATCTTCAGGCCGGCTTTTTCAAACAGGTCCTTGCGATACATGATCATGGCGGATTCGCCGTAGAACGGCGCCGCATAAAGCTTGCCTTCGCTGGAAAGACCACCACGGATCGCCGGCAGAATATCATCCACGTCGTATTTGTCGCCAAGCTTTTCGAGCGGCAGCAGCCAGCCCTGCTTGGCCCAGATCGGCACTTCATAGTTGCCGATGGTCATGATGTCGTACTGACCGCCATTGGTGGCGATATCGGTCGTCACGCGCTCGCGCAGGACGTTTTCTTCAAGCGTGACCCATTCCACCTTGATGTCGGGGTTCTTGGTGGTGAAGTCGGAGGTCAGACCCTGCATGCGGATCATGTCGCCGTTGTTGACGGTGGCGATGGTCAGCGTTTCGGCGGAAGCAAGGGTCGGAAAGGCGAGTGCCGAGCATGCGCCCAGCAAAATGGTCTTCAATGTCATATCTTCCTCCCAGAAGAAATTTATGAGCATTCGCTTTGCTCTGGGGCATTTACTCACCCGCAGCCGAAAAAAGTCAAGCAACATCCTGTGCTGCGGCGCACATGGAAAAATCAAACTATTGATTTTAATGGATTAATTTTTGCTCAGTGTGTGAGCAAATATTCACTTGTCGCTTCGTCGGTGATGAGGCCGTTCAAAAGACCACCCCTCAGTGCCGCGAGAATCGAGGCATTCTTGCGCGCGCCCTGCGCCATGCCGATGACCGTGCAGGTCTCTCTGGACGGAATGGGAACGGAGGCGACGCGCTCGTTGACGGAATGGTCGAGAATGCGGCCGTTGGCATCATACATCCAGCCGCAGATTTCGCCGATCGCACCGCTTGCCATCAGGGCCTTCATCTCGTCGACACCGAGAAAACCATCAACGCAGAGCGGTGCATTTTCTCCCAGTTCGCCGACGCCGACGAAGGTGACATTGGCGGCTGCACCCAGCGCCAGCGTGGAGCGCACCATGGACTGGTCGTGCAGCAGTTCCCGCTCTTCCGCAGACGAGCAGAGAACCGGCAGCGGCATCGGGAAATGCCGCGCCTTGATGGCATCGGCCATACTGAAGATGACGTTGTAATAGGCGGCCGATCCATCCGGCCCGATATTGCCTGTCAGTGACACGATGCGGTGCTGCGGACATTCCATCGGCGGCAGTTGGTCCACAGCAGCCTTCAGCGTACGGCCGGTGCCGATGGCAAGCACGATGGGATCGGCATTTTTCAGCCAGCGCTCGATTTCCGCCGCGCCGGCCTCGGCAATGCCGACCGTGGAGGAAACGCCAGCGGGATCGCTCGGCACCACCTCGATATATCTAAGGTCGAATTTCTGCTTCAGCCGCTCCGCTTTTTCGAGACAGGCGGCGATGGGATGATCGAGCCGGACCTTGATCAACCGCTCGGCAACGGCCAGCGATACCAGCCGCTGCGCCGATTGCCGGGATATGCCCATGGCAGCGGCGATCTCGTCCTGCGTGCGGCCCGCGACATAATAAAGCCAACCAGCACGCGCCGCATCATCCAGCCGTCCATGTGCGTCGTTCCGTCTGGCCATGCCGCCGCCCTCTAAGAATTATGCTCGAGCATTTGCTGGCATTTTTTCAGGCCGCCTGTCAAACGGCACAGCGACTGAGCGAAGCGTTTGGCGGGACCGGGCACCTCTAAAGAAGATGCAAAACATTTCCTCCGTCATGCTCGGGCCTGTCGCAAGCATCTGCAATGCACCGATTTACGAGACATTGGCAGATCCTCGGCACAAGACCGAGGATGACGTCGTGAACACAGAGGCACCTATCCCTGCGCAGTTTCCTCTATATCAAGCCGCTTCCTGCACCAGATGCCCTGCCGAAACCTCGCGGTAATGGCGTTGCGGCGGAACATAGTTCACAGGACGGATCGGGCTTTTGATCTCGTCCGTTGCTATGTTGCGCCTGATCTGGCGCCGGGCCGGATCCGGCACCGGAACGGCGGACATCAGCTTTTTCGTATAGGGGTGCTGCGGATTATCGAAGACGGCGGCGCGTGGGCCGATTTCGACGATCTCGCCGAGATACATCACCGCGACACGATGGCTGACACGCTCCACCACAGCCATATCGTGGGAAATGAACAGGAAGGCGAGGTTGAGGCTCTGTTGCAGATCGAGCAGCAGGTTACAGACCTGCGCCTTGATGGAGACATCAAGCGCCGACACCGCTTCATCGGCAACGATGACCTTGGGGTCAAGCATCAGCGAACGGGCAATGGCGATGCGCTGGCGCTGGCCGCCGGAAAACTCATGCGGGAAGCGCCGCATCATATCCGGGCTGAGGCCAACCTTCTCCATCAGGTCCGCCGCCTTTTCACGCGCCTGCGCCTTCGGTCCAAGCCGGTGTTCGATGAAGGGCTCCATGATCGCCGTGCCGATGCTCATGCGCGGATCGAGACTGGCGAAGGGGTCCTGAAAGATCATCTGCACGCTGCGGCGCATGGTGCGCAGCGTCGTCTTGTCGAGTTTCATCACCTCGTAACCGTCGAGAGTCACGTTACCGGAGGTCGGTTCGATCAGCCGGGTGATCGACCGCCCGGTGGTGGACTTGCCGCAGCCGGATTCACCGACCAGCGATAGTGTCTCGCCCTCAGCCAGATCGAAGGAGACCTTCTCCACCGCATGCACGGCACCGGACTTGCGACCGAGAAGACCGGAGCGGATATCGAAGCGGGTCGTCAGGTCCCGGACCGAAAGAATGGGCGTGCGACCACCGGAAACCGTGTTCCTGACCTCTTCGACCGGTTGGCTTTCGCCGGTCTTGATATCGATGATCGGAAAGCGGGCGGGCAGCACCCGCTCTTTCATCGAACCGAGCTTCGGCACCGCCGAAAGCAGGGCGCGCGTATAGGGATGGTTCCCGCGATGGAAGATATCGTCCGTCGTGCCGGTTTCCACCACGTCGCCCCGGAACATGACGATGGTGCGGTCAGCCACTTCCGCCACCACGCCCATATCATGGGTGATGAACAGGACCGACATGCCCTCCTCTTCCTGCAATTGCTTGATAAGGTCGAGAATCTGGCCCTGAATGGTCACGTCGAGCGCAGTCGTCGGCTCGTCTGCAATCAGGAGCTTCGGCTTCGACGCAAGCGCCATGGCAATCATCACGCGCTGGCGCATGCCGCCGGAAAACTGGTGCGGATAGTCGTCGAAACGGTTCTTCGCATTGGGAATGCGGACTTTTTCCAGAAGCCTGACAACTTCGGCCTTGGCAGCAGATGAGGAAATATCCTGGTGCACGGTCAGCGCTTCGGCGATCTGCTTGCCGATCGGGAAGATCGGATTGAGGCTGGTCATCGGCTCCTGGAAGATCATCGAAATGTCCTTGCCACGAACCTTGCGCATCTCCTCTTCCGGAAGTGCCAGCAAATCGCGCCCGCCGAGCATGACCTTACCCTCGATGCGGCTCGTTTTCTTATCGAGAAGCCGCATGATCGACAGCGACGTCACGCTTTTGCCCGAGCCGCTTTCGCCAACGATCGCCACCGTCTCGCGGGGCGCAATGTCGAAACTCATATTGCGGACCACCGATTTCCAGCCGCCATCAACGCGGAAGGACGTGGTCAGATTTTGAACCGAAAGAACCGGACTTACCGAACCGCCGGTCTGTTCCATGGATGTTGCCGCCAAAAGCATGCCGATCTCCTGAAAAGCGAAAGGCGGCCGTGAAGGCCGCCGGATGTCTTACGCAGCAAGCGCGGTTTCGGCCATCGAGACCCAGTAGCTGATGCCGTAAGGCAGGGCCTCGTCGTTGAAGTCATAGGCGGCATTGTGCAGCCCGGCCGTGTCGCCGTTACCGATGAAGATGAAGGCGCCGGGGCGTGCTTCCAGCATGTAGGAAAAATCTTCCGCGCCCATATGCGGGTTGGGATTGGTGTTGACGGCGTTTGCGCCTGCCACACCTGCCGCCACGCTGGTTGCGAATTCGGTTTCGTCATTGTGGTTGAAAGTAACGGGATAACCGCGATCGTATCTCACCTCCGCCGTCGCGCCATGCGCCATGGCGGTGGCTGTCGCCACTTCCTTCAACCGTTTTTCGGCGAAATCGCGGGTTTCCGGCAGCAGGGTGCGCACCGTGCCGGTCAGCGTCACCGAACCGGGAATGACATTGCCCGCTGTGCCGCCGTGGGTAGTGGCGACGGTGACGACCAGCGATTTCAACGGGTCCGTTTCCCGCGAGACGATGGATTGCAGGGCGATGATGATATAGGCCGAGGTCAGAACCGGATCGATGGAAAGATGGGGGGCCGCCGCATGGCTGCCCTTACCGGTAATGACGATCTCGAAACTATCCGCCGCCGCCATCGTCGAACCTTTGCGGATGGCGAAATTGCCGACCGGAATGCCCGGCTCGTTATGCATGCCATAGACCTGGGAAATGCCGAATTTCTCCATCATGCCGTCGTTCAGCATGGCAAGTGCCCCTGCGCCACCCTCTTCAGCCGGCTGGAAGATGACGGCCACGGACCCTTTGAAATTACGGGTCTCGGCCAGATATTGCGCCGCACCCAAAAGCATGGCCGTGTGCCCGTCATGGCCGCACGAATGGGCCTTGCCCGGAACCTTGGAAGCCCAAGGCTTGCCGCTGGTTTCGAGGATCGGCAGCGCATCCATGTCGGAGCGAAAACCGATGGTCGGGCCGTCCCCGTGCCGCCCCTTGATGATGCCCACCACGCCGGTCTTGCCAATGCCGGTTTCGACGATATCGCATCCAAAGGATTTGAGTTTCTCCGCCACGAATTTCGAGGTTTCGAAGACGTCGTAGAGCAGCTCCGGCGTCTCGTGCAGGTGGCGCCTCCAACCGGCTACTTCTTCCTGCATCTCGGCCACACGGTTCAATATCGGCATTCCCATTTTTCCTTTTTTTGTTCCCCGCCGGGTTGTCGGGAAGCATATTGCGTTTGGAATTTCTGCTTTTGCAAGTATGAATTTCGCTAGATGAGTGAAAAATAGGCCCGAAGCCAATCGGCTCAAATTTTGTTCATCAATCAGAGTTTGGGGCTTGCATTTCAAAAAAACTGACAATAGCATCACTGGGAACGGAAGAATATTCGTTAGCAAAGTCAAACACTTAAAACAAAAGACTTGCAAATGACGTTGAGGAAAAGCGTCAAACATTCAAACAGATAAAATCTTCAAAGGGGAAAATCACAATGAAGAAGCGCAGCGTTCTCTTTGCCAGCACGGTGGCGGCCTTGGCCATGGCAGGCTCTGCCGCCCATGCCGAGCGTGGCAGTGACGGCGAACTGAAAATTCTTTTCTGGCAGGCTGTATCGACACTCAACCCATATCTGTCCGCTGGCACGAAGGAAGTCTACAGCTCGTCCATGGTGATCGAGCCGCTGGCGCGCTACGACGAAAAAGGCGAGCTGGTGCCGATGCTGGTGAGCGAAATTCCGACGGTCGACAATGGCGGCATCGCGAAAGATCTGCTCAGCATGACGTGGAAACTGAAGAGCGACGTCAAATGGTCTGATGGCACGCCCTTTACCGCTGACGACGTCATCTTCACCTGGAAATATTGCATCGCACCGGACGGCGGCTGCGCGCAGGCGGCACAATATGAGGGCGTGAAGAACGTCGAGGCGGTCGACGCCCACACCATCAAGATCAGCTTCAACGAACCGAAGCCCTACCCCTATTCCGCATTTGTTGGCGCACAATCGCCTGTCATCCAGAAGAAACAGTTTGAAAAATGCGTCGGCGCTGCGGCTCCCGGCTGCACATCCGCCAATTTCGGCCCCATCGGCACCGGCCCCTTCGTGGTCAAGGATTTCAAGCCGAACGACGTCATCAGCTTCGTGGCCAACCCCAATTATCGCGATCCGGCCAAGCCCGCCTTCGCCACGGCTACCCTGAAGGGCGGCGGCGATGCAGCTTCCGCTGCACGCGCCGTTCTTGAAACCGGCGAATTCGACTACGCCTGGAACATGCAGGTGGAGCCGGAAATTCTGGCCACCATGGTAGCTGCCGGCAAGGGCAAGCTGGAAACTGCCTTCGGCACGCAGGTCGAGCGTATCAATCTCAACTGGTACAACGCCGATCCTGCGCTGGGTGACAAGCGCTCCACCAAGGAAGGCGGCCCGCATCCGGCCCTTTCCGACCCGGCCGTGCGCCGCGCGCTCTCGCTTGCCATCGACCGCGATATTATCGATGAGGCAGGTTACGGCGAGGCAGGCAAGCCGACCTGCAATATCGTGCCGGCTCCGGAAGCCGTCGCTTCGACCAAGAATGACAGCTGGTGCCTGAAACAGAATCTGGAAGGCGCAAACAAGCTGCTGGATGATGCGGGCTGGGTAAAGGGCGCCGACGGCATCCGCGCCAAGAACGGTGTGAAACTGTCCTTCCTGTACCAGACCTCCACAAACTCCGTTCGCCAGGCCACGCAGGAACTGGTGAAGGACATGTGGTCGCAGATTGGCGTTGCTTCCGAACTGCGCAATGTCAGCGCCTCCGTCTTCTTCGGCGGCGATCCGGCAAGCCCCGACACCTTCCAGAAATTTTTCGCCGATGTTGAAATGTACACCAACAATTTCGACGGTACCGACCCGGAAAAATATCTGGCGGAATGGCTATGCGACAAGATCCCGGCTCCGGCTAACGGCTGGCAGGGCCAGAACATTCCGCGTTATTGCAACCCGGAATTCGACAAGCTGGTGGGCGAACTCTCCAAGACCGCAGACCCTGCCAAGCGCGGTGAGATTTCCAAGCAGCTGAACGATATGCTGACCGAAGAAGGCGCGCATATTCCGCTCATCCATCGCGGCAGCGTCTCCTCGCATTCGTTGACACTCGAAGGCGTTCGCATGAACGCCTGGGATTCGGAACTCTGGAACGTCGCGGACTGGTCCCGCAAGAAGTAACCCGCAAATGCGCGGTCGCCCCTGACGGGGGGACCGCGCTCGTTTTGCGAGACCCTGACGGTCTGGAGACTTTCCGATGTTTACCTTTACGCTCCGGCGGCTTGCCTTTGCCGTACCGACGTTGCTCGTCATCAGCTTCGTCATCTTCGCCCTACTCGATCTGGCGCCGAATGATCCGACCGGCGACCTGCCGCTGACCATTCCGCCCGAAGTGCGCGAGCAGATCCGCGCCTCGCTCGGTCTCGACCAGCCCTTCTTCATCCGTTACATGCTGTGGCTGCAGCAGTTCTTCATCAATGAACCGCTGAACCTGTTCGAGAAGCTGACAGGCTGGCAGATCGGCGACGGCAGCCGCATGCGTGTGCTGTCCTGGGCAACGCGCAGCCCGGTGGTCGATCTTGTCATCCAGCGCATGCCGCAAACGCTTTGGGTCGTCGGCCTTGCCTATCTCTTCGGCGCGCTTCTGGCGATCCCGATCGGCGTCATTTCCGCCTACAAACAATATTCGATCTTCGATCAGATCGGCACCTTCGTCTCGATGGTGGGTTATTCGGTTCCCACCTTCTTCACCGGCGTGCTGCTGGTCGTCATCTTCAGCTCGTATCTGCAATGGTTCCCTTCCGTCTACGACACCAATCTGCAGGTGACTGACTGGGGAAGCCTCGTGGCACAGATCAAACAGATGTTCATGCCGGTTCTGGTGCTGACCCTCTACAACGTCTCGCAGATCAGCCGTTTCGTGCGCGCCTCCATGCTGGACAATCTCCATCAGGACTATGTACGCACCGCGCGTGCCAAGGGCGTGAAGGAAAAATCCGTTCTGCTCGTTCACGTCCTGCGCAACAGCCTTATACCCGTCGTCACCGTCATCGCACTCGGCGTGCCGACGATCTTTTCCGGCGCCATCATTACCGAACAGATTTTCCGTGTGAACGGGCTTGGCCAATTGCTGATCACCGCCGTTCAGGGTGCGGATATTCCGCTGGTGCAGACGCTGACCTTCATTTTCGCGGTGCTTATCGTGCTCTTCAACCTGATTGCCGACGTGCTTTACGGCATTCTCGACCCGAGGATCCGCTATGACTGACGCCACCCTCGCAGCACCAGCCGTTGCCGCCACGCCTGTGCAATCGGCACTTGCCGATATCTGGAAACAGTTCCGGGTCCACAAGGGCGGCGTGGCAGGCCTGTTCGTTTTCATCTTTATTTTGCTTGCGGTCTATGTCGGGCCCTATATCCACACTGTCGCGCCCAATGCCATCAATGTGAAGGAACGCAACCAGTGGCCGTCGCTGGCGCATCCCTTCGGCACCGACAATCTGGGCAAGGACATGCTGGCGCAGGTGCTGGCGGGCGGGCGCATCTCGCTTGCCGTCGGCATCACCGCCATGCTGCTGGCGCTGTTTCTCGGCACGCTGGTGGGGGTGCTGTCAGGCTATTTCCGAAGGCTTGACGGGCCGCTGATGCGGCTGACGGACCTGTTCCTGGCCCTGCCGCTGCTGCCGCTGCTGCTCGTCATTCTCATGCTGTTCCGTGATACGCTGCGTGCCGCCTTCGGGCCGGAAACCGGTATCTTCATCCTCATCGTCTTCGTGATCGGGGTAACCAGCTGGATGCATACCGCACGCATCGTGCGCGGCGACGTGCTGACGATCAAAAGCCAGGAGTTTATCATGGCGGCGAAATCGAGCGGCATGCGCGAATACCGCATTATCCTGCGCCATATCCTGCCGAATGTGTTGAGTTCGATCATGGTCTCAGCCACGCTCGGCATCGCCTCGGCCATCATCACGGAATCGGCGCTGTCCTTCCTCGGCCTCGGTTTTCCGTCCGACTTTCCGACCTGGGGACGACTGTTGTTCGATGGCGCCAACTTCCTGCAGCTGACGCCCTCGCGCGTGCTGTGGCCTGGACTGGCAATCTCGCTGACGGTTCTGAGCGTCAACTATATCGGCGATGCCGTGCGCGATGCGCTTGATCCAAGGGCGCTTAAGAGCTGAGGCGAAGGGCGCGGTGGCTGCGCCCTTCCCTTTACCTCAGTGATAATTCATCTTTTCCGCGTCGAGAATGCTGTCTGCATCCAGCGCAGCAATCGGAATGTCGCTGCGCGCCGGAATATCGCCGGAAAGCTGCAAGGCCAGATAACGCCCGCAGCAGACTCGTAGAAACGAGGTGAAGTTGCCGAGATCATGCCCGGCATCGATCGATTCATTATAAAGCTTGGCAATGAGCTGCGCGCTGTTCATGCCATCGCGGCGTGAAATCTCGTCCAGAGTCGTCCAGAAGAAGTTTTCAAGTCTGACACTGGTGACCATGCCATCGATCCGCAAAGACCGGGTATGGCTTTCCCAAAGCGTCGGGTCTGCCTTGATGAAAAGCTTGCACATTGTGTCCTCCCTCAGCAAGCTGCAGAAGATAGACGGGAAACGGGACCGGCAAAAGCCCCATTCCGCCGGCCTTATCTGCCGAGCACCGCCATGAATTGCGAAAGCCATGCCGGATGCGCCGGCCATGCGGGCGCCGTCACCAGCTTGCCGTCGGTAACCGCCACATCGATGGCGATATCGGCATAGGTACCGCCCGCCAGTTCCACCTCGGGGCGGCAGGCCGGATAGGCCGAGCAGGTGCGGCCCTTGAGGACACCCGCAGCCGCCAGCAATTGGGCACCGTGGCAGACGGCCGCGACCGGCTTGTCAGCCTCGAAGAAATGCTTCACGGCGGCAAGCACATCCGCATTCAGCCGCAGATATTCCGGCGCGCGACCACCCGGAATGACCAGCGCGTCGTAATCCGCGACCTTGATATCGGCAAAAGTTGCGTTGAGCGCGAAATTATGGCCGCGTTTTTCTGAATAGGTCTGGTCGCCCTCGAAATCATGGATCGCGGTCGCGATCGTCTGGCCAGCCTTCTTGCCGGGGCAGACGGCATGCACCGTGTGACCAACCGCAAGCAGCGTCTGGAACGGCACCATGGTCTCGTAGTCCTCGGCGAAATCGCCGGTGATCATCAAAATCTTCTTCGGCATGCTTGCTCCTCCCGTTTTGAATGCCCGGGGCACCGTAACAGGAGGGGTGGAGAAGCGGGTATTATGGCTATACTACAGGGCCGATAAAGACGCGATCAGCGCGCTTTGGGCGGCTCCGGCCAGCGCCGAACACCGCCGCCCCAATCCTCGAAGGCCTTGGAAAGCTTGAGCACGAGCAGATCCGCGTAACGCGGGCCGACGATCTGCAAGCCGATCGGCATCCCGGATTTCGAGAAACCGCAATTGATCGAGGATGCTGGCTGTTCCGACATATTCCAAGGGACGGTGAAGGCGATATGTTCGAAGGGTCGCTCGGGGTCGTTGGTGGGCGAGGCCCAGTCGGCCGGATAGGAGACGATGGGATTGACGGGTGAAATCACCACATCAACCGACTGCATCAACCGCCCGCAGGCTTTGCGCATTTCCATGGTCTGGTTGAAACCGAAAACGGCCCGCGCGCCGGAAACATCAGCGCCCTTCTGCGCCCATTCGTGAATATAGGGAAGGATCGCCGCGCGTCGTTCGTCACTCAGCGCCGCCATATCGCCCCAGAATTTCGCCCGCCAGAAATCATCCAGCCCATCAAGCATGTCCCGAGACAGCACCGGCTCGACCGGGACCACGATGGCACCTGCATCCTCGAACAGCTTTGCGGACGCCACAACAGCATCCCGCACCTCATCGTCCAGGGCCAAGCCGCAGCCGGCATCCAGCATCAGGCCGATCCTCAGGCCCTTTACGTCGATATCGAGGTCCATCCAGTTGATATTGTTGGGCGGCAGCGCGGTGCCGTCGCGCCAGTCCGGGCGGGAAAGCGTGGCCATGGCATAGGCGGCGTCGACGACGGTGCGGGTCATCGGTCCGGCGCAGCGGCCGGTATAATAGGGATCGACGGGTATGCGGCCCTGGCTGGGCTTGAAGCCGAACAGCCCCGTCCACCCCGCCGGTAGCCGCACCGAGCCGCCAATATCCGTGCCGATATGCAGGGTGCCGTAACCCGCAGCACCGGCAGAAGCCGCGCCGGCACTGGAGCCGCCGGGGTTCTGTGTCGGGTCCCACGGGTTGCGGCTGAGCTTGTGAAAACTGGAAAGGCCCGATGACAACATGCCGTAATCCGGGCAGGTGGTTTTGGCGTAAATGATGGCGCCGTCCTCGCGGCAGCGGGCCGCAACCGGCGCGTCTTCCAGGGCCGGCACCAGTTCCACCGCTTTGGTGCCAAGCGGAACCGGCTGGCCTTTAGTGGCGATCAATTCCTTCAGCGACACCGGAATCCCATCGAGGGGCCCGAGCGTTTCACCTTTTTGCCAGCGCGTCGTTGAGGCCAGCGCCTGCTTGCGGGCATCCTCGGGATCATAGGCGTAAAGCGCGTTCACCGTGGGCTCGAATGCGTCGATACGGGCCTCTACCGCCTGCCAATATTCCGATGGCGACAGCTTCTTTTGCCCGTAAAGCGCCAGGATTTCGAGCGTGTTGAGGTGTATGAGATCGGTCATAAGCTTCGTCTCGTCAGAAAACAGATAATATGGGCGATATCGGCTTGAAGCGGTCAGCTGGTATCGCGTGGGTCCAGCAGGTCGCGCAGGCCATCGCCAAGCAGATTGAGGCCGAAGACCGCGAGCGCAATGGCAAGGCCGGGCGTGATGGCAAGCCAGGGTGCAGCACCTAGATAGGTCTGCGCATCGGCCAGCATCCGCCCCCAGGTGGCAGCCGGCGGCGGCATGCCGAGACCGAGGAATGAGAGTCCCGCTTCGGTAAGGATGGCAAGGCCGAGCTGGATGGTCACCTGCACGATGATCTGGTTGGAAATATTCGGCACGATATGAAACAGCGTGATCTTGGCGCGGTTCTGGCCGATGCTGGTGGCGGCGGTGACATATTCCCGCGACCATATCTGCAAGGCCGCACCCAGCGTCAGCCGCGCAAAGACCGGCACCATGAAGGTGGCAATGGCGATGATGGCGGTGAACCGCCCCGTACCGATGAACGCGCCGAGCATCATGGCCGACAAAATCGGCGGTACGGCGAAGATGATATCGCAGGCGCGCATCACCAGGGTTTCGGTGAAACCGCGCAGTGCCGCGACCGATACGCCAAGCGCCGTGCCAATGAGCGCGCCGATGGCAACGGCGGCGATGGAGGTGGAGAGCGAATTCCATGCCCCCGCCATCAGCATGGACAGCACATCGCGGCCAAAATGGTCGGTGCCAAGCCCGCCATAGGCAAAGGGCGATTTCAGCTTCTGGGCAATCTGTATCTTCGTCGGAGAAACCGGCGTCCAGACCAGCGAAAGCAGGGCAACCGCGACAAGAAAGAGAGTGACAGCGATGCCAAGGACGAAAGCGGGGCGGCGGCGGATCAGTCGCATCATCGTGCACCTGCCCGCAGTCTTGGATCGATAAAGAGATAGGCGATATCGACCAGAAAATTCATGACGATGACAAGCGCCGAGAAGAACAGCACGACGGACTGCATGACGACGATATCCCGCTGGGTCAACGCCTGATAGGCAAGCCGCCCGAGGCCCGGCAGGTTGAAGACATTCTCCACCAGCACTGCCCCGGCAATCAGGAAGGTGAATTGCAGGCCGATCATGGTGACAACGGGGATCATGGCGTTCGGCACCGCATGTCGCCACAGCGCTACCCGCTCGCTCAGCCCCTTGGCGCGGGCGGTGCGCACGAAATCCTCGTTCATTACCTCAAGTACTGCCGAGCGGCAGACGCGGGTGAGGACGCCTGCCTGCGACAGCGCAAGCGCGATGGCTGGAAGCACAAGCGCGATAAATCCGGCAGAAAAACTCGGACGCCAGCCGGGAAAACCGCCTGATGGCATCCAGCCGAGCGTGGTGGAAAAGACGATGATGAGCAGCAGCCCGACCCAGAAACCGGGAACGGCAATGCCGACATGGGAAAACAGCCCGGCTGCGAAATCCACCGGCCCGTTTCGGCTTCTCGCTGCCGCGACGCCGAGCGGAATGGCGATGGCGACCGACAGGCAGACCGCGAGCAGCGCAAGCGGCAGGGTGACGGCAAGCCGCTCGACAATAAGCCCCGCTACCGGCACGCCGTAGGTATAGGATTGTCCGAGATCACCCCGGAATACGCCTGCAAGCCAGTGGATGTAACGCAATGGCAAGGGCTGATCGAGACCCATCTGCATTTGCAGCGCGAGAAGCGTATCCGGGCTCGCCGACGTGCCGAGCATGATGGCCGCCGGATCACCCGGCAACAGCCCCATGATGATGTAGATGATGAGCGACACCGCAAACAACGTGACGATGAGGCTTGCAAGGCGCCGGACGAGAACGGCTAACATCTGGCATTCTTTCCTTGCGTTGTTTCGTTTCGGGATGTGGCGGATGGATTTATTGTCATCCCCGCACACTCTTCCCTCACCCCTGTGCTTGTCACAGGGATCCAGCCGAAGCGTGCCTGCACGGCGGAAAGATTCCTTTCAGCCCAACGACTTGGGCTGGCTGGATTTCTGTGACAGGCACAGGAATGAGGTGGTGGGTAGGAATGCGCCTCACCGTTCACAACAAACGTCACTCTTCCCAATGCACATCCGTCAGCACATTGGACGGAATGGGTTCGTTTTCCCACAACCCCTTCAACTTCTTGTCCCAGACGCCGAGTTTCGGCATCACGAACAAGAACAGCGCCGGCACATCTTCGGCGAGGATTTTCTGGGCTTCGCCGTACAGCTTTTCCTGCTCGGCCGCATCCGCCGTTTTTTCAACATTGGCGATGACCTCGTTGAAGGCAGGGTTCTTATAGTTGAAATAATAGGGATCACGGGAGTAGATATCGATATCCATCGGCTCAGCGTGGGCGACGATGGTCATGTCGTAATCCGCGCCCTTCAAAACATCCGCCACCCATTTTGCCGGAAATTCCGTGGTCTCGATGGTCATGGTGACACCGATTTCGGCCAACATCGCCTGGAGGATTTGCGAGGTCCGCTGGGCATAGGCCATTTGCGGGGCCTTGATCGTGAAGCTGAAACCGTCGGGGTAACCCGCTTCGGCAAGAAGCGCCTTTGCCTTGTCTATATCGTAAGAATGAACACCGGTCGTATCGATGTAACCGCGATCGTTCGGCGTGTAGTGGCTGCCGATGGCCGTGCCGTAACCCGACCATGCGCCTTCAATCACCGTGCCGCGGTCCACCGCCATCATCAGCGCCTGGCGCACGCGCTTGTCGTTGAAGGGTTTGCGGGCATTGTTCATGCCAGCCACGACCTTGAGTTCCGTATTGCCGACGAAGGTACCGAGACGCGCATCGCCGTCGAAGGACGTCATCAGTTCCGGCGCGCCGAATTCCGGGAAGGCATCGATATCGCCGGATTTCAGTGCCGCTGCCTGCGCCTGCGGATCGGAAACGAAGCGGAAGGTGGCCTTTTCAAGCTTCACCGCCACCGCCTTGTCCCAATAGGCCGCGTTCTTCTCCAATTCCACCTTGTCGCCCTTGGCCCAGTTCACGAACTTGAACGGGCCGGTGCCGATGGGCGTGGTACGGTTATTGTCAGCGCTCTTCGGCGCAACCATGACGGAGGCCGGCCAGCCGAGCCAGTAGATCAGGCTGCCCGCCGGCTGCTTCAGCTTCAGTACCAGCGTCGCGGCATCCGGCGTTTCTATGCTCTCGATGGCGGTGAAGAAGCGTTTTTGTGGGTTTACCGACGTTTCACCGCGCGCCCGGTCGAGCGAAAATTTCGCAACAGAGGAATCGAAGGCCTCGCCGTCGTGGAAGGTAACACCCTGGCGCAGCTTGAACGTATAGGTCTTGCCATCGGCTGAAATTTCCCAGCTTTCGGCAAGCTGCGGTTTCACCTTGCCGTCATGGTCGATGGTGACGAGACCTTCGAATATGTTCTGCCAGCTGACCTGACCGATGGCGACGGGTGCCGCAATTGTCGGGTCGAGACCAGTCGGCTCCACTGTCATGCCCAGCGTCAAGGCGGTCTTCGGCGCGGCCGCGGCGTCCGTCATAGAAAGCGGCATCCAGAGCGCCGTCCCCAGTGCAAGCGCAAGCGCGGCGCGCCGCGTAACTTTCAGCGGCTGCGAAAAATAAGTGCGTGGCATCATTGTCCCCTGTCTGGCGGCCGAGGCATTTTTGCCTTTCGAAGACCACCCGTTGCAAAAAGAGTGTCATGTTGCAGGCGCACACACAATCGTGATTTTTGTGTGCTCCGTGTAGCTGAAATGGCTACACGGAAATACGGATGGAAATCAACCGGGATGGACAATTCTCCAGGCTGACGAATTCCCCTACCCCGCTGTCGCCTCGCGCATGAAACGCTCGATGAAATCGGCAAGCTTAGAGGCGGCGAAGGATAGTTGACGGTCGGGCGCCACGCAGAGATCGATCTGGGTGTGGATGCCCTTCTTGCCGGAAAGCGGAACAGCAACCATCTGGCCGCTGCGAATTTCACGCGCCACCGACAAGGCCGGCAACAGCGTGGCCGCGGCATGGCCCAGAACCAGTTCCTTCAGCATTTCCAGCGAACTGGTGATAAAGACGGGATCAAGCTCGATACCGGCATCGGCAAACAGTGTATCGAAGGCCTGACGCGCCGCGAAACTCTTGTCCGGCAGGGCAAGCGGCAGGCCGGCCAGTTCTTTCAGCGAGACTTCCGCCTGCGCGGCAAGCGCATGGCCGGTCGGAAAGATAGCATCGTAACTGATACGGGTGCGCGAGCGCACTTTCACGCCGGAGACCTTGGGCGCAAAAAGGCTGACGACCAGATCCGCTTCGGCTGCACCCAGTGCTTCCATCGCCTGGCGCGCGCTGGTGATGTGCACCTCGAAGCGCAACTGCGGATATTTGAGGCTGAACTGCGCCAGCACCGGCGCCAGAAGGTTCGCAACCGTCGCGCCATTGGCATAAACGGTGACCCGGCCGCGCTGAAGCCCCTTCAGGTCATCGATCAGCTGGTGCACATGGTCGAGTTCGCGCAGCGTCTTGCCGGCGCGGGCAGCCAGCAATTCCCCCGCCGCCGTCAGCTTCACGCCCCGGCTGGAACGCTCCACCAAAGGCGAGCCAAAATAATATTCGAGGTTCTCGATCTGGCGGCTGACTGCCGTCGGCGCGACATTCAGATTTTCGGCAGCGGCGCGCATGGAATTGGTGCGGACAAGTTCGTCGAAATACATCAATGCGCGCAATTGCATGGTCGGGATACCCTGTTTTGGCCGACACTGTCCGTCATGCCGGGCTTGACCCGACTATAGCGGCAGCTCAAGCGCGCTTGAAGCCCTCGCTCGCCACCAGCAGCTGCCTGGTATAATCCGCAGTAAACTCGCGGCTTTCCAGCGCTTCCGCCTCCAGCATTTCCACCACCTTGCCGCTTTTCATTACCGCAAGGCGATCGCACATGTGGCTGATGACGCCGAGATCGTGGCTGACCATAACGAAGGTGAGGTTGCGGTCCTTGCGGGCCTGTTCCAGCAGATTGAGGATTTCCGCCTGAATGGACGCGTCGAGCGCCGAGGTCGGCTCATCCAGTAGCAGAATCTTCGGCTCGACGATCAGCGCGCGGGCAATGGCAATACGCTGCCGCTGACCGCCGGAAAGCTGGTGCGAATAGCGGAAGCGGAAACCGGTGCCGAGACCCACCTCATCAAGCGCACGCGCGATGCGTTGCTCGCGATTGTCGAGACCGTGGATGACGAGTGGTTCTAGCAGCAGCGCATCCACTGTCTGGCGAGGGTGCAGGGAACCGTAAGGGTCCTGAAACACCATCTGCACATCGCTATAAAAGCTCTTGTCGCGGTGCTTGCCCGAATAGGAGCGACCGGCCACCATCAACGAGCCTTCGTCGAAATGGTTGAGGCCGGCAATTGCCCGAAGCAGCGTCGACTTGCCGGAACCGGACTCGCCGACGATACCGAAGGACTCACCCTCGGCCACATCGATGCTGACGCTGTCGAGCGCGATATATCCGTCGAAATCGACCACCATGTCTTTGATAGAAAGAACCGTGCTCATGCGCGCCACTCCGCCTTGCGTTCCAGAACCGGCAGCGGATGCCGGTGGCCGCCAATTTCCGGCAGGCAGTTCAAAAGACCCTGCGTATAGGGATGCTTCGCCTCTTTAAGATTGGCAGAAGAGAGCTCCTCAACGACCTTGCCCGCATACATGACCAGAACGCGGTCGCAGAAAGACGACACCAGCCGCAGATCGTGGCTGACGAAAATCAGCCCCATGCCGCGGTCGCGAACCAGCTTGTCGAGAATATCGAGCACTTCGAGCTGGACCGTCACGTCGAGCGCGGAAGTCGGCTCATCGGCGATCAGAAGTTCCGGGCCGCAGACCAGCATCATGGCAATCATGACGCGTTGGCCCATTCCGCCGGAAACCTCGTGCGGGTAAAGATCGAACACGCGCTCGGGATCGCGGATCTGCACCGCCTCCAGCATGGCGAGCGTGCGTTGGCGCGCCTCGCCGGAACCGATGCTTTCATGGGTACGCAGCGTTTCCATGATCTGGCGGCCGATGGGCATGACCGGGTTCAACGAATATTTCGGGTCCTGCAGGATCATGGCCAGGCGCTTGCCGCGCATGAGCCGCCGTTCCTTTGCCGAAGCACTGAGAAGATCGACATCGCCGAAGCGCAACACATCGGCCTCGATGCGAGCGCTTTTCGGCGTCAGGCCCATGATGGCGCGGCCGGTCTGCGATTTGCCGGAGCCGGACTCGCCGACGATGCCTAGGCGTTCGCGTCCTAGCGTGAACGAGACGCCACGCACCGCCTCCACCAGCCCGGTGCGGGTGGGAAAGGAAACGCGCAGGTTCTCGACGGTCAGAAGCGGCGCGCTCATTGGTTCGCCTCCTTGGGGTCCAGCGCATCGCGCAGGCCATCGCCCAGAAGGTTGAAACCGAGGCTGACGATCAGGATCGCAATGCCCGGCATGGCGGCAACCCACCATTGGTCGAGAATGAAACGGCGTCCGGAAGCAATCATCGCGCCCCACTCCGGCAGCGGCGGCTGTGCACCGAGGCCAAGGAAGCCGAGACCGGCTGCTGTGAGGATGATGCCCGCCATATCGAGCGTGACACGCACGATGAGCGACGACATGCAAAGTGGCATGACGTGTTTCAGAACGATGCGAAACGGCGACGCGCCCATGAGCTTGACCGCCGCGATGAAATCGGAATTGCGGAAGGTCATGGTTTCGGCGCGCGCGATGCGCGCATAGGGCGGCCATGAGGTGACCGCGATGGCGAGCACCGCGTTTTCAATGCCCGGCCCAAGTGCGGCCACCAGCGCAAGCGCCAGAACCAGCTTCGGAAAGGCCAGAAAAATATCGGTGATGCGCATCAGAACGGCATCCACCCAGCCGCCGGCATAACCCGAGACGGTGCCGACGATGAGTCCGATGGGTGCGGCGATGATGGCCACCAGCAGCACGACGAACAGGGTCAGCCGCGAACCGTGGATGAGGCGCGAGAGAATATCACGCCCCTGATCGTCAGTGCCGAGCAGGTAACCTTCTGTCCCCGGAGGCAGAAGTCGGGCATTGCGCAGATCGCCCTGCACCGGATCGTGTGGTGCAAGCACATTGGCGAACAGTGCGACAAGCAGCAGCGCAATGATGATGCCGAGGCCAAGCAGCGCCAGCCGGTTTTCCGAAAAGCGCCGCCAGATGACATAGGCACGGCCTAGCCGTGCCTGCCTGCGCGAGGCAGGCCGGTCGGAGAGCAGCCATTCGCGGCTGTAGGGTTTGAGTGTATCGGTCGAAATCGTCATCGGCTGCGCGTCCTTGGGTCGAGCGTCCGGTAAAGCAGATCGGAGAAGAGATTGATGCCGACGAAGATGGCGCCGATCACGATCGTGCCGCCAAGAACGGCATTCATATCCGCATTCTGCAGGGAATTGGTGATGTAGAGGCCGAGCCCCGGCCACGCGAAGATGGTTTCGGTCAGCACCGAACCTTCCAGCAGACCGGCGTAAGATAGCGCAATCACGGTCACCAGCGGCACGGCCGCGTTGCGCAGCGCGTGAAACCAGATGATGCGCGTTTCCGAAAGCCCCTTGGCGCGCGCCGCAACGATATATTCCTGGGCGAGCTCATTCAGCATGAACGAACGCGTCATGCGGCTGATATAGGCCAGCGAAAAATAGCCGAGCAGCGAGGCGGGCAGGATGATGTGGCGGAACAGATCCCACAATACGTCCCATTGCCGTTGCCAGATCGCGTCGATCAGGAAGAAACCCGTGACCGGCGTAAAGGTGAATTCGTAGACGATATCCATCCGGCCGGGATAGGCGACCCATTGCAACCGGGCGTAAAACACCAGGAGCGCCAGGAGGCCAAGCCAGAAAATCGGCACGGAATAGCCGATAAGGCCGATGACGCGCACGACCTGGTCGGCAAAGCTGCCGCGCTTGACCGCGGCAAGCACGCCGAGCGGAATGCCAAAAACGGCGCCGATGATGGTGCCGAGCGTGGCAAGCTCTATGGTTGCCGGGAAAACCCGCTTGATATCCTCCATCACCGGGTTGGTGGTGAGGACTGAGATGCCGAAATCACCCGACAGCGCCTGCTTCAGATAGATGAAGAACTGCTGCCAGAGCGGCAGGTTGAGGCCGAGCTGCTCACGCACGCGCTCGACCACATGCGCAGGCGCGCGGTCGCCGACAATTGCTAGCGCGGGATCGATCGGCACAACGCGGCCAATGAAAAATGTGACCGCCATCAACCCCAGAAAGGTGGTGATGACGGTGACGGCGAAGCCGAGAATGGCCTTCGCGCGGGCGTTGGCACGGCGTTTGCCCTGCCTCGCCCGGCTGTTTGCTTCAACGATGCTCAATAGACCGATCCTTCCGGATCATTCCTTGGAGATCGTATAGACATAGTTGGTGTCGAAGCTCGGGCCGAGCTTCAGGCCCTTGAGCTTCGCGGAGTATCCCGCCACTTCCGTCTGCTGGAAGATGATGACGAACGGGCCTTTTTCGAGAACTTCCTTCTGGAGGTTCTGATAGATGGCGGCGCGCTTGGCATTATCCTTTTCCAGAAGTGCCGACTGCGTTTCCTTCGTCAACTCCGGAACGTCCCAGGCGTTACGCCAGGCAAGCGTCTTGTTCTTGCCTTCTTCGGAGTTGTCGTAGTTGATCGTGAAGGTCTCGGCATTCGAGTTCGGGTCGAAATAGTCCGAACCCCACTGGCCGATGTAGATATCGTGCGTGCGGGCGCGATACTTGGTAAGCGTCTGCTTGCCGTCGCCGGGAATGATTTCCAGCTTGATGCCAGCCTGCGCCAGCGTCTGCTGTACGCTTTCGGCAATGCCGGTCACCGGCTGCGTGTTGCGCACATCCATGGTCACGGTGAAGCCGTCCTTCAGACCAGCCTTCGCCAGCAGTTCCTTGGCCTTGGCGACGTCGAGCTTGTATGGGTTCTCGTCAAGCGCGCCGAGCTGGCCCTTTGGCAGGAAGGTCTGGTGGATTTCGCCGATGCCCTTGATGATCGTCGCGCCGATCGCGTCGTAGTCGACGAGATATTTAAAGGCCTCGACGACCTCAGGCTTCTTCAGGTTCTCGTTCTTCTGGTTGAGGCTGAAGTAATAAACGGTGCCCTTGGGCGCGGAGGTGACGGCAAGGCCTTCCTTCTTGGAAACGGCTTCCATATCACCCGGCTCGAGGTTGCGGGCAACGTCGATATCACCGTTTTCAAGCGCCAGGCGCTGGCCGGAGCTTTCCTTCATGTGACGATAGACCACGCGCTTCAACTTCGGCTTCTCACCGTAATAGTTGGGGTTGGCCTCCAGAATGACGGCTTCGTTGGCCTTCCAGCCAAGGATCTTGTAGGGGCCGGAACCGGCATAACCTGTTTTCAGGAACGCATTGCCGAAATCGGTGTCGTATTTGTAATCGGCGCTCGGCGTGACGGGCTTGGCCTTTTCGGTTACCAGCTTCTTGTCGACAACTGCGGCAACGGTCGCGGTCAGAACGTTCAGCACGAAGCTTGGTGCGTAGGGCTTGTCGACCGTCAGTACGAAGGTGTTGGCATCCGTCGCTTTCGCCTTCTCAGTGACGTTGTCGCCCTTGAGACCGAACTGCGTCAGAAGGAATGCTGGCGACTTGTCGAGCTTGATGGCACGTTCAAAGGAAAAGGCAACATCATCTGCCGTCACCGGATTGCCGGAGGCGAATTTCAGGCCGGTCTTCAGCTTGAAGGTATAGGTGAGACCGTCTTCAGAGGTCGTCCAGCTCTCGGCCAGATCGCCGATCACCTTGGAGGTGTCGTTGAGATCGATGGAAACCAGCTTGCTGTAGGTGTTGCCAGTAACTTCAGCTGCCGACAGCTCGAATGCCTCACCCGGATCGAGCGTGATGATGTCGTCGATGGCGAAACCTTCAACCAGCGTATCGGCCGGCGTGGCGGCAAAAGCGTGCGGCGCAGACAGCATCATCAGCGACAGAGCAGCGCTGGTGCTGAGGATACGCATGGACTTGTTGAGCGATTTGATCATAGGATCTCCCCTTTTGTTATGAGATTGATTTAGTTCGCTTTTATTTGCCTTCAGGCCGGCTCGTGCCAGGCCTGGGATAGGACGCGCAGCCAGTTTTCCCGGCATATTTTAGCAAGTTCTCCATCACCGTAGCCCGCCGATTTCAGCGCCGCAACCAGATTGTGGTTGCCGCTGGCATCGGCAACGCCAACGGGTACCGTCGCGCCGTCGAAATCCGATCCGAGCGCCACGCAATCGACGCCCATACGCTCCACCATGTAGTCGATGTGGCGCACCATGTCGGAAAGCGGCGTGTCGGCAATGTCGCGCGCATCCGCCCGCAACATGGTGACCGCGTAGTTGAGGCCCACCAGACCGCCGCTCTCCTTGATGGCATCCATCTGCCGGTCAGTAAGATTGCGGGCGACGGGGGTGAGCGCATGTGCGTTGGAATGGCTGGCGATCAAAGGCTGGTTCGTGGTCTTCGCCACATCCCAGAAGCCCTTTTCGGTGATGTGGGCGAGATCGATGAGAATGCCGAGCCGGTTGCACTCCTTGACCAGCGCAAAACCGGCATCGGTAAGGCCGGGCGCGGTATCGGGCGACATTGGATAGGAGAAGGGAACGCCGTGACCGAAAATATTGTGCCGGCTCCAGACCGGACCGAGCGAGCGCAGGCCGGCGGCATAAAAAACCTCAAGCGCATCGAGATCGGCACCGATCGCCTCACAGCCTTCCATGTGCAGCACGGCCGCGAAAATATCCTCGGCAAAGGCCTTGCGGATATCGGCCGTCGAGCGGCAAAGGCGCCAGGCGCCGGCACGGTCAAGCCTGAGCGCGATCGCAGCCTTTTCCATCGCAATATCGAGCGAGGGCTGGCGTTCGAGCGGCGCCGCAAGCGGTGTATCGTAATGACCCTGCGCGTCCGGCTCCTGCAGGACCAGATCGCCGGAAGGAATGTAGATGGCGCAGATGCCGCCGCCGAGACCGCCTGCACGTGCACGCGGACCGTCGATATGGCCTTCGCGGGTGCCGTTCTTGAATTCAGCCACCGGATCGCCACCGGCCTTGCTGTTGCGCCACAACCGAAGCAGCACATCATTATGACCGTCGAACACTGCATGCATGTCAAGAAATTCCAGTAAGCGGCAAAACCAAAGGGGGCGGGCAGACGCCGGAATAACACCGCGCGAGAGCAAAACGGCGCATTTTTCGCCGACTGCTATAGTCTGTCAGAAACGATCTTAGGACGATCTCTCACGGCTCCGCAAGACGCAAATTAGGCAACGATGAAATTATCACCACTTGCCTTTTGCCGGGAATTGCGCAACGTCAAGCCTGCCAGCCGCCTTCGGCTTTTTTCAGCAGCGGCGTCGCGAAAACACCCCTCACCCGCTCCGGCCATTCCGGCCCGAAAGCAGCGATTTTTTGCACCCAGCGATCCGATTGCAGCATGGCAGCGCCGATTGCCACCGGCTTGATGCCGGATGAGGCGAGAAGCGAAAGACCTGAAATGATTGAGCTGCCGCTGGAGATGACATCGTCCACCAGCGCCACCCGCCTGCCCTCGATGAGGGGCAACATGCGCGGATCGATGTAAAGCCGTTTTTCCTGCTTGGTGGTGATGGAGGACATCGGCACCGACAGTTCCTCCAGATACCAGAATTTGCGCGAAGTGCCGAGCGGCACATATCGCGAATGGCCGAGGTGACGGGCAACGGCTGCGGCAAGCGTCAGCCCCAGAGTCGGCAGGCCGATCACGACATCTGGCTTGAGGGGGCGAAGCTTTTCCGCCAGGTCGGCGGCCAGCACTTCCAGCACGTCAAAAGAGGCCTGATTGACGATGAGCGAGGCGAGCGCATGTTCGCCATCCGCCAAGGACCGGATCGGCAGGCAGATCTGCCGCCCGTCATCCAGCTCCGCCGGAAAGAAAGCCGAATGCGGGCCTGTCGTATCGAACGAACGGGGCGGAAGAACATCCTGCCAGAACTCATGCGGCGCGGCGGGGGATGATGCGGCGGGCGATGCGGATTGCGGCATCGGTTTTCCTTTCAGAAGCGGGACGGCAAAAGCGGAAGCGATTTTCATCCGCGCCATCCCCGTTCGGCATATCAGGCATTTCGACAACCGCAGGCATGCGGCGGGTTCATTTCATTGGGTTTTTCAGCTAGAAGGAAACAAAGCAACAGGCATTCGGACAAGCCCACCTATGGCGTGGGTTTTCCCCATATTCAAGGACAAGCTACCCATGAGACTGCTGGACCGCATCGGCGAGGACCTGCCATTCCTGACGGAGCTTCGCCACGATCTCCACGCCCATCCGGAACTGGGCTTTGAAGAGGAGAGAACCAGCGCCATCGTCGCCGATCTTCTCGAAAGGGCGGGAGTGAAGGTGCATCGCGGCCTTGGCGGTACCGGCGTGGTCGGCACGCTGCAGGTGGGCAACGGCACCCGCAGTATCGGTCTTCGCGCCGACATGGATGCGCTGGCCATGCCGGAAATTCCCGACCGGCCCTATAAATCGAAGTTCCCCGGCAAGATGCATGCCTGCGGCCATGACGGCCACACCGCCATGCTGCTGGGCGCTGCGCGTTATCTCGCCAGTACCCGCGATTTTTCCGGCACCGTCCATTTCATCTTCCAGCCGGCCGAAGAAGGCCGTGGCGGCGCGAAAAAAATGGTTGAGGACGGGCTTTTCGACCTGTTTCCCTGCGATGCAGTTTATGGCCTGCACAACATGCCGGGGCTTGGCATTGACGAAATGGCCGTGGTGGAAGGACCGCAGCTTGCCTCTTCCGATAGCTGGCGCGTCACCTTCAGGGGCATCGGCACCCACGGCGCCAAGCCGCATCTCGGCCGCGATCCGGTAACGGCGGCGGGCACCTTCCTCGCTTCGCTGCAAAGCATCGTCGGCCGCGTCGTCGATCCGCTGCAACCTGCCGTCGTCAGCGCCTGCTCGGTGCAGGCGGGTGACCCCAAGGCGCTCAACGTCATTCCCGATCTCGTCGAAATCGGCGGCACCGCACGCGCCTACGCGCCTGAGGTGCGCAGCCAGCTTGAAACGGAAATCGGCAGGCTCGCCAAGGGTACGGCGGCGATGTTCGGCATCGAGGCAAGCTATGAATTCATCCGCCGCATTCCGCCCGTCATCAACGATGCCGATGCGACGAAACGGGCGCTGCGAGCCGCCAAGACCGTCTTCGGCAACAAATCCCGCACCGCCTTCCCGCCCTCGACCGCCGGCGACGACTTCGCCTTTTTCGCGGGCGAAGCCCCCGGCTGCTACGTCTGGCTCGGCAACGGCCCCGCGGTGGATGGCGCGCTGCACCACAACACCTCCTACGACTTCAACGACGCGGCAATCGTTCCCGGCGTCGCTTTCTGGGCAACACTGGTGGAGCAGGAACTGGCGGCGGAGTAAGGCCGAAAGCCACTTTTTGCATTCCCAAATCTGAAAAGCCGGGCAGCGGCAGACGCGCTGCCCGGCTTTCTCGCTCAGATATTCCGGCGGTTCAACAAATATAGCGCCGTCAGGACAAGGCAGGCCATGATCGATGAATAGGCGATCACCGGCCATGCCGCATCACCCGGCAGAATGACGACAGCCAAGGTGCCCGCTATTCCCACAAACAGACTTTGAATGCAGAAATAGAAGGCGACGGCTGTTCCAGCCATGTGCCCGAACTCCTCCAGCGCGCCATTGGCGGTGACTGAAACCGTAAAAACGATTCCGACCGCCATGACCCACATCGGTACGATAAACGTCAAAAATGACGGAACCGCCCCGACTTCACCTGCAGTGAACAGAAACGCCCCCACGAACAACAGGGCCATGCCCCTCACGAGACTGCCCTGCACACCCCATCTGGCAACGAAAAACTTCGCAAAACGGGTGGTAACGATCATTGCGATTGCGACGGTTGCAAAAGCCAGGCTGAACTCCACCTCGGAGAGACCTGCCCTGCCGATCATGACGAGCGGAGCGGTGGAGAAGAATACGAAAAACGTTCCCATGGCAGTGCTGAACCCAAGCGTATAGGTCCAGAAGCGACCACTGCCCAACATGCGCAAAGGCGATAGGCGTGACATCGTTGCCGTCGCCGGTCGGGTTTCGCTCCAGTTCATCCCTGCGGCAACCGTCGCAATGAAAGCTGCCGCGCCCAGGGTGACGAAGATGGCACGCCAGCCGAATTCATTGGCGATGACCGCCCCGACAATCGGACCGAGTGCCGGGACGAATGCGAGAATGGAGCTGAACGTTCCGTATATCGTCGTTGCTTCCGGACGATCCGCATAGACGTCGCGAACGGTGGCGAAAGTGGCGACCAATGCCGCCGCCGCTCCAGCCGACTGAAGGAACCGGAAAACGATAAAGGCGCTCGCCGTTGTCACAGCTGCGAGGCAGAACGAGGCCACGACGAACAGCAGGGCACCGCCGATCAAGACGGGCCGGCGACCGATGCGGTCGGAGATGGGGCCAAACACGATTTGCCCAAGGCCGAGCATCACCATGTAAACGGTGAGCGTGAGTTGAACCACCACCGGTGTCGTGCCGAGGGCTTCCGGCATGATGGGGACGACCGGCAGGTAAATATCCATGGCCAGCGAGGCGAGAATATCAAAGGGAGCCATCAGCAGCATTGCTGCCAACAGCGATCTCCCCCAAACGGGAGTTGGAATAGACATTAGAATTGATCCGCTCAAATGAGGACATTTGGCGGCGTCTGCCCGAAGAAACAGGGATCGCTCGACAGAACGCCGCAACAACGAAATATCGTCGTTGCGGCTTACTTATCTGATGACTTCGAGGCACCCATGTTCAACATCCATATAGAGCGACAGGTAAACAGGGGTTGGATTTAGCAATATGCCGGCTTTTTGGCAACGCTCGACCCTGGTTTACCCCACCACCGCAAGCACCGGGCTTTCCATCACCCGTCCCGTCAACACATCGGCAATGCCCATATCTGTCTGGTGAGGACCGATGTTGCAGGCGAGCGTGGCGCCGAAGCAGGCTTTGAAGACCAGATAGGGTGGCTGCCAATCGACCACCTTGCCGACAGCGGCGCGCAATTCCTCGAAAGCCTGTGCTACGTCTTCAAGCGGCGCATCGGAAACGAGGCCTGAGAGCGGCAGGGGTAGAAGCGCGGTCACCTTACCCTCAGAGGCGACAGCCATGCCGCCGCCTGTCGCAATCACCGCATTGGCGGCCAGCGCCATGTCTTCGGCATTACCGCCGAAGACAGTGAGGTTGTGGCTGTCATGCGAGACGGTGGTGGCGAAGGCGCCGTTCCAGCGTCCCCAGCCGGTAAGGAAGCCGGTCCTGGTAACTGGCTCGGCCTTGCCGTGGCGGTGGGTGACGGAAATCATCGTGGCGCCTTCGGGGGGAACGACGAAACCATCCTTCACCTCGGCTTCCGCCTCGCCCCATTGCGTGAAGCGTGGGCGGTCGATGGTGGCAAGGCGCACCCTTGCGCCCTCGCAGGCAACCCGGAAATCATCGGCTGCGCGCAGCGGCAGCTTCATCGAGCCTTCGAGCGCCGCCGCATCGCAGGCTGGAATGTCGACGAGCATATGCCCGGCTTCCGCAACCGCCCTGCCACCGGCCAAGACATGACGGGGTGAAAAACCACTCAAATCCTCGAAAACGACGATATCGGCACGGCGACCGGCGGCGATGAGGCCGAGATCGGCACGGCCAAGCCTTTGCGCAGCATTCAGTGTTGCGGCGCGCAGCGCCCATTCCGGTTTCAGGCCATAACGGACAAGGCGGCGCACCACATCATCCAGCCCGCCGCCCCGCAACAGATCGTCCGGGAAAACATCGTCAGTGCAGAGCGTCAGCGTCTGCGGCAGGTGGCCGAGCGCATTCAGCGCCTCCACAAATTCCGGCAGCAGATGATCGTGCGAGCCGCGCAGCTCGATGGTCAACCCCGCCCGAAGCTTCGCCATCAGGTCTTCAGCCGAGACCAGCTCGTGATCGGAAGAAACACCGGCCACCATGAAGGCGTTGAGATCGGCGTCCTTCAGGCCGCGCGCATGGCCACAGATCAGCTTTTCCGAGACAAGACCGGCCTGTACGATGCCGCTCATCCGTGGATCGCGGTCGATGACGCCGCGCATGTTCATGATTTCCGCAACCCCGCCAATCTGCGGCCACGACAGGATATCAGCGAGAATTCCGGCATCGAAATCAGCGCCGCCGCGCTCCAGACCCGGTGCTGATGGCACTGAGGAGGGTGCAAGCAGAATGGCGCGCAGCGGCAGGTTTTCGATGGATTTCGCCGCCCAGAGAACCCCTTCGACACCATGGACATTGCCGAATTCATGCGGGTCCCAGACGATAGTGGTGACGCCGCGGGCAACGACTGCTGCCGCATAGGCAGCGGGCGTTATCATCGAGCTTTCGATGTGCATATGCGTGTCGATCAGGCCGGGCGAGACAAAGGCGCCCGACGCGTCGACGAGCTGCGCTGCATCGCTGCGGCTTGCCGGTTCGTGAACGCTGGCGATTAGCGGACCGACAATGCCGATATCAGCGGCGCGAAGCTCCCCCGTCACCACATCCACCAGCGTTCCGCCAGTAATGAGAACATCGAAAGCCGCATCGCCGCGCGCAGCGGCAACCGCGCGGGCGCGCAGCGCATCGTCGTTGAGATCGACCGGCTCGCGTATCGGGGATTGTGCACTCATCGGGCAGCCTCGCGGCGCAACGCCTCGAGAACCGCAGCCTTTGCCGCTTCGGCATTCACGGTGTCGGCGAAATGCGCGTTGAAGGCGGCAACCTTGTCGGCACGCGGCTCAACCACCGTTCGCCCGCGCGTTAACGCCGCGTGAAGCTCGACATCGATCCGCGTGTGGCGCCAGCCAAGCAGCTCGGAGGTGAAGCCGACAGCGGCAACGGGATCGTAAAGCGCCATGGCCGGTCTGCCGCGTCTCGTGGCGATGCCGATGAAACCTTCCAGCAGGTCGGCAATCAGGCCGGCGTTTTTGCCGCCAGCATTTCGGATCGGCAGCACATCGGCTGGCGAGGCGGTGACCTTGCGGCAGGCGTCCAGATCGACCATGCGCAGCGGCAGGCCGTGGGAAAGCACGATGGCCAGCGCTTCCGGATCGGCAAAGGCGTTGAATTCGGCAGATGCGGTGTGGTTGCCGCTCGTCACGCCGCCACCCATCCAGGTCAGATCGGAAATTTTCGCGGCAAGATCGGGCAGGGCAAGGCAAAGGGCGGCGATATTGGTAAGCGGGCCGAGCGCGAGGATACGCTTTTCGCCTGCCCCCTCAAGCCAGCCGCACAGCGCAGTGAAAGCGTCGCTTTGCGGCAGAGCGGGGGCATCCGGCAGGCTACGGCCGACGGTCGGAATGCCGCTGTCACCCAGAATGCATTGTGCGGTTTCGAGCGCGCCAAGGACGGGTTTGGCACGGCCCTGATGGAGCGGCATGGACCAGCCGAAGGCGGCGACCGCGCCTGCGGCGTTGCTGCAGACAACATCCAGCGTCGCATTGCCGAAGACCAGCGAAATGCCGTCTATGGCAAGGCCTGCCGATTGCACCACCATGATGGCGGCGATATCGTCAAAGCCCATATCAGTATCGATCCACACACCCATGATCAGCCAAACACCTTGAGGCTTGCCGCCTTTTCGACCGGAAGGTCGAAGGCGAGCGTATCACCGATCGTATGGGCGGTCAGCGCAGCGTCGGTCTCCGCCTTGATGGGACCAAGCAGCGTATCCAGCAGGTACTCACGGGTATTTCCGGCAAAGGATGTGCCGCGCACGGTTCCCTGGAAAGGACCTGAACCAAGGGTGACCATGCGCGGCCGCCAGGCCAGTCCAGATGCTGAAGGGACTGGTCCGGTAAGCGGTGTTATGCCGTTTTCGGTTTTCAACGCGCCGCCTTCCAGCGCGAAGATGTTTTCAAAGCCGACGAAATCCGCCACGAAGGCGGAAACCGGCGCATTGTAGATCTCTTCCGGTGTACCGATCTGCTCAATCTTGCCGCCCTTCATGACGACAATACGGTCGGCCAATGCGAGCGCCTCGATCTGGTCATGGGTGACGAAGATCATCGTCACACCGGTTTCCTTCTGCACGCGCTGCAATTCGGTGCGCATTTCAAGCCTGAGGCGCGCATCAAGGTTGGAGAGCGGCTCGTCGAGCAGCAGCACCTTCGGCTCCATGACCATGGAGCGCGCCAGCGCCACGCGCTGCTGCTGGCCGCCGGAAAGCTCGGCCGGCTTGCGCGATGCGAAGTTCGACAATCCCACGGACTTCAGGCCGGAGGCGACCTTGTCATCAAGCGCCTTGCCGTTCATGCCCTTGAGTTTGAGGCCGAAGGCGACGTTTTCGTAAACCGTCAGGTGCGGAAACAGCGCATAGGACTGAAACACCAGCCCCACGGCGCGCTTGTTGGCGGCGACGCGGGTGATATCGGCGCCGTCGAGATCGATGCGCCCGCCCGCCACCGGCATCAGCCCGGCAATGGCACGCATCGTGGTGGTCTTGCCACAGCCGGAAGGACCTAGCAGTGCGAGAAGTTCACCCTTGCGGATATCGAGGTCGAGATCCTTGACGGCGATGCTGTTGCCGTAGGCGAGCGAGACTTTTTGGAGCGAAAGGTAATTTGCGTCAGACATAACGGGAGAACCCCAGAAAACGTTCGGCCAGGAAGACGATGCCGATGGAAAGGAAGGCGAGCAGCGATGAGAGTGCGGCGACAGACGGATCGAAAACGATCTCCATGTAGCCCAGCATGTCGATGGGCAGCGTGCGCACGCCCGGACCCGACAGGAACAGCGACACGGGCACCTGATTGAAACTCGTCACGAAACCGAGGATGAAGGCCGACAGGATACCACCGCGAATATTGGGCAGCACCACACGGAAAAATGCGCCAAACCGCGACGAGCCGAGCAGCACCGCCGCCTCCTCGATATCCGAACGCAGATTGTTGAGGCTGGCCGAAACCACCCGTACCGCATAGGGCAGGATGAGCGCCGTGTGCGCGAGAAACAGGGCAAGCGTGATGCCGATGCCGAAGGGCACGACGAAATAGCGCAGCAGCGCCAGACCGACGATGATACCCGGCACGATGATCGGCGCCGAAACGATCGTGCGCACGGTTTCCGCAAAGGGCAGCTTGTAGCGCGACATGGCGTAGGAAGCGGGAATACCGAGGACGAGCGCCGTGAATGTGCCGCCGATGGCGAGGAACATCGACATCGCGAAGCTTTCACGGAAACTTTCGACGGTGAAGACCTTCGCGATCCATTTCAGTGAAAAGCCCTGCGGCGGAAAGGCGAGCGTGTCGCCGGCCGAAAATGAGGCCGCAACGATGATGAGGAACGGCCCGATCAGGAAGCCGACAACGAGCAGGAGCGTGAGCGGAATGAAGAGCTGCCGGGTCATTTCTTGTTCTTTGCGGTGGCGATGCGCTTCAGCAGGATATTGGCGGCAAAGCTCATGACGATCAGGATGAAGGCGATGACGCTGGCGGCGACGAAATTGTTGGAGACCGTCACCTGCTGGTAGAGCAGGGTTTCCAGCATCAGCACCTTGGAGCCGCCGAGAATGGCCGGCGTGATATAGGCCGTGAGCGAACCGGTGAACACCAGCGTGCCGCCGACAACAAGCCCCTCCTTGGTGAGCGGCAGGATGACCTTCCAGAACACCTGCAGCCAGTTTGCGCCGAGAACGCGGGCGGCTGCGATCGTATCCTTGGGCATATTCTCCAGCGCACTGATGAGGGAAATGATCATCAATGGCAGGAACAATTGCAGAAGGCCGATGAAAACAGCCGTTTCGGAAAACAGTATACGGATCGGCGCATCGCTCAGTCCTACCGCCTGAAGCGCCTGGTTGACGATGCCGGTTCTGCCGAGAATGACGATCCAGGCATAGGTGCGGGCAACCGGCGAGATCATCAGCGGCAAGACGACCAGATTGACGACATGTCCTTTCGCGCCCGGCGACAGATTTACGATGGCGAAAGCCGCCGCATAACCCACCACCGCAGATACGATGGTGACAAGCGCGCCAAGCTTCAGGGTGCGCAGGAAAACCGCCCTGTTCAGCGGATCGGAGAAGAAATCGGCGTAAGCGGACAATGTCCAGCCGTCAGTGGTGTGAAAGCCTTCCGACAGGAGCATGAAGACCGGCACAAGAAAGACCGCCGCCGCGAAAATAGCGGCGGGCAAGGCAAGCGCCAGCGCTTCGGCCCGGTTCTGAAACATCGCTTTATTCCCCGAACGGCCTGCGGCCGATTGTTACTGCAAGCGGCCAGGGCCAGCTTGCGGAATTGAGAGGTGGAAAAGCGGTCAGGGGACGACCAAACCGCTTTTCCGGGAATGGAGCCGCCCTTTCGGACGTTTTAAATGCCCCATTCCAAACCTTGATAAGGACTTACTGACCGACCTTGGCGTTCCACTCCGACAGCCACTTGTCACGGTTGTCGAGCGTCACGGCGGAAGGAATGAGCTGCAGGCTTTTTGCGGTTTCGTCCCCATAGGTGATATTGTTCGCCACCTCGTCGGACACCTTGACTTCCTTGTTGGTCGGGCTGTCCACGAGCTTTTCGGCCAGCGCCTTCTGAACGTCGGTCGAGAGCCAGAAATCCATGAACTGCAGCGCCAGATCTTCGTTCTTCGTGCCCTTTGGCACCACGAGCACGTTCATGCCGCCGGTCTGGCCTTCCTTGGGGGTTGCCCAGGCAAGCGGCAGATCGAGCTTGGTAAAGGGCGCCCAGGAGAAGCGGCCGATGGGGGCGGCCCAGATTTCTTCCTGCTGCATGAGCTGCACCAGCTGCGACGATTTCACGTAGAACGTGACGATATCGTCCTTCTTTTCGCCCACGGCTTCGATAGCGCCAGCAAGATCAGGCGTATCCTTGCCGATGGCCTTGCCCAGCATGTAAAGCGCCGGCGGGCCCTGATTGGTAGTGACATTCGGGAAAGCGACGTGGTCGACGATACCGTCCTTCAAAAGATCGGCCCAGCTATCGATCTTCATCTTGTCTGTGCGGTAAACGATTGACGTGGCGTAGAAATTGACGCCAACGCTCATGCCGTCGCCATTCGGATCCTTGGCGATATCATAGAGCTTGCCGATATTCGGCACCTTGGCGGCATCGATCTTCTGGATCAGGTCCTTGCGGGTGGCGGAAAGCGCATCCGCCATGGAAACAATGGCGAGATCGACCACCGGATTGGCCTTGTTGGCCTCCATCTTGGCGAGGCGCTCAACGCTGTTGCCGGTCTCGACGACCAGCTTGCAGCCGCATTGCTTTTCGAACGGTGTATAGACCAGTTCCTTGAATTCGTCCTGCGCGAAGGCGTAGACCGAGATCGTCAGCGTCTTGTCCTGCGCCTGCGCGGCACCCATCGTCAGCATCAGGGCGGTGCCCGATGCAAGAATGATTTTTTTCATGGTGTGAGTTCTCCTGCTGTCGTGTTTTTGGCTTCAATCGCATCATGCTTTTTTTCGCCGGTGGAGCCGCGCATGATCAGCGCCATCGGTACTTTCGAGATTTCTGCCGTGACCTCGGCAGCTATGCCGTTTTCGAAGCCCGCCTCGCCATCGATCGCGCGCAACAGCGCATCCACGGCCAGATCGGCGATGCGGCGCATATCCATGCGCATCGTCGTCAGCGGCGGCGTCACAACGGCGGAGAAAATCAGATCGTCGAAGCCGGTGACACTCGCCTCTTCCGGCACCTCGATGCCCTCGCGCTGCAATTCAGTGAGCGCGCGCAACGCATGCAGGTCGGATACGGCAGCAAAGGCAGTGAAACCATCCCTCACCTTTTCGGTAAGGCCGAGACGGCAACCCGCACCATCCGCCTTTTCAATGGCGTCCACCCACAGCGTTTCCGTGACGCAGGCCTTGCCCAGACCATCGCGAATGCCGCCGAGTCGGTCGTTCTGCACATTTGAGTCGCGGTTCTTGCCGATCAGCACCACCTTGTCGTGTCCGAGGGCTGCCAGATATTCGCCGATCTGCCGGCCGCCATCCCAGTGGTCAGCGGCTACGGTGTTTCCGGGCGTCGAGGGGCTGTCGATCACCGCCACCGGGCAATCGACATCCGCGATACGCGTGCCGCGGCGGGGAACGACGACCATGCCATCCACTCCACGCTCGATCAGCCGGTTGATGGCGTCCGTCTGCATGGCGATCTCGCCGCGGGAGTCGGCGATCAAAACACCATAACCGGCATTGACGGCTGCCTTTTCGATGGCCTGCGCGATCTGTGGGAAGAGTGGATTGGCGATATCCGGCAGCACCAGCCCGAGAACTCCTGACCTGCCGGTGCGCAGCGCCCTGCCCGCCGAACTCGGCACATAACCAAGTTCGCTTGCGGTCTTGCGGATGCGCTCCACCAGTTCCGGCGAAACACGGCCCTTGCCTGACAGCGCATTGGACACGGTTGCAACTGACACGCCGAGTGCCGCTGCTATCGCGCTCAGATTGGTGGCAGGCCGTGAAGACGCCATGATGGTCCGAAAGGGCTGATTAAACGTTTAATCACGATAATCGACCAAAACCGCCCTGTCGAGTCCGGCCAGAGACAAAACCGGGCAAAAATCGAGGCACGAACTCTAAATGCCCGAAAAAAGTGCGCTTATTTTTCCAGTGGCAGATTGCCAGCCGCACGATAGGCCTCCACCTGCCGTACCAACCAGTCGCGAAACAGCACGACTGGAACGTGGTTGGCACGGGATAGCGGCGCGACCGCATAATAGGAACTCGGGCTTTTGGCCTGATGATCGTAGGCTTTCACCAGTTGCCGCGATTTCAGTTCGTTATCGATCAGGAAAAGCGGCATCAAAGCCACGCCAAGTCCGGCTATACAGGCCTGCGCCACGCTGGAAAACTGCTCGAACCGCATGCCCTGCGGCAAGGCAAGCGAATGGCCGAGGCTCTCGAACCAGTGGCTCCAGGCACCCGGCCGCGAGGCCATGTGCAGCAGAGGCAGGCCGGCAATATCCTCACCTTTTTCGACCGGATGCGCCTTCAGGAATTCGGGGCTGCACACCGGCGCAACCATCTCATGCATCAGAAAGGTGCTTTCCGCTCCCGGCCAATCCGCCTGCCCGATGTGGATCGCCATATCCAGTTGCTCACGCTCGAAGTCGAACTGGCCGATGCGGGTGGCGAAATTAATGGTGATTTCCGGATGACTGGAGACGAAATCAGGAATGCGCGGCAGAAGCCAGCGGGTGCCGAATGTCGGCAGCATCGCTAGATTGAGCGTATTGCCATGCGTTTTGGTCATGATCTGCAACGAGGCGGCACGTATCTCGCCAAGGGCTGCGGCAATCGATTTCGCGTAAGCGCCACCCTCGGTCGTCAGTGACACTCCACGCGCGCCGCGCTCGAACAGGCGCACGCCAAGCTGTTCTTCCAGTGACATAACCTGACGGCTGATCGCCCCTTGCGTCAAGGCAAGTTCATCGGCAGCGGCTGAAAAGCTGCCAAGCCGGGCAACGGAATCAAAGGCGGCAAGCGCACTGGTGGAGGGCAGGAGTTTGCGGCTGAGAGACGTCATGAGCCATTACTATATGTAATGCAAAAATGAGTAAACATGGCTTGTGCCATCAGGGGCTAACACGAATAATCCGGCCAGCAAATCCGGAGGCATAACGTGAGCGAACGCGCAGCATTCAATTGGCAGGACCCTTTTCTGCTGGAAGACCAACTGACCGACGACGAGCGGATGATCCGCGACGCCGCCGCAGCCTTCGGCAAATCGGAACTTATGCCGCGTGTGTCCGAGGCCTATCTTTCTGAGACCACCGAACCGGAACTGTTCCGCCTGATGGGCCGCACCGGCCTTCTGGGCGTCACCCTGCCGGAAGAATATGGCGCCGCAAATGCCAGCTACGTGGCCTATGGTCTCGTGGCCCGCGAGGTGGAGCGTATCGACAGCGGTTATCGCTCGATGATGAGCGTGCAGTCCTCGCTCGTCATCCATCCGATCTTCGCTTATGGCTCGGACGAACAGAAGAAGAAATACCTGCCCGGCCTCGTCTCCGGCGAGCTGATCGGCTGTTTCGGCCTGACCGAACCGGATGCCGGCTCCGATCCGGGCGGAATGAAGACCCGCGCCGAAAAGATCGCCGGCGGGTATCGCCTGCGTGGTTCGAAAATGTGGATTTCCAATGCGCCCATCGCCGATGTCTTCGTCGTCTGGGCGAAATCCGAAGCCCACGACAACCAGATTCGCGGCTTCGTGCTGGAAAAAGGCATGAAGGGTCTGTCTGCACCGAAGATCGGCGGCAAGCTTTCGCTGCGCGCCTCCATAACAGGCGAGATCGTCATGGATGGCGTGGAAGTGGGCGAAGATGCGCTGCTTCCGAATGTTTCCGGCCTGAAAGGCCCGTTCGGCTGCCTCAACCGCGCCCGCTACGGCATTTCCTGGGGAGTGATGGGCGCTGCGGAAGATTGCTGGTTCCGCGCCCTGCAATATGGTCTCGACCGCAAGCAGTTCGGCAAGCCGCTGGCCGGCATGCAGCTTTACCAGAAAAAGCTCGCCGACATGCAGACCGAGATCGCTCTCGGCCTCCAGGCATCGCTGCGCGTCGGCCGCCTGATGGACGAGCACAAAATGGCGCCGGAAATGATCTCCATCATCAAGCGCAACAATTGCGGCAAGGCGCTGGATATCGCCCGCCAGGCCCGCGACATGCACGGCGGCAACGGCATCCAGATCGAGTACCACGTGATGCGCCACGCCCAGAACCTCGAAACGGTCAACACCTACGAGGGCACGCACGACGTTCACGCGCTTATCCTCGGCCGGGCGCAGACGGGCATTCAGGCGTTTTTCTAAGACCTTCTCCGCATCATTTCCTTCATGAAAAAAGGCCTTCGAAAATCACTTCGAAGGCTTTTTTACTTTTCCGGGTCAGGCAATCGCTTAGAACGTACCTCTAACACCAATGCCGAACATGCGCGGTTCGGTCATGCTGGCCTCGATGCCGCCAATGCCGCGGTTCTGCTGCATATAGGTCGGCGCACGCTCGTCGAAGACGTTCTTCACGTAAGCGTAGACCTCCATCTCCTCCTGGAACTTGTAGCTCGCACGCACATCGGCGATGGTGTAGGGGTCGATCGCATAGGCAGCCGTGTTGGCCGTGTCGGAATAATAACCGTCGATATGACGCACCTGACCCGAGACGGTGAACTTGTCGGTCACATCCCAGCTTGCCCCGATGCTGAACATGTAACCAGGCGATTTCGCGAATTCATTGCCTGCATAGCTGGCATTGCTGGAAATCTGGTCGATTTCGGTCTTCAGCACGCCGGCACTTGCCTTCAGCGTCACATTGTCGAGAACCTGATAGTCGGCGCCGACTTCCAGACCATAGGCATGCGCTTTCTGCGCATTGATGGTGTAGGATTGAGTAATGCCTGACGAGATAACGACCGGAATATTGTACTGGGCGTTCTTGTAATCCATGTAGAACAGGTTGCTGTTGAGCGTCAGCCTGTCATCCAGCAACTTCGCGCGCGTGTAGAGTTCGTAGTTCCAGATGGTTTCCTTCTCGAAGGGCAACCATTGGCCCGACGAGATGTTCAGCGATATGCCGCCGGGATTGTAACCACGGCTGATCATGCCGCCAACGGTCCAGTCATCATTGATCGCATAGGCAAGCGAGGCCTTGGGAAGCAATTCGGAAAAGGTCTCGTCAAAATCAACCGCGACGTTGGAATAGACGGAGCGGCCAGCGCGCTGAATACGATCGGTCTGGTAACGCAGGCCGCCGGTAAGCGTCCACTGGTCGGTCAGACGGTAGCTCAACTCGCTGAAAATGCCGAGATTGTCCTTGGTATCGTCAAATGTCGAAAGGGTTCTTCTGTTTGCCGGGTTCAGAAGATAAAGAATTTCATCGGCCTGCGTATGGGCGTAATAGATGCCCGCGACGCCACTCAGAACGTCTTCCTGGTCACCGAAGGTCACACGGGTCTCGTGGGACACATTCTTCTGATCGATATTGGCGTCGCCATTATTGACCACACCCACCCTGCGGCGCGCGTCTGAGGCGGAAAATTGCGTCTGGTTGAAGAGTTTTACGCCGTTTTCAAAGTCATAGTTGATGTCGAGAATACCGGTGTGGGTATTCTGGCTCCAGCTCGGCATGGTGGTGGTGACGTGGTTGAGATCCTCGAAAGGACGCGACGCCGCTTCCTGGCTCGGCCGGTTGGCGGCGTTATAGGAATAGGTCAGCTTGGTCGTCAGGCCCGGAATTTCCGGCGGTTCCCACAGAAGCTTGAAACGCGCGTTGAATTCCTTGAAATCCTGGTTGGTGCCTGCGTGGGCAAAACCGGAATTGATGTAATCGATAAAGGTATCGCGACCCGAATAATCGATTGCCAGACGCGCCGCCAGCTCGTCTTCGATCAAAGGGCCTGAGACCGCAAAGGACGCCCGCTTCTGGTGATAATTCCCGATTTCGGCCTGATAGCTTGCTTCCGGCGTAAACGTCGGGTCCTTCGTATTGACGAGAATGGCGCCGGCAATGGCGTTAGCGCCCTGCGATGTGGTCTGCGGCCCACGGAAGACCTCGATGCTTTCGACATCCCAGATGGACGTCGCGCCATAGATGAACTCGTTATAACCGAGATAGTGACCATCGACATTGATGGTGGCGCGCGGCACGGTGCCGGCGAAGAACGCCGTTGCTCCGGTGTTCGGGCCCTGCGTGTCGAGACCGCGAATGATCGGGGCGCTGACATTGTCGGTATAAACAACGTTTGGAATGTCCTTGATCGCGTCTGAGACGGTTGGATCGCCGGTCTTTTCCTTTTTCAGTTCATCGCTGGATTTGACCGAGACGGAAGACGCCGTGTTCTTCATGTCGCGCGCGACTTTTTCGCCGGTCACCACAATCGGCTTGAGAACGGTCGTTCCCGAGGCCTCGGCCTGTTGCTCCTGGGCGAAAACCGGCGTCACAAACAGGGCGGCCAGCGTCAAAACGCTGACCCCGCCCATCAAACGGCCGCTAGAACGAAACCCCATAACACACCCCTAATAAACATGAGTATCAAAGTCATATTCAAGTAACGGAAGCGTTATCCGTTTCGCAATAGAGAATGCGTTCCGTATTGTGGACGAATAGGGTTCCGTAACGGGATGTGCCATATTTACAACAAAGTTTATCGACTGGCCGTTGTCGTGTAGTTCCCCGCCTCAAGGGGAAGGCGTTGAAATAGCTCAGAAATCGATTCCGATTTCCGGTCGGATGCGCTAGGCATGTTCACGACATAAATCGGGGAGAGGACTTGGACGCCATGGATGACGAGCCGGACAATCTGCCTGAAAACGACGGAGAGAAGCGCTCTGCCCTCATTCAGTCGGTCTCTATTGCTGCCCGTTTTCTCGACCTTCTGGCAAAATCGGACGGGGCGCTTGCACTCGGCGAACTCGCCAAACGCGCCGGCACAGGCCGTTCCACAGCTCATCGTTACCTGCAAAGCCTCGTGCGGGAGGGACTGGTGGCACAGGACCCTGCAACCGGCAGCTACGACCTCGGCCCAACCGCGCTCTCGATAGGCGTCAGCGCGCTCAGACGAATCAATCCGGTTGAAACCGCCGGTCGACAGATGAAAGCACTGGCCTCGCAGATCGGCGCCAGTTGCGGCGTGGCGATCTGGACCGATCGCGGCCCGACCGTGGTGCAGTGGCACAGGAGTGCCAGCTTCTCCATCAGCACCGTGGCGCTGGGGGATGTTTTGCCGCTGGATAACAGCGCCTGCGGGCTGGTTTTTCAGGCTTATTTGCCACCGGATAGGACAGCGCCGGTGCGCAAGCTGCAGCCGCCCGCCTTTCGCGGGTCCCGCCCAGACGCTAAAGTCCTGCACGCCATTCGTGAGACGGGCGGCGCGGAACTCAACGAACACCTGTTCTCCGCCCTGACCGGCAAGGCCGCCCCGGTTTTCGACGCGCAGGGCGAAATCTGTTGCGTCGTCACCACCGTTTCTTTCCTCGCGACCGCCGAGACCGAGCGGCACTTTCAGCAGCTTCTTGAAGCGGCCGGAAAGGCGACGGCAGAATCCGGCGGCTCGTAAACCTATCCGGCCAGGTGGTCGGCGAAGGTGCTGCCGGAATAGGCGGTGCGGAAGAGCCCGGCATCACCGAGCCTCGGAAGCAGCCGCTCCAACACCAGCCGCATCGACGCGACCGAACCGCCAGGCACCGCGACAAAGCCGTCTATCGCGCCGGCCGCCACCCATTCGCGGATGCTTTCAAAAGCATCCTCAACCGTGCCGATGATCTGCCAATGACCCGACCCCATCACTTCCGGTCGCCGCAACAATTCGGCAACGCTCAGCGTTTCCCGTTCGATCAGCCGGCGGAGCAGATTGGCATGGGTGCGGCTTCTCGGTGTCTCGGGCGGCGGCGGGAAGTCAGAAGGGGTGACGATCCGCGTGAGCGACCAGTCGGAAAGGTCAAGACCCATCAGATTTTGAATGGATGCAAATATGCGGCCATGGTTGGCCCTTGCGTGGGTCTCCGCAAACAGCTCCAGCGCCTCGTTCTTTGTGTCCGCCAGATAAAGACTGAGACCCGGCATCAGCTTTACCACATCCGGTGAGCGCCCATGCCGCTCCGCTCTTTGCCGTAAATCCGCCCGAAGCTCGATTGCCGCCTGCATATCCGGCGTCGAGGCAAAGACCGCATCCGCAACAGAGGCTGCGAAATCGCGGCCCTCGGGGGAAGCTCCAGCCTGCACCAGTGGAATACGGCTGGAATGGGCAGGCAGGTTGAGCGGGCCTTTGACGCTGAAGTGCTTTCCTTCATGCGCGATTGGCTGGACCAGCGACGAATCGGCAAAACGCCCGCTCTCTTTGTCCAGCTTCAGCGCCTCGTTGGGAAAGCTCGCCCAGAGCTGCTGTACTACCTGCGTGAACTCGGCGGCGCGTTCATAGCGCTCCTGTGGCGACGGCATTTCTTTCAGGCCGAAATTTTCGTGGCCGTCCAGCGCCGTGACGATGTTCCATCCCGCCCGGCCATTGCTCAGCCAGTTCAGCGATTGCAGTTGGCGGGCAACCACATAAGGCGGCAGGAATGTCGTTGAAACCGTGGATAACAGGCCGACATGGCTGGTCTCCCGTGCGATGGCGGCCAGAAGCATGTTCGGGTCCATGCTCGCAAATCCGCCGCCGGTCTCCAGCCCCTCAGTGCGCAGAAACAGCGTGTCGGGCCGGAAGACAAAATCCACATGCGCAGCCTCGGCGCGCTTTGCAAGATCGACGAAATAATCGCTGGAGAAAACCCCGTCTATACCGCTGTCTTGACGCCGCCATGCCTCGCCGCTGAGCCAGGTTGGCGCCAGCGACATGCCGACGTGAAGCTTGAGCGCGACTGACATGAAACACCTCGAATGAAAAAATCATCACGAAATCCGCGATGTGAATCGGCAAATTTCGATTTGTGGAGAATTTTACTATAGTTTAGTGTCGCATCAAGACCAGCCTGTCGCGCTTGCCGGTACAGAACCCGATTTTCGCAAGTTCGATATGTGAATTCAACAGCTTAGGTAGGACGTGCGTCGAGTCGCCGCATGGCCCTATGAATAACAGGAGTTGTAATCCGGTGCTTGATGCCACGGACCTTCATGCGAGTTACGGACACATCCCCGTATTGCAGGGCCTGTCTGCCCGCTTTCAAACCAGCCGCGTCACAGCGCTGGTCGGACCCAACGGCTGTGGCAAGTCGACGCTGTTGAAGACCATCATGGGTTTCGTGCCTTTATCATCAGGCAGGATAAGACTCGGTGACCGCCTGATCGGCGCGATCGGACGCCGCGAACTCGCCCGCCGCATCTCCTATCTGCCGCAGGAATGCCATTGCCCTGACTATATGACGCTTGGCGAATTGATCGAGCTTGCGGGTTATGCACGTTACGGGCTTGGCGGCGGTCCATCCGAACGCGACCGGGCGCTTTTTGCCGAAGCGCTGAAGACCGTCGGGCTGGAAGACAAGGCCAGGGCGCAGGTCAACACGCTGTCCGGCGGCCAGCGCCAGCGCGCCTTCATCGCCATGGTGCTCGCTCAGGACACGGAGGTGATCCTGATGGACGAGCCGGTCAACCATCTCGACATGAAATATCAATATGCCGTCCTCAGCCTCGTGCGCGAACTGACGGACAGGCACGGCAAAACTGTTATCGTCGTGCTGCATGATCTCAACCTCGCCTCCACCTTCGCCGATGACGTCATCATGCTGAAAGCCGGACGGGTTCTCGCCTCCGGGCCTGTCGCGAATACGGTCACATCAGCCAATGTTGCCGACGTCTTTGATCTCGAGGCCGACATATTTTCCCGGCAGGGGCGGCTCATCTGCGTGCCGCGGCTGGAGCGGCAGGAACAGGCCATTCCGGCATGACATCTAAAATAATGCTGATCTTTGCCGCCGCGATCTTGCTGGCCGTTGTTCTCGTCATCAACTTCGTGCTGATGACTGGCGACCTGCCACTTGCCGAAATCGCGACGACGCTCCTGCATGGCGAAGCCGAAACCTATGAACAGTCGGTTCTCCTCTATCAGCAAATCCCGCGCTCACTGATTGCGATCTATGTCGGCGCCACCACGGCCGTCAGTGGCTGCGTGCTGCAGGGGCTTGCCCGCAATCCTCTCGCCTCGCCCTCCACCCTGGGCCTGAATGCCGGTGCGACGCTTTTTGTGGTCGCCGGTGCGCTGGTGTTCGATTTCTCGCCCGAAATACAGGGGCTCATCGCGCTTATCGGCGCTGGCTTCGGCTTTGGCGCCTGCTTCCTCGTTGCCCGGCTGGCCGGGCGGTCAAACGATCCGCGCGGCCTGTCGCTCATCCTGTCCGGTGCGCTTGTCTCCATGCTGCTGATCGGCATCACCAATGCCCTCCTTTTGTCAAACCCCACACGTCGCGCCGAATTCCTGAGCTGGGTCGGCGGCAATATCAACCACGTCTATGCCGAGCGCCTCACCGACTTCTGGTGGATTGGCGCCATTGCGATGGTGATGCTCTGGTCGGTCGCCCGCCCGCTGACGCTCGTACTGCTGGGTGCGGAAAAAGCCGCCTCCGCCGGCGTCAACGTCACGCGCGTTTCCCGGATCGCACTTTTCGCCACAATGCTGGCCTCTGGCTCGGCCGTGGCCATCTGCGGTCCCATAGGCTTCGTCGGCCTCATCGTTCCGCACATGGTGCGGCCGCTGGTCGGGGTGAATTTCACGCTGGCTTTGCCCGCTTCATCCCTTGTCGGGGCGAGTCTCTGCGTGCTGGCCGATCTGGGCGCGCAAACCCTGTTCAGGCCGTATGTGGTCAATACCGGACTGTTCATGGACCTGCTTGGCGGCCTCGTCTTCATCGTCATCGTCAAGCGCTTCTATCTTTCGCCTTCGGCCAATAAACTGTCATGAAGAGGGCTGTCATGAAAAGGCAATTGGCCACCGATGGCAAAGCGGTCCTGCGGCTGCCGAGCGGTCTGCAGATCGGCATCGGCAACCTAAAGGCCGGCCTTGCACTGATCCTACTGGCGTTGGTGCTGGCCGCCATTTCCGTTAGTCTTGGAAATACACAGACCGGTCTCATTGACCTTCTCCACGGCGTTACCGGCGGGCATTTGAGCGACGACCAGGCCTATGCGCTGTGGACGGTGCGGCTGCCGCGCATCCTGCTTGGTTTTATGGCCGGATGGAGCGTTGCGCTGGCCGGGGCCATGCTGCAATCGGTCGCCCGCAATCCGCTTGCCGATCCCGGCCTGTTCGGTCTGAGCCAGGGATCAATGACCACCATCATGCTGCTCCTTGTGCTGGTGCCGACGGCGCCCAAGACCATGGTGGCGCTTGCGGCCGTCGGCGGCGGCCTTGCAGTAGCTTTCCTGCTCATAGCGCTCGTGGGGCGGGAACGTTCCAGCGGGCTCGCCATCCTGCTGATGGGCATCGCAATCGAATCCGCCCTTTCATCAGTCTCATCAGTGCTTTTGCTTTACACGCCAACGGAAACATCGCTGTCGCTTGCAGACTGGATGGCGGGTTCGCTATTTCAGGCGAGCTGGCCGATCATCCTCATATTCGCGCCTCTTTTCGCGGTCAGCCTTGTGGGCATTTTCCTCATCGGCCGGGCGCTTGCGGTTTTAGATCTCGGTAACGAGATGGCCATGGCGCTCGGCGAAACGGTCAAACGTTCGCGCCCGCTCGTCATCGTTTTTGCGGTCATCCTCAGCTCCGCTTCCGTCACCGCTGTCGGCCCCTTGACCTTTCTCGGCGTCATCGCCCCGCATCTCGCCACCTTCGTGTCGCCCGCCGTCGGTCGCGCCAGACTTTTCCTGTCGGGGCTGACGGGCGGCATTCTGGTGGTGACCGCCGATACGCTTTCGCGTGGGCTGGTGGCCGATACGCCGATGCCGATAGGCCTTGCGCTGACGCTGATCGGCGTGCCGCTTTTCATCCTCACGCTGCGCCTGCAGGCGCTGCGCAGAACCAACCGCCACTGAAGAAATTGAACAAAGGGTATGCCATGCGATTTGCCATCCTCGTTGCAGCACTTCTGACCGCCGGAAGCAGCCTTGCCGCAGAGCGAACCGTCACCGATGCCGCCGGCCGCACGGTCTCCATCCCCGAGCAGCCGCAGCGCATTGTCGTCATGCACGAACCGCTGCTGGGCGTGCCGCTGATGGATCTTGGCGCCAACGTGGTAGGCGCCTATGGCCGCAACAGCGACGGCAAATTCGCAACCGCCGTTGATTTCATCGACACCGTTCTCGGTGAAGGCCGCACGAAACCGAAAGGTTTCGGCGCGGTGGGTCAGATCGATCTCGAAAAGCTGAGAGCGCTGCAACCTGACCTGATCGTCGCCACGGAAATGGACAGCGGCAAGGCCGAGCAGCTTTCCACCATCGCGCCCGTCTATCTGCAGAAGGTAAGCACTGGCCACACCTATGGCTTCAGCGTCGAAGAGAATCTTTCGGGTCTCGTTGGCAGAAGTGACGCTTTTGCCGAGCGCCGGAAGACCTATGACGAGAAACTCGCCACCGTCAAAAAAGCACTCGGCGAAGACGCAAAAGGCAAGACCTATCTCGCAATTCTGCTGACCGACCAGATCAACGCGGTCGGCGACATGTCCGGTGCGGTGCAGGCGCTCGAGGATCTGGGTTATGCACGGCTGAAAATCGACAACGCAACCTCGTCGGGTGGGCTGGGTTCCACCCTGACGATGCCGCTCAGTGCCGAGGCTTTTGGCAAGCTCAATCCGGATCTGCTGGTGGTGATGAACAGCTATAACAGCCCCGCCCGAGGCGAAGCCGGAACGCGCGCCGCACTTGAAAAGATCATTCCCGGCTGGGAACGCTTCGTCAAACCGGCGCGTGACGGCCGGATCGTCTTTCTCGATTCCAGCCGGGTCACGACGCCGTCCATCCCAAGCGCGCTGCACACGCTGGACGCGGTGGAAAGCTGGGCAGGCCGCCGTTAAACGCCTTTTCGACAAGCGCAATTCCGGCGCAAACCATGCGCCGGACATAAACTTGAGTTTTTGAAGAAACTTATATTGCGACCGCCGGAACCGCCTGTTATGGTTTGCGCATCTTGACACAACGACGTCGGATCTCCCGCCCGAAAACTCCGGTGCGCGATTGTCCGGCATGCCGATCCGGGACAGCGAAACTGCCGATCCCCATCGGCGATATCCCAGGGAAGACAGCAACATGAGCATTGCACAAAGCATTGAAACCGGCGTTCCGGACCGGACCCCCAAACGCCATCGTTACGCCGTCAAGCTACGCTGCCTTGACGTGGCCCGCGTGGAAAAACTCAGCCGGTCCATGGTGCGCATCGTATTGACCGGGCCTGAGCTTGAAGGCTTTGCCAGTCTCGGTTTTGACGACCACGTCAAGATGTTCTTCCCGCTTCCCGGCGAAACCGAACCTAACCTGCCGGTGATCGGCCCGAACGGCCTCGAATTTCCCGAAGGCGCGCCGCGCCCGCTCGCACGCGATTACACGCCGCGCAGCTTCGATGCCGAGAAGGGTGAACTCGCCATCGATTTCGCCACGCACCATGATGGCCCCGCCAGCAACTGGGCAAAATCCGCCAGGGTGGGTGACAAGGCATGGATTGCAGGCCCGCGCGGCTCGTTCACCATTCCCTTCACGTTCGACTGGCATCTGCTGATTGCCGACGATACCGGCCTTCCCGCCCTTGCACGGCGACTGGAAGAAATGCCCGAGGGCACCCGCGTCGTAGCGCTGATCGAAGTTGAGACGGAGGCTGATCGCCTGGACCTCGCCACGAAAGCTGACGCGTCGATCATCTGGGTAACGCAGGAGGCCGCGGGCGGCGCCGATCACGACGCCCTGACGGAGGCGCTGCGTACGCTTGAACTGCCTGAGGGCGATTTCTTCAGCTGGGTCGCCTGCGAATCGAAAGCGGCGAAAGACCTGCGCGCCATCCTGATCGGCGAGTACGGCGCGAACCCCAAATGGACGCGCGCTTCCGGCTACTGGCGGCGCGGGGCAAGCGGCGTTCACGATCATTTCGATGAATGAACCGGCAATCGCGGCGGCTGGCAAGCTGGAGGCGGACATGACGACGACGGAACTCAAAGCCCATCTTGCCAAGGTTCTGGACGATGAGGTGGGACATATCGGCCCGAACGCCAACCTGTTCGGCTGCGGACTTCATTCCCTCGCTCTCATGCGCCTGATCCCGCCGCTTTCGCAGCTCGCCGGCACGCGACTTCACTATGACGATCTCGCCCGTCAGCCCACGCTTGCCGCCTGGCAGGCGCTGATCGAGCAGTCGCGCGCGGGCTGCTGATCCCCGCAAGAGGGAACTTTTCCCGCCAAGCGCGACCTACCTCAACATTATACTTCCAAGGAGAGGACCATGGCAGCAGATAATTCGCGCATGCTTGCGCGCCGCATCGAACAAACCTTCGACAATGCGGACGAAGCCCCACGGAGCGGATCGCAGCCAAGCCAATATGAGGAGCGGGTCTGGTTCCAGCAGTTTCAGGACCCCGATCAGGTCTTCCGGCATATTCTCACCTACCGCATCGGCGGCGAGAGCGACCTTCTGCGCCTGACATCGGCACTGGAGACGGTTTGCGAGGCATGGCCCGAACTGCGCGTGCGGTTTTCCTTTGGAGAAGACGGCACCCTTGCCAAGAGCGTAGAGGCCCCTTCGGCATCTCTCGTGCAACTGTTTCAGACGGCATCGAAAGACGAAGCGGTGGCCCTTCTGCACGACCTTCAGGCAAGCCCGTTCGACGCGGAAATCGATCCGCCGTTTCAGGCCATCGTGCTCTTGAGCGAAGGAGAGGTACTGCTGGCGCTTCTGGTGCATGGCCTGCTTGGCGAATCCCTCTCGCCGCAGATTTTGCTGGGCGCTATTGCCGCAGCCTATGCTGGCGAGGCACCAAAGCCGCTTTCGCCACTCATCACCGAAAACGCCATCGTCAATCCAGTTCCGCTCCCCTGGCTGCAAGGACCGGCCTCCAGCACGCCCGTCGTCTCTCTCCGAAATAACGGGACCAAGCCGGCGAGCCACTGCCACGGCGTCTATCTTCCGGCCGCTCTGCTGGAGCTAGGCGGTTCGGCCGCAACGGACGCGCTTCTGGCACGCACCGGTGCCCGTTTCGCGCTTTTTCTGGCGGCCAATGGCGATCTCGACACTGTTACCCTGCGCCTGCCCCTGCAACCCGGGAGCGAGGCCGGCTTGCCGCTTCCGGCAGATGCGGTCGCCCGCGTCTCGATCTCACGTGGCCAGCCACCGCAGGAGGCCGAAAAAGCCGTTCTGGCTGGGTTGGCCCGACGTGGCGAACACAACGACGAAGTTGCCACCTTCACGCTTCAGACGCTGGCAACATCGGCTGAAACCTCATCCGTCGAGCGGCTCCGGTTCGAGCGCCTGCCGCTCCCCTCTCTCCAGTCCGGCCTTGGCCTGACGCTCGCTGCCGGCAGCACGGTTGATGGCCACATCCGTCTGGAACTGACCGGCGGCAAGGAGGCCTCGCCGCATGCGACGGCATTTCTGCTGGAGCGTTTCATCGCCCATCTCGAAGGCGGTGCGGATTTTTCCGGCATTACGCATCAAACCTCGTCCGCAGGGCCGGAGGCTGCAGCATCCCTGCCCGCCGCCTCCCGCTCCAGCGACGACGAGACTGCCGCAACGATCCTTGCCGAATTCCGCGAAGCGCTTGCGTCGCCAGACATGGGACCGGATGACGATTTCTTCGATTTTGGCGGCCATTCGCTGATCGCGACCCGCATCATCGGACGCCTTTTGAGCAATCACGGCATCGAGCTGCGTTTCAACGACCTGTTCAGCTATCCCACCACCGCATCGCTCGCAAAACAGGCGACGCGTCTCGAAACCGACGCCCCTGCACAGGCGGAAGCGACCGCGACCGGCTCGCTGACGGCACCGCTGTCGCTGGCACAGATGTCGCTCTGGAAAGCCTATGCCGCCTTCGGTTTCGGCGAGATTTTCAACATCCCCTTCGCGCTCGATTTCCTCGATCCGGTGGATGAGAGCGCTTTCGAATGTGCATTCCTCGATATTATCGAGCGTCATCCCGGCCTGCGAACCCATTTTTACGTCGAAGATGGGACGGTTCTGCAAAAGATCGTGCCGATGCACGACCTGCCCGGCTACAAGTGGTTCTGGACGAGCGAGGAAAGCGAAGGCGTGGACCGGCACACGGAAGCGTCCTGGCGGTTCGACCTTGCCCGTGAATTGCCGATGCGGCTGCGTTTCCTGCGCAATCCGCAAACCGGCGGCCAGGTGCTCTCTTTCCTCTTCCACCATATCGTACTGGACGAATGGTCGGTGAACCTGATGATGGACGAGCTGACCAAAGCCTATAGGGCAAGAGCCACGGGCAAGGCCCCTGTCTTTGCGAGCAAGCCCGCACCCTTCCATGAATTCGCCAGAAAACAGGTGGCATCCGGCGTCAACGGCGACCACCTTGCCTACTGGACCGATATGCTGCGGGACGCGCCGAAGGGCCTGGTCCTCACTGGACAGAACAGCACGCCGACAGATGCTGCACACGACGAGGCGCCGGCGGGCGGCTGGATCGAGTTCAAGCTGGAAAAACACGTCAGCGACGGACTTTACGCCATCGCCAAGCAGAACAGCGCCTCCCTGTTCAACGTCGTTTATGCCGCCATCGCCGCATCGCTGCGACATCTGGGTGGGTTGAGCGATTTGGTGGTCGGCACATCGGCGTCCGGGCGCACCGACAGCGGCTATTTCGATACGATCGGTTATTTCACCACGGTCGTTGCCCATCGTGTGCGTTTCCGCGAGGAGATGACTGTCGGCGAACTGATCTCCTCGGTGAAGAACACGGTCAACGGCTCTCTTGAACACAGCGAAATCCCGATCGATCTCGTCGAAGAGGCGCTTGGCATGACACCGGGTCGAGATCATCTGTTCGAGGTATTCATCCAGATTCACGCCAAGAACAAGCTGAACGGCACTCTTACAGGACCGGACGGCAAAGCCGTCGAGTTCCGCCAGATCGATCCCGACAAGCACGAATCCATGCTGGGGCTGCAATTCGAGGTGATGGAAGAAACGATTGGTGGCGAACGCTCCATCCGCGTGTTGATGAGCTACCGCTCCGACCGTTACGGCCCCGAGGATGTCGACCGGCTGCGCACGACCACCAGCGGCGTCTTCAGCCGTTTCGCCGAAGCAGGCGCTTCGGGCCGTGTGCTGACCACGCTGGCCTGAGTGCTGGCCAGGCTGCCCAATAAACCCGGCTCCGTGTGGCGGCGCCGGGTTTTTGCTTTTTGACAAATGTCCTGAAAGCTCTCTTCCGACATGCTCGGGCCTGTCGCCAGCATCTGCGACGTCTGGTTTTATTTGGACGTGACTGGATCCTTGGGACAAGCCCAAGGATGACGTTGGGTGGGAGGAGAGCATGTCACCCCATCAGGCAGGGTTTTGCATAACGGAGCCGGGTTTATCACATCCGCACCCAGTCACTCCCGACCAAATGCAGAGTGACGGCAGAGAGATTTCCGTCGCCTTCTTGCAGAGTACCCGGCTTCTCAAACCGCCAGACGGAACGCCGCGGAAACCTCTCCGGCCGGAACCGCCAGCGCCTCGTCGCGCAGCATGGCATCCAGAAACAGCGGCAACTCCTCGCAGTAACGCGCGAAATCGTCGGCTTCGGTCAGTGCGGAATCCGCGTCGATATGCAGGTTCAGATCACTGCCGTCATCCTCGCCACGGAAGGTCAGGTTGAACCCGTCGCCTGGACCATTGGCGAGAATGTGTCTGATAACGGCAAGCCCTGCAAATACCGGCGCGCTGAAGGGCAGGACGTTGATAAGCGGTGAGAAGAAAAACCGCCGGCCCTTTGATATGTTGCGATCGGCGGCGATCTGTTCGATGCGGTAGCGGCCATGCAGGCGTTGCCGGCGCAGATTGGCGGCATTGCGCGCAAGGAAGCTACCAAGGCTCTCCTGCGGTTCTATCGTCAGATGGAAAGGCAGGATATTGACGAGCATGGCGGGCATATGCGCGCCGACACTGCCCCAGCGGCTCATGAAGGGCAGCCACAGCGTCAGCACATCGCGATCCGGGCGCGGCAATACGCGGTGAAGATAAAGGCCTGAAAGCAGCACCAGCACGTCCGGCCAGCCTATCTCCAGTGCGCTGGATATCTGTTGCAGTCTTGTGCTGAAACCTTCCGGCAATCCCGCATCGGCATGCAGGCCGCCGCCACCGTAATCCTCGCAATCCTTGTCCAGCACGGGCAGATCCACCGGCGGCGCGAGATAGGCCGTCCAGAACTCGCGGTCCTTTTCGAAACGGCGGCTTTGCCGGTAAGCGTCCTCTTCGGCAAGAAAACTGGGAAAAGGATGGAAACCCGGACCCGCCCCGCCCTTGCCGCAATAGTGTCCGTAAAGCTGCCCGCAGCGCTGCTCCACCAGCGTCAAACCATAACCGTCGACGACGATATGATGGGCTCGGATATACCAGAGGTAGCGATCGTCGGCGATGCGGTAAAGCACCTGGGCGGAGAGCTTGTCGGTTCGAAGATCAAGCCTTGCCTCGACATCCGCGTTCATGCGCCGCAGCGCTTCCTCGAAAGGCGCGGGATGGGCACTGAGATCGACAAGCTCGACCATCGGAGCGTGGAGCGGATCGCAGCATTGCTGCGGCGTCTCACCATCCTCACCGACGCGAAAACGGATCGACAGAACTTCCGATTCGCGCACGGTGCGCCTGATTGCCTCAAGCAGGGCGCCTTCGTTCACGGCACCGGAAAGCTCGATGTAATGGGCGACGGTAGAGACCGGCTCGTCGGGATGGAAGGAAAACTCCTCCCAGAAATCGAGTTGCGGCTGGGTCAGGGGAAGCCAGCCGCCGGCAGGATCGATATGCGCCATCTGTTTTTCCTTGAATTATTTCCGTAATTTTGGCCGCAATGATGCGGCTCATGCCGCCGAAGCGGGTAAAAGCGAACTGACCTGTTTGGCGTTTCGGCAACGCAGGAGTTGCTGCGGCGAAAGCTCCACGCCGAAGGCGCTGCGAATTTCGGCCGAGACGGTTTTCAGATGCGAAGGCAAAAGGCCAAGCGCCAGCAGATCGCTGCTCGTGTCCACATTTGCCGGGTTTTTGCCCAGCACGCCGAGATAGATATCCAGCACCCGGCGATCACCCTGATCGGCGACTTTGATTGTTGCAGCCGCAGGTGCCTTTGCCGGTTCCGCTGCCGTCAGCAATTCGCGGGCGCGGCGGCGATCCGGCTTGCCATTAGCCGAGAGCGGCAGATCGGCCACATTGAGAAAGCGGCCGGGCACATGCGATTCCGGCAGATGCCTGCGGGCGAAATTGCGCAGATCGGCGGTGGAAAGCTCAAGGTCGGGCATCGGAACATAAAGCACGCCGATAGCAGCCTCCCCCTTTTGCTCGGCACCGTAATCCACCACCAGTACACGCTGGATGGAGGGGTGGCGGATAAGTTCATTTTCCACATCCGGCAGCGAGACCCGCACCCCGCGCACCTTGACGTAACCGTTGACGCGGCTGGCGAACATGATCTTGCCATCCGGCCGGTAACGGCCCCGGTCTCCGGTGCGGAAGGCGCGCACCGCATGTCCACCGGGATCGCTGACCGTGACGAAATCCGTCTGGGTAATGGCACCATCTTCAAGATAGCCGATCGCCACATTCACGCCCACTGTGTGGATGCGTCCGACAACGCCCGCCGGGCAATGGCCGCCCTGATCGTTGAGGATGAAATATCGATTGCTGGGTAGAGGGTGTCCATAGGGTATCGCCGTGGTATCGGCTGCCACGATCTCGTGCCAGATGCTCCAGATGGTCGTTTCCGTCGGCCCGCCCAGCGATATCAGCCGAAGCTCGGGTTTCAGCCGGCGCAACTCCTCGATGACCACGGGCTTGATGTAATCACCGCCCTGCGCAACGAGCCGGAGCGAGCCGAGCTGGTCGCCACGACGGCAGGACAGGAGCATCTCAAGGATCGCCGGCACCGAGCACCACAGCGTAACGCCGTGTTCGGCCACCAACTCGTTCCAGCGGACCGCATCCTTTTCCTCGCCGGGTTCCGGCAGCACCAGCGTCGCACCGGCGGCAAGCGCGCCGAATACATCGAAGACCGACATGTCGTGGTGCAAGGGCGTAACGGAGATAAAGACGTCATTCTCCGTCACCGTCCATTCCGAAAGCGTACTGTCGATGACATTGGCCGTGGCCCTGTTAGAGAGCACGACGCATTTCGGTTTGCCTGTCGTGCCGGAAGTGTAGAGGTAATAAGCGGGTGCTTCGCTTGCTGAAAGTACCGCCAGTTCCGCCGCGTTAACGGGCACGCCGGAGGCGGCTGGCGCTGCGAGAAGCTCCTCGGGACCGACAGCGTCGAATCCTTCAGGAACGCTATGGGCAACGATGATGGCCGGGCGGCAATTGGTCAGCAGATAGTGCAGGCGATCTTCCGGCGAGCTCGCATCGATCGGCACCCAAATGGCGCCGATAAGTGCAGCGGCCAGCGTGACGGCCGTGTGCTCCGGGCTGCGCGGCAGGCACACCGCTACGACATCGCCCCGGCCAATGCCGCGCGTCTTAAGGCCCGCCATCGCCCGCGCCACCGCGTCGCCAAGTTCGTGATAGGAGATGCGCCGTTCGCCGTTGATCAGGGCCGTGCGCGATCCGTCTCCTTCGAAAAGATGCGAGGCGATCCGTTCCAGGAATGGCGGGCAGACGAAGTTCCGCTCGTCGCCATTCAGCCGATAGTGAGACAGGTCGACGATCTCGCGGAAATTCATCGAAAACGTCCCGCTGGCGGTGATCGCGGTAATCGCACGCTCTATGGCGCCGAGAATGCCAGCCACCATTCCGGCATCGATCGCCTGCTCCGCATAATCGATATCGAGGACGAGATCGCCATCCGGGTTTTGCGAAAACCGGAAATCCAACGCCACCTGTGGTGTCTGGGTCAGCCCGTCCGTCCAACGAAGCGTGGAAGCTTGCGAAAGCGTCGGCCATGAGAGGCCGTTGGTGATGACGACAGGCAGGGCGAGCCCGCCGGGATTGGCGTTGAGAAGGATGCGATTGAGATCGATCCCTGAAAAAGCCAGATGATTGAGGCCCTCAAGCACATCCGTTTGCAAAGCTGCGGCACGCTCCGCAAAATCGCCCTTGGCCGCGTCCCATTTGAGCGCGATGAAGCTCGAGCGATTGGCAAAGGTGCCTTCCACCTGCGGGGCGACGGGAATGCCGACGACGAGGGCACCTTCGTTCAGCCAAAGCGACAGCACATCGAGGATTACCGCCGTCAGCGCAGAATTCTTGAACAGCCGCTCTTTCGCGCCGATCCGTGAAAAGGCGGTAAAGCGTTGTTTTTCCACGGTCAGGCTCTGGCGGCTGTAACGCGAAACGGCAATGGTTTCGAGCGGGGCTTTCCAAGGCAGTTGCGAGGGCACTTCCGCACCCTCAAGTTTCTCCGCCCAATAGGCGGCATCTTCGGCGCGGGCCGCTGCGATATCCTGCTGCGCGGCGATGTTTGCTACGGTTGATGCGGGCGGCACGACATCGTCGAAGAGTTCCGCCGCAAGGCTGGCTATTCCCCGTCCGTCGAGAATGAGGGCGTCGAAGCGCAGGAAGACCGCCACGCTGTCCCCCACCGCAACCTCCGGCAGACGAAAGACCGTGACCTGCCAGGGAGAAGCGGCAAGATCGAAATGGGCATGGGAGAAATCCTGCCGCACGGTGCCGATCCGCTGTTCGGCTTCGGCAGCGGACAGGTGCGAAAGATCAACAATATCAAGGTTTAGCTTCGGCTCATTCGAGACCACCTGCACCAGACGCCGCTCATCGATGTGGGTGCGCAGGCTTTCATGCCGCTCGACCATTGCGGTGAGGCGCGAGCGAAGCAATGCCGGATCGATATTGCCGCGATATTCGCGGAACTCCTGCATCGCCACGCCGCTCAGCGGCAGATGGGTGCCGCGACCGAGCAGATAGGCCTTTTGCAAGGCTGAGAGTGGCCGTTCCATGGATTTTCCTTTTGTCTGCACTGTCGCTTCAGGCGCTTGCAAGCCTAATCGCTCCACGGTCTCGGAAACGAGATCAGGGCTGGTGGCAAGGTGGCGAAGACGGGCGGTATAGGCGTCGAACAGGGCTCGCAGCCAGCTTTCCGGCAGCGCATCGAGCCGCACATCCCAGTTGATCAAAAGCCCGCCATCGAGCGCTGCGACCTGCGCATCCAGCGCAACTCCAGGCCCCTGCGAGACGGTGTGGATCATCGGGCCGAACACGCGCCCCACATTTTCCGAAAACAACTCGCCCCCGGGCAAATCGACACCCGCGGTAAAGACAACCGGTGAGGTCTGCAAACCGCCGCGCAGGCGGGAAAGGTCGCGCATGACGCTGACCCCGGGATAGGACTGGTGCGCCAGAAGCCCGTTCATTTCTCCGAACAGCCGTCCAAGCAGTCGCTCAAGGCTCTCCTCAGGCCGGATATCAACGCCAAGCATGAGCACATTGGAGAATTCGCCGACGATGGCATCGACCCCTTCCACCAGCGGCGCGCGCCAGAAAGCCGGCACGGAAAGCCGGAACTTTTCCGTATTCGTCGCTTGCGAAAGCACCATTGCAAAGACACCAAGCAACAGGGTCGACGTGGTCACGCCGCAGCGCCGCGCCATCCGTTCCAGACTGCTGCGTTCAGCCGGAGAAAGTCTTGCTGCAAGGCGATCGGTGTGAACGGCGCGTGACGGGTCCTCGGGCAAAAACGGCAATGGCGGTGCCTCCGGAATATCGGCAATATGTTGCCGCCACCACAGCCGGTCCCTTTCACGCTGGGCTTTGAGTTCCGGATCGGATGCAAGACTTTCCGCCCAGCTGAAAAACGATGGTGGTGTATCCCCCAATGGCTCGAGTTCGTCCGCGTCGGCTTCATAAAAGCGGGCGAGATCTTCCAGCACGATACGCATACTGGCGGGATCGATGGCCAGCATGTCGGTATCCAAATGCAGCCTGGCGCGACCTGCGGGCAGCAGGCTGAGCGATACTGCCGCCGGTGGGGCAACGCGCAGATCGATCTGGCGATGGCTCCACGCCTCACGTTTGGTGGCAAGACGGTGCGCAAGCGCCTCCTCATTGAGAGACGCCATGTCCTCCACGTCGAGGCCGAGCGGCCGGCCGGCGGGGTCCACCGTCTGTCGCCCTTCCGCATCGATCCTGAGGCTGAGCATGGGGTGACGCCGGCAAAGCCTTTCGACCGCGACGGCCAGTCTTTCCGCCTCCAGCCCCCTGCCTTCGAACTCGAGATAGAGATGCGGCGTAACTTTTCCGAGTATCCCGTCCGCCTCTCGGCCAACCCAGTAGGCAACCTGCATGGGGGTTAAATTTAGCATGTGAATTTGCACCGATTGACAAAACATGATTATCATAATCAAGTATAAGCCACCGTCAACCACTCGCACAGGAGGCATCCCATGAAAACGGGAGCACTCAGGACGAATGACGTCGATTCCGACGAAATTACTGATTTTGATAGAGAATTTCTGTTCACTTCTGGCTCGGGCGAACTGCGTGCCAGAGGCATTAGCGAAAGGATAACGATTCCTGCCCATGGCGCCGAAGACGCGGGAAGCCCTTTGCAGAAGGCGATAAAGGCCGCTTTTGAGAGGGCGCGCAGGGCCGGACAGGACAATCCCATCGCCATTGGCGCCATCCCCTTCGACGTCAACGAGCCATCCTGCCTATATATCCCCAACAACCATGAGTGGAATCCAAAGGGTGCCGCTTCGATCTCGACTGATTCGGCCATGCCAGCGCTTGTCGGCCAAAACAGCCTGCCCGATGAAAATGGTTTCAAGCGCGCCGTCGAGCATGCCATCGTCAATTTCCGCCATTCCGATGTCCGCAAGGCAGTGCTTTCGGTCATGCGCGAACTGACCTTCGCATCCGAGGTCAATGTCGAAAGATTGCTGGCCAGCCTCGCCAAACAGAACCGCGAGGGTTACCAGTTCCGCATTCCGCTGCCCGATGGCGGCGATCTGATCGGCGTGAGCCCCGAACTCCTCATCCGCAAGCAGGGTGAAAAAGTCATCTCGAACCCGCTCGCGGGCTCAGCAAAACGCATGGCTGACCCGGTGGCGGACAAGGCCAATGCAGACCGGCTTTCGGCTTCGGAAAAAGACCATTACGAGCATAGCCTCGTGATCGAGGATATACGCTCGCTGCTTACGCCTTGCTGCACTGAAATCGACGTTCCCGAAAAGCCCTCCCTCATCAACACGGCCGCTCTCTGGCATCTTTCGACGCGCATCGAGGGTCGCCTTGCTGATCCCGAGACCAATGCGCTGCAACTCGCGTGCCTGCTGCATCCCACACCTGCTGTTTGCGGTTTCCCCACCGAGCGTGCCCGCAGGCTTATTCGCTTCGTCGAGCCTTTCGAGCGTGGGCTGTTCACCGGCATGGTCGGCTGGACGGATGCCGAGGGTAACGGCGAGTGGGTGGTGACAATCCGTTGCGGCACCGTGCAACGGCAAACCGTGCGGCTGTTCGCAGGCGCCGGCATCGTTGAAGCCTCGGAACCCGAATCCGAATGGGCCGAGGTGCAGACCAAGCTCAAGACCATGCTGAACGCCTGCGGTCTTTCTGCCTAATTTTCCCAGGGACACACCATGACAATCGAATTTGAACGCTGGCCCGAAGATCTGGCGCGCCGATACCGCGACCGCGGCTACTGGATCGACAGACAGCTCAGCGACATCCTCACCCAGCAGGTGGAACTTCGGCCGGACGCGACCGCGCTGATCTGCGGCGACCGCCGCTTCACCTATGCCGATCTCGACCGGCAATCTTCCAATCTTGCCGGGCATCTGGCTGCCGCCGGGATCGGCAGGGGCGATACGGCACTGGTGCAATTACCAAATATCGCGGAGTTCTATCTCGTCTTTTTCGCTCTGATGAAAATCGGCGCTGCACCCGTCAATGCGCTTTTCAGCCATCGTCGGCTGGAAATGACCTCCTATGCGGAACAGATTGCGCCAAAGCTGGTGATCGGCTCGCGTTCCCACGAGCTTTTTGCCAATGACACGTTTCTGGAGGCGCTGAAGCTCACCTCTCCGCGGCTTGCCGTGACGCTGCTGCTTGGTGAGACGGAACCGCAGCGCAGCCTCGAACAATGGCTCTCATCACCCGCCGAAAATGCGCCGCATTACGGCCCTTCGGCAGCCGATGAGGTAGCATTGTTCCAGCTTTCCGGCGGCAGCACCGGAACGCCGAAACTGATCCCCCGCACGCATAACGACTATGACTACAGCGCCCGGGCCAGTGCGGAAATCTGCGAGCTGACGCCGCAGACCCGTTTCCTCTGCGCCATTCCGGTGGCGCATAATTACCCCATGAGTTCGCCGGGTGCGCTTGGCGTGTTCCACGCTGGCGGCACCGTGGTAATGGCGGCCAATCCCGAGCCGCTTGCCTGCTTCGACCTCATCGAAAAACATGGCATCGACATTGTGCCTCTGGTGCCGCCGGCCGTGGCCCTGTGGTTACAGGTGGCGCCCGCCCATCGCGAACGGCTGAAATCCCTCAAGCTGCTGCAGGTCGGCGGCGCAAGCTTTGCTGAAGCTTTAGCGCGTCAGGTGCCGCAGGTGCTGGGTTGCGCCCTCCAGCAGGTCTTCGGCATGGCGGAAGGTCTGGTGAACTATACCCGCGCCGGTGATCCCGACCATATTGTCTTCACCACGCAAGGGCGGCCGATCAGCCCGGATGACGAGATCCGCATCGTTGACGAGGACGGCAACGACGTTCCAGAAGGCGAAGCCGGCATGCTGGCGACGCGCGGCCCCTATACGTTTCGCGGATATTACCGCGCCGCCGAGCACAGCGCGCGCGTCTTCGACAACCAGGGTTTTTATTATTCCGGCGATGTCGTTCAGCGTACGCCCGAAGGTTACCTGCGGGTGGTTGGCCGGGTGAAAGACCAGATCAATCGCGGCGGCGAGAAAGTCGCATCGGAAGAGGTGGAAAACCTGATCCTGCGGCATCCGGATGTGACGCATGCCGCACTGGTGGCGATGCAGGACGAACTCCTCGGTGAAAAAAGCTGCGTCTTCGTCGTTTCCCGCAATCCCGCTCTCAAGGCACCGACCATCCGCCAGCATCTCTCTGGTCTGGGTGTTGCGGATTACAAGCTGCCGGATCGGGTGCGTTTCATCGACACCATGCCGCTTACTGCCGTCGGCAAGATCGACAAGAAACGTCTGCGCGACATGCTCGCAGCGCCAATCCCGGCGTAACGGAGCGTGCACGCCTCAACCATTTGAAAATTGCGTGTCGCCCATGCCGATGCGCCAAACTATCGAGGTCAATATGACGATCCCCACCATTTCCGATTATCCGATGCCGGTCGCAGCAAGCTTTCCGGCCAACAAGACCAAATGGCAGCCGGACGCCAAGCGCGCCGTGCTGCTCATCCACGACATGCAGCGTTATTTCCTGCGGTTCTACGAGGCCGACGGCAGGTTGATGACAACCCTCATCGACAATCTTGCAAAGGTAAAGGCATGGGCGGTTCAGAACGGCGTGCCGGTCATCTACACCGCCCAGCCGCACGATCAGCCTGCCGCCGACCGCGCGCTTCTGAACGACATGTGGGGACCGGGCCTGACCGTGGTCGACCCGGAGTTGCAGAAGGTCGTGGACAAGCTTGCGCCGACGCCCGACGATGTGGTGCTGACCAAATGGCGCTACAGCGCCTTCCAGCGTTCAGACCTTGCCGAGCGTATGAAGGGGTGGGGCCGCGACCAGATCATCATCGGCGGCGTCTATGCCCATATCGGCTGCATGATGACGGCTGTTGAAGCCTTCATGAAGGATATTCAGCCCTTCATGCTGGGTGATGCCGTCGCCGATTTTTCCGAAGCCGAACACCGCATGGCGCTGCAATATGTGGCAACACGCTGCGGCGTGGTGATCGACACTGAAAGCCTTGCCGGCGCGGGAGAGACCACCGATATCAGCGAATGGCTGAAGGCCCGCGTCCTGCAAATGGTGGAGGACGAGAGCGACATCGACCCGGATGAGAACCTGATCTTCTATGGGCTGGATTCGCTGCAGGTGATGAAGCTTGCCGGCGAACTGAAGGAACGCGGCGTCATCGTGGGCTTCGAAGAGCTTGCCCGCGTACCGACGCTTTCTGCCTGGTGGGCGCTGATCGAAGAAAAGCGGCTCGCGGCCTGAGCGGACGGACAAGATGATGCAGAACAGATTTAACGGGCGGCGCGTGCTGGTGACGGGTGCCGCGCAGGGCATCGGCCGCCGCATCGCCGAGCGTTTCACCGAGGAAGGGGCCGAGGTCATCGGCCTTGACCTCATTGCCGATGCAACCGATGCAACCTTCCGCCAGATCACGCTCGACATCACAGACGCGGCGGCAGTGGAGGCGGCGAGCAAGGCGATCGAGAAGGAATGGGGCGGGCTGGACATTCTCGTCAACGCCGCCGGCATCCTCCGGCTCGGCGACAGCGAAAGCCTGACGCCGCAGGACTGGAACGCCTGCATGGATGTCAATGCTGCGGGGCCGTTCTACCTGCTGCGGCAATGGAGCGGCGTCTTCAAGCGGCAGCGGCGGGGGGCAATCGTCAACATCGCCTCCAACGCCGCCGTTGTACCGCGCATCGGCATGCTCGCCTATTGTGCCTCCAAGGCCGCACTCGTCAGCCTCAGCCATTGTGCAGCACTTGAACTCGCGCCCTATGGCGTGCGCTGCAATGTGGTGTCACCCGGCTCCACCGATACGCCGATGCTGGCCGGCATGCTGAACGATCCCAGCGGCAAACAGCGACTGGTCGCCGGTCTTCCCGAGCAGTTCAAGCTCGGCATTCCGCTGGGCAAGATCGCGCGGCCGGACGACATCGCCGACACGGTGCTGTTCCTCGCCTCCGATCAGGCAGGCCATGTGACGATGCAGCAGATCGTGGTCGATGGCGGCGCCACGCTTGCCGCCTGAGCATCGGTCCGCGTGATGAGGATGACAGATATGGCCAACGCGCCGGCGTTTCACGGCGAAGCTGTTTCCGGCGATCCACCCGAGGCCATCTGGCATTGGCCGGACGACAGATGCGATTGTCATTGCGTCACCCTTCATTACAGCGCCGAAGAAGGGCGCGGCGGCAAGGTCCCTCCCTTGCCGCCGCAGCTTTTGCGCGCTGCGCCCAGACGCAAGGCGGAATTTATCGCCGGGCGCAGATGTGCTGCCGAAGCCATACGCCGTCTAACCGGCCGCGCCGCCTTTCCCGGCATGGGAGAGGATCGCGCCCCTATCTGGCCCGAAGGCGTGGTCGGCGCGATTTCCCACAGCCACGAGCGGGCAATTGCGCTTGCCGGCTCTTCCGAGCGGTTCTGCGGCATTGGCATCGATATCGAAAGGCTTCTGAGCGAGGAGGAAGCTCGCGATATTGCCCCGCAGGTACTGACCGCAAACGAACGCCTCAGTCTTGGAAACGACATCGATCCCTTCATGACCGGGCTGATCTTTTCGGCCAAGGAAAGCCTGTTCAAAGCGCTTTATCCGACCGTCAGACGTTCGTTCTTTTTCGAGGCGGCGGAGTTATCCGGCTATGAAGAGTGCGGTTCAGCATCCCTTCGGCTGACGACCGACATCAGCGGCGAGTGGCGCAAGGGAACGGACATTCCTTTCCACTTCTGCCGCTTCGAAGGCTTTTTGCTCACCCGTATCCTTCTCCCGCATTAAGGGAAAAATACAGAATCCTTTCCTGTGAAGATCATATTTAAAGTCGTTATTCCCGTCATTTGTGTGAAACACTGAAACGGTACGCACCGTGTTGGAATGATTCCAAACATGCAACGGTGGAGATACGATATGACCGACATCGATACGAGCAAGCTTTCCTGGGATGCGTGGGACGAGCTGCAAAACCCGCCGCCGGCCGAAACCGATTTCGACCGCGTGGTCGAGACCGCGATTTCCCGCCGCGGCTTTCTCGGTGGCGTGCTTGCCTTCGGTTCGGCCGCAGCAGCCATGGGCACGCTCGGCAACCTGATGACCAGCACCTCGGCGGAAGCGCAGGAAGCGGCAGCCGGCCGTTTCCCCTTCAAGCCGGTGGCTGCCGCGACCGACCACACCATTCACGTGCCGGAAGGCTACAGCTGGAAGCCGGTCGCCAAGTGGGGCCAGCCGCTGTTCTCCAACGTGCCCGACCTCGACCCTGCCAAGGGTGTCAGCGTTGAAAACTCCGACAAGGTCTTCGGCGAAAATACTGACGGCATGGAACTGTTCATGGTCGGCAATCACCAGCTGATCGCCGTCAACCATGAATATGTAAACCCCGAAACCAACCTGCCGCATGCCGAAAAGGGCAACCCGAAAACGGCCGACGACGTCAAGATCCTGCAGAACATGCAGGGCGTCACCGTCATGGAAGTTGCGGAAGGCACCGGAGGCTGGGAAATCGTTCTCGACAGCCCGTTCAACCGCCGTATTCACCACAACACCCCGATGAAGCTTTCCGGCCCGGCCGCAGGCTCGGACCTCGTCAAGACCGCCGCAGATCCGAAGGGTGTCGACTGTCTGGGGACCTTCAACAATTGCGGCGCCGGCCGCACGCCCTGGGGCACCTACCTCACCTGCGAGGAAAACTTCAACGGCTATTTCGGCACCACTGATGCCACCTTCAAGCTGCCGGATGACTACAAGCGCTACGGTATCGTCGCCGAGACCCGTTACGCCTATGAGAAGTTCGATGCGCGTTTCGATGTCGCCAAGAACCCCAACGAGCCGCGCCGCGCCGGTTACGTGGTTGAGATCGATCCTTCGGACGCCTCCTCCACCCCGATAAAGCGCACCGCCCTTGGCCGCATCAAGCACGAAAACGCCGCTGTGGTGATCGCGCGTGACGGCCGCGTGGTGGTTTACATGGGCGATGACGAGCGTGGCGAATTCCTCTACAAATTCGTCTCCAACGGCATTTACGTGCCCGGTGGCGACACCTCGAAACTGCTAGACGAAGGCACTCTCTACGTCGCCAAGTTCTCGGACGACGGCGCTGGTGAATGGCTGGCTCTCACGCCTGAGACGACAGGCATGAAGATCGATGAAATCTGCGTCTTCACGCGTCAGGCCGCTTCCAAGGTGGGCGCGACAACGATGGACCGCCCGGAATGGGTCGCCATCAACCCGGTCGCCATCGAAGCCTATTGCGCCCTTACCAACAACAGCCGTCGCGGCGAAATGAAAGACGGCAAGTTGCGCGCCAATGCTGGCGGCGACGCCATGGCGATCAATGCTGCCAACCCGCGCGAAAAGAACGAATACGGCCAGATCGTGCGCTGGTACCCGGAAAACGACGATCACGCGGACGGCAGATTCAAATGGGACCTGTTCTGCATGGCCGGCAACCCCACCGTTCACAAGGATGCCTATGCCGGCTCTTCGAACATCAACGAAGGCAACATGTTTAACTCGCCCGATGGCATGATGTTCGATTCGACCGGTCTCCTCTGGATCCAGACCGACGGAGAGGACAGCAACGAGGGCAACTTCGCCGGCCAGGGCAATAACCAGATGCTGGCAGGCGATCCGGCCACCGGCCGTATCGAGCGTTTCCTGACCGCGCCGAAGGGTTCCGAAGTTACCGGCCAGACATGGTCCGGCGACAAGCGTACCCACTTCGTCGGCATCCAGCACCCCGACGCCCCCTTCCCGGATGGCGAAGGCAAGCTGCCGCGCTCCACCGTTATCGCCATCAAGCGTGACGACAACGCGCAGATCGGCTGACGCTTTGGCTTAGGCGGAACCGGGTCTCGGCATAGCGGAGATCCGGTTCCTGTCACCCGTGACCAAGGGTCGATGCGGCCTGACTGAATTTTCACTCGCCAGTGGACAAGAGAGGCATTACCGCTTCAAATCCCCCCACACGATACCAGTCAGGAGAATGACCATGGAAATATTGCGCGCGGGAACACGGGCCTCAACCAAAGGCCCCGAGGCATGGTTTACCGGCACGGTCCGTATCGATCCTCTGTTCAACCCGTTCGATGCAGAGCGGGTTCAGGGCGCTCAGGTCACCTTCGAACCAGGCGCGCGAACCGCATGGCACACGCACCCGCTCGGACAGACCCTGATCGTGGTTTCAGGGTTTGGAAGGGTGCAGCGCGAGGGTGGCCCCGTGGAAGAAATCCGCCCCGGCGATACCGTGTGGTTCGCACCGGGCGAAAGGCACTGGCACGGGGCGGCACCCGATGTCGCCATGACGCATATCGCGCTTCAGGAAGTGAAAGACGGCAAGGTCGTGGACTGGATGGAGCACGTCACGGACGATCAGTATGGTGGCTGAAGCGGCCTGGCCGAAATGGCGCTCGTCCTGCTTGCCGGACGATCTCCAGCGTTAAGCAACATCCGGAAGAGCCGAAATATTTCGGGGGCGCTATTTAAACTTTGACTCGTATGCGCATTGGGTGAACCTTCATCGCGTCGCGGGAACATGTGGAGAATCGTGATCTTAACCGGTGGAATTGTCCTTGCCCTTATCACCGCCCATGCGGTTGCAATTCCATGCCCATGACACTCAACCGGCGCGATGTGGTGGCGGGGTTGTCGATTGCCGGCCTGATGTTACCGGAAGCGATCGCCTATTCGGGGATTGCCGGCGTTCCAGCCCAGCATGCCATCCTTGCCGCCATCATGGGCTGCATCGTCTATGCCATTTTTGGCCAAAGCCGTTTTGCGGTCGTCTCGCCCACATCTTCCTCCGCCGCAATCCTGGCGGCAATGCTTGCGACGCTCTCGGTCACACCAGCGCAAAAGATGCTGCTCGTTGCCATTACGGTCGCTCTGGTGGGCCTGCTGTTTCTGCTTGCGGCTGCCACGCGGCTCGGCGCCCTGTCGAGTGTGATCTCGCGCCCGGTGCTGCGCGGTTTTGCCTTCGGCCTCGCCATTCTGATCACCATAAAGCAATTGCCGAGCCTCTTCGGGATAAAGGCGCAGTCGGGCGAGCCGTTTTCCATTCTCCTGCAAATTCTCTCCCGCCCGCAGGACTGGAGCCTTGAAAGCATCGCCGTCGGCGTTGCGGCACTCGCCGTGCTGCTTCTCCTGCGCAGGCGCCCCGCCATTCCCGGCAGCCTCGTCGTCATCGTGGCAGGCATTGCCATCTCGACCCTGCTCAACCTTCAAAGTCGGGGCGTCGCCGTCGTCGGCCAGATCGATCTTGCCGGCATATGGGCCGGCCCGTTTTCGGTCTCGCTTGATGATGTCGCGCATGTTGCCCGCTTCGCGCCGCCACTCGTCCTCATCCTCTTTGCGGAATCATGGGGCACCATCCGAAGCTTTTCGCTTCGCCATGGCGAAATTGTCGATTCCAATCGCGAACTCAGAGCATTCGGGCTTGCCAATATCGCCAGCGCCGCCATGCAGGGTATGCCGGTTGGTGCGGGTTTTTCAGCAGGCGCAGCAAGCGAGGCGGTTGGGCCGCAAAGCCGGCTTGCCTCTGCCATCGCCGCAATCGGCCTTGCCGTCCTCAGCCTGCTCGCCGCCAGCTGGTTCGCTTTCATCCCGGAAGCAGTCCTTGCCGCCGTGATCGCCGTGGCGCTGCTGCATGCGCTCGACCCCGCGCCGATCATCCGTTTATGGCGGCTCGGCAACGACGCCTATCTGGCACTTGCCGCCGCAGCCGGCGTACTTGCCTTCGGTGTGCTTAACGGCATGCTTGTCGCCGTCGCCCTTTCCTTCGCCGTCTTCGTTCGCCGGCTTTCCCTACCGCATGTCATGCATCTTGGCCGGCTGGGCGATAGCCACGACTTTGTCGACATGGAACGCCACCCGGATGCGAAGGATGTGTCAGGCATGATTATTCTCCGGCCCGCACAACCGCTTTTCTTCGGCAATGCGGAACCGATCCTTGCCGCCGTTACCAAATACATCGTTGCGCGGCCGGAACTGCACATCGCAATTGTCAGCCTTGAGGAAACATTAGAACTGGATTCCACCGCGCTTGATGCGTTGCTGGAGTTCGATGCAGCGATGCAGCGCAGCAGCATCGTGGTCTATTATGCGCGCATGCACGACCATGTGCAGGATCTGCTGCTTGCTGGCGGCGGATCCGACATGGTGGCGCGCAGCAATTTCAGTGTCGATGATGCCGTGACGGCGGCCATGCATCGGGAGGACAGCCATGTCACACAATCTTGAACCGCATCTGACCCCGGTTGAAATCACCTCACTCAAACCAACGCAGATGACAGTCGGTCTGCGCGAGGTGGAGGACAAGCGGCGGCAATGGGCCGCCATCCGTGAGGAAAAGGGAGCCGACTTCCTCGGACACCATATGGTACCCGTCGTCCTTGGTCACAAACAACGTCTTTATCTGGTGGACCACCACCACCTCGCTTTAGCCTTGCATGAGGAAGGCGTGAAACATGTACTAACCAGTATCGTTGCCGATCTTTCCCATCTCGACCGGCAGGAATTCTGGTCGGTGATGGACCATCGCAACTTCGTCTATCCTTTCGACGTGGATGGCGTGCGCCATCCCATCGAAAACCTTCCCAAACGGATCGTCGATCTAAAGGACGATCCCTTCCGCGCGCTGGCCGGCGCGGTTCGCGACGCTGGCGGTTTTGCCAAAATAGACGCTCCCTTCAGTGAATTCCTCTGGGCGGATTTCCTGCGCCGCCGGGTGGGAGGCAAGAAGCTGCGACATTCCTTCGAGGACGCTGTGGAGGAAGCGATGCAACTGGCACGCTCGCGCGATGCGCGGCATCTGCCTGGATGGTGTGGAGCGGACCAATGACCACCCTTCCCTCCCTTTTCCGAGTGATGGCGGCTGCCATCGCAGTTTTCGTACTGGGCGCGGCGAGCCTAGCTGCGCAGGAACTACCGCCGCCAGCGAGACCGGCTCCTACGGAACAGACGACAGAGCAGAAAGTCGACCAGTTGATACAGCTTCTGGGACAGGACGATGTTCGTGCCCTTCTCACACAGAAGCTTGCGGCGGCCGGTACAGAGCAGCCGCCAGAACTGACGCCGCAGAGCCAGTTGAGCGATCTCGACCAATGGGCAAGCAAGCGGCGCGAACACCTAGGCCGCCTCGCAAGGGATCTGCCCGGCATGTCCACGCAGATCATCGCGGCGCTGGGAAGGCTTTGCGACGAGATCAGCAACTATGGTACAGCCGTCTTTTTGCTGCACGTATCCATCCTGTTCGGTGCGGGCCTTGCCGGCGGCATTGCCACGAACCGGATCATAGCGATGCAGGCCTCCCGCAGGAACGGCGCGAATATCGGCAAGGAGGCCTCGTCTGTCGTATCGCGGAGGCTTTTGCCCGTCTTCGGCTACGGCATTGCTGCCACCGCCATGTTCCTTGCCATCCAGTGGTCACCTTTGCTGAGCGCCGTTCTCCTGCCCTGGCTTGCAACCAGCATCGTGTTGCCGCTGCTTTTTGCCTTCACGGGCCTGCTGCGGCGGGTCGTTGGCCGCGAGGCCAATGTCCGGCGCGATTTCTGGATCGTCCGCTGGACATGGCTCCTGACCCTTGCCGGCGTCTTCTGGGCGTTGCTCAGGACGCTCGAGAATCTCGATGTCCCGCGTGACACGCTTGGGCTTCTGTCCTCCGCCATGGTCGGCCTGCTGTTCCTGCTCGCATGCATCTGGATCTGGCGTCGTCCGGTCGGCGATCCCGGCTCGGAGCGGGCTAGGTCAATCGATGTCGCGCTTATCTTCGGCCTCATCATCCTCTTCGGGTTGCGGCTCGCCGGCGCCGGGGTCCTGTTCTGGATCGGGCTTTATGCGCTGGTTCTGCCCGGCCTTGCCTCGACGCTTGGCATCGCGGCGCGAAAGCTGGCAACCGACATCGGCACCTATGGGGAAAGCGATCTTCGCCCGGTACTGGTCGAGCGAGGCGTGCGGCTTGCAATCGTCGGGACTGCCATCCTGTGGCTGATCTTCCTCGTGCGCGCGCATCCGAATTCCCTGCCCGATGGCGCATTGCTGACGTCGATCGTCGTCGGCGTCCTGCACGGGGCGCTGATCCTGCTTCTTGCCGATCTCCTCTGGATCGCGATCAAGTCGATGATCGCACGGCGGCTGGAGTTGAGTACACCCGTCGGCAACTCGATGAGCGGCCAACCGGGCGGGGGGCAGCCGCAAGATGACCGGCTTTTGACCATTCTGCCGATCCTGCGCAACATGCTCGGCATCATCATCGCCGCGGTTGCGGTCATGACGGCGCTTTCGGAACTCGGCGTCAATATCGGGCCGCTGCTCGCAAGTGCCGGCATCTTCGGCATCGCCATCGGTTTCGGTTCGCAGACGCTCGTCAAGGATATCATCAGCGGCGTGTTCTACATGATCGACGACGCCTTCCGCGTCGGCGAATACATCCAGAGCGGTTCCTACCGCGGCACGGTTGAATCCTTCAGCATCCGCTCGGTCAAACTGCGGCACCATCGCGGCCCGATTTTCACCGTGCCGTTCGGATCGCTCGGCGCCGTCGAAAATATGAGCCGCGACTGGTCGATCGACAAATTCCTCGTCACGGTCGCCTTCGATACTGACATTGCCAAGGTCCGGGCCATTACCAAGGAGATCGGCAAGGCGCTGAAGGAAGACCCGGAATTCGGACCGTTCCTGATCGAAACCGTCAAGCTGAAGGGCGTCGAGCAATTCGGCGAATATGGCATGACGCTTGGTTTCGGCATGATGCTGCGCGCCGGCGGGCAATCCTCCATGGTGCGCCGCAAGGCCTATTCGATGTTAAAGGATGCCTTTGCGCAAAACGACATCCAGTTCGCCAGCATGGCGGGCGCCTATCCCGCATCTACACGAAGCGCGCGGCCACAGGAGCCCGAAGCAAGCGACGGGACGGGGCCGGTGGAAGAATAGGCCTCCGGCAACCGCGCCCCAACCTTATCCCATTCGTTCGGACATATATTCGCCCGGCGAAGCGGGAAACACCACGGTCTTATTGCCGTTGAGGAAGACACGGTGATGGATATGGGCATGAATGGCGCGCGCCAGAACCTGGCTTTCCACGTCCCTCCCGAGGCTCACATAATCCATGCCGCTCTGGGCATGGGTGACGCGGATCGTGTCCTGTTCGATGATCGGGCCTTCATCGAGATCAGCGGTGACGTAGTGGGCCGTCGCGCCGATCAGTCGCACGCCGCGCTCATAGGCCTGCTTGTAAGGGTTTGCGCCCTTGAAGGAAGGCAGGAAGGAGTGGTGGATGTTGATGATGCGGCCAGACATTTCCTGGCACAGCCGTTCCGACAGAACCTGCATGTAGCGCGCCAGCACGACAAGTTCGGCGCCTGCATCGCGCACCACCTGCAGTATGGCCGCCTCGGCTTCCGGTTTCGTCTCCGGCGTGACGCGAATGTGGTGAAAGGGAATATCCTCGTTCACCACCTGCTTCTGGTATTCGAGGTGATTGGAGATGACAGCGACAATCTCCACAGGCAATGCACCAATGTGGGAACGATAGAGTAGATCGTTCAGGCAATGGCCGAAGCGTGAAACCATGATCACGACTTTCGTTTTCCGCGAGAGATCATGGATATCGTATTCCATGTCGAAATCGGCGGCGACGGAAGCGAACCCTGCGACGAGAGCAGCGGGTTCCATCCCTTCCTCCGAAACGAAGCTCAGCCGCATGAAAAAGCGGCCCGTTTCCAGGTCGGTGAATTGCGAACTGTCGTTGATGTTGCAGCCGGACCGCGCGAGATATCCGGACACGGCGGCAACGATGCCGCTGCGTGCCGGGCACGAGACTTTCATGACATAGCTGGTCAAATCCTGCTCCCCTTGATGGATCAGCGATCGGGAAAATGGCGGTGATGCCGCCCTGCCCGATCATGGCTAACGAGACCGATAATAGCGTGTTACGCGCCGTAGATCGGGAAGGCCTCACACAGCGCTGCAACCTCGGCCCGCACGTTCGCCTCAATCTCAGCATTGCCTTCGGCACAGACAGCCAGCGCGTCGATGACGCGCAGGATCAGCACGCCGATCCGCTCGAATTCGGCCACGCCAAAACCGCGCGTGGTGCCGGCCGAACTGCCGAGCCGGATGCCCGAGGTGACGAAGGGCTTTTCCGGGTCGTTGGGAATGGAGTTCTTGTTGCAGGTGAGGCCTGCCCGCTCAAGAGCGATTTCGGCAACCTTGCCGGTAACGCCCTTCGGACGCAGATCGACCAGAACCATGTGGCTGTCGGTTCCACCAGACACGATCCCCAGACCGCCATCCGTCAGCACTCGCGCCAGAGCCTGTGCATTGGCGATGACCTGACCAGCGTAGTCGGCAAAGTCCGGCCGCAGCGCCTCGCCGAAGGCAACGGCCTTGGCGGCGATGACATGCATCAGCGGGCCGCCCTGATTGCCGGGGAAGACGGCCGAATTCAGCTTCTTTGCCAGATCGGCATCGTTGGTCAAAATCACGCCGCCGCGAGGGCCGCGCAGGGTCTTGTGGGTGGTGGAGGTGACGACATGGGCGTGCGGCACCGGGTTTGGATATTTGCCGCCGGCGATCAGGCCGGCATAATGGGCCATGTCGACCATCAGCCATGCGCCAACCTCGTCGGCGATCTTGCGGAAGCCTTCGAAATCGATCTGGCGCGGATAGGCCGAGGCGCCTGCGACGATCAGCTTCGGCCTGGTTTCCATCGCCTTTGCCCGAACCTTTTCCATATCGATCAGATGCGTCTCTGCATCCACCTCATAGGAGACGACATCGAACCACTTGCCCGACATGGTGACCGGCGAACCGTGGGTCAAGTGGCCGCCATGGGCCAGCGAAAGCCCCATGATCCGGTCGCCCGGCTGAAGAAGTGCCAGAAACACCGCCTGATTGGCCTGCGCGCCGGAATGTGGCTGAACGTTCGCGAACTCCGCGCCGAAAAGTTGCTTCAGCCGGTCGATGGCGACCTGCTCGACCTTGTCGACGAATTCGCAACCGCCATAATAGCGTTTGCCGGGATAACCTTCGGCATATTTGTTGGTCAGCACGGAGCCTTGCGCCGCCAGAACGTCGGCGGACACGATGTTTTCCGAAGCGATCAGTTCAATCTGGGTTTTCTGGCGATCGAGTTCCTCGGCGATGGCGTCGGCAATCACCGTATCCGAGACGGCATTATGGGACAGACGGTTGAGCATTGTTTCCTCCTCAAGGATCAGGCGATTTCGGCGGCAAGTTCCTTGCAGCCGGTTTCAAGCAAATGGCCGAGATGCGGCGCGAAACTGTTCCAGATATCCATACGGAAACCATCCGGCGCATCGCGCCACAGCACCACGGTCACGCCATCGAAAATCGTTCTGCGGGCCTCGCCAACCGGAATGGTGTCGATGTCGCGGGCGCAGCCGAGTGTCAAAAGCTCGGCGGCGAGCGGCCCCTTGATCGCCAGCGTCACTTCCCTTCCGGAAATATCGACGAGACTATGCGGATGGCCGGCATAAACGCCAGCGCAGGCCGCAATCACCCCGTCGACCGCGCCAACGGGAGCAAGGATCGTCCATTCGTCGGGGCCAAGGCGCACGGCCTCGATTTCGCCTGCAGCAGTGCGAGCGCCGATCCGGTCGGGCAAGGTCAGGCCAAGGGCTGTATTGAGCGGCACCAGATCGCCGCGCGCACGCAGCGACAGCCGCCCCTGCGCGGCCAATATGCTGACCCGGGCTGCTTTGCTCTCGGCCAGCGTGCCGGGAACGGGGGAGGAAACGCGCATATTCATTGTCATCTCCTGGTCAGATCTTCAGGCGGGTGTTTTCGGGATCGACAAAGACCATCCCGGTGATTTTTGCGGCAATCGTGCGTTCGGGCATTGGAATATAGACGGTCTCTCCCATCCGCTCATGGCCGCCCTCGACCAGCGCCAGCGCAATCGGCTGGCCAACCGCATCCGAATGATAGGATGAGGTGACATGACCGACCATTTTCATCGGGATAGGCTGCTTCGGATCGAAGACAATCTGCGCGCCCTCTTCCAGCTTCGAGCGGTCTTCGGTCAGAAGACCGACGAGGTGACGACGGCCCTTGGCGACGAGATCGGGGCGCGCGAGGCCACGCTTGCCGACGAAATCCGGTTTGGTCTTGCCCACGGCCCAGCCCATCGCGGCATCATAGGGCGTGACCGTGCCGTCAGTATCCTGGCCGACGATGATGTAACCCTTTTCGGCACGCAGCACATGCATGGTTTCCGTGCCATAGGCGGTGATGCCGTATTGCTGGCCGGCCTCCCACAGGATTTCCCAGAGCTTGCGGCCAAGCGGCGCGGGCACGTTGACTTCGAAGCCGATCTCGCCGGTGAACGACACCCGGAACAGCCGCGCCGGCATGCCGGCCACCGTGCATTCCGCGCAGGACATATGCGGGAAAGCCTCTTCCGTCAGCTCGACGCCCTCGACCAACGGAGCGAGCAGCTTTGCCGCATTCTGGCCGTTGAGCGCAATGGTGGACCATTGCTCGGTGGTGGAGGTAAGCCAGACGTTGAGATCAGGCCATTCTGTTTGGAGGTAATCCTCCATCATGTTCATCACCCGCGCGGCACCGCCGGTGGTGGTGGTGACGTGGAAGCGATCCTCGGTCATGCGGCCGATGACGCCGTCGTCGCGAATGAAGCCGTCATCACCCAGAAGCAGGCCGTAACGGCAGCGGCCCGGCGCGAGCTTCGACCACGGGTTGGTGTACATGCGGTTCATGAACTCGACCGCATCCGGCCCGACGACCTCGATCTTGCCGAGCGTCGAGGCGTCGAACATGCCGAGGCTTTGCCGCACCGCCCGGCATTCGCGGCCGACTGCAGCATCCATGTCTTCACCTGGTTTGGGGAAGTACCAGGCGCGCCGCCATTGGCCGACCGGTTCGTAAACCGCGCCATGCTTCTCAGCCCAGCTGTCGATCTGCGTCTTGCGCGTCACCTCGAAATGCTGGCCGCGATGATAACCGGCGAAAGCGCCGAAGGTCGTCGGCGTATAGGGTGGGCGGAAGGTCGTCAGGCCTACTTCCGGCTGGCGTTTGCCGAGCGCTTCCGCCGCGATGTTGAGGCCGTTGATATTGGACATCTTGCCCTGATCGGTCGCCATGCCGTTGGTGGTGTAGCGCTTGACGTGCTCGATGGAGCGCATGCCCTCGCGCACGGCCAGCCGCAGATCCTTTGCGGTCACGTCGTTCTGGTAATCGACGAAGGCCTTGGCCTTGCCGGCATCGCGATCGCTCGGCAATTCCGTCAGCGATACGCCGCTGCCGGTGCGGTCGTGCTCCACCGCATAGTCGCGGGTATCGCCCGTCTTGCCCAGGGCTGCAGCGATCTTCCGGCCCTGCTCGGCGCCATCCTTCAGCACCGCTTCAATGCCCCAAAGCCCGCGCCCGGCGCCGGCAATTGCACAATCCTCATTGGTCATGGCCGGCAGGAAGGTGGTCCGCTGATCGTCCCACGCAATCTTGCCCTGCGTGTGGGAAAACAGATGCAGCGACGGCGTCCAGCCGCCAGACATCAGCAACGCATCACAGGCGATTTCCTGCCCCGCGCCGACCGCGGAGCCATTCACCGGATTGACGCGGACTGATTTCACACGCAACCGGCCCGAAGTCGCCGTCACGGTATGCGACAGCCGCACCGGAATGCCGAGCGCGCGCGCCTCGTTCACCAGTTCCTCGCGCACCTTCGAACGGGTATCGACGATGGCCTGCACCCGCACGCCTGCGCCATGAAGATCGAAGGCGGCATACCAGGCGCTGTCATGGCTCGTCACCACCACCGGCCTGTTGCCGACCTTGACGCCATAGCGGTTCAGATAGGTCTGGGCGGAGCCCGCCAGCATCACGCCCGGCCGGTCGTTGCCATGAAAGACCAGCGGTTTTTCGAGAGCCCCCTGCGCCAGCACCACATAGCGCGCCCGCACCCGCCACAGGCGTTCACGCGGCATGTCCTTGGTCACGGTTTCGAGATGGTCGGTCAGCTTTTCGCAAAGGCCGATCATGTTCTGGTGGTAGTAGGCAATCGCCGTCGTGCGGGTCATGACCCTGACGCCGCGCTCCTTCAGCGCCTTCAACTCGTCCGCCAGCCAGTTCCATGCTGGCTGGCCGTCAATCTGCGCCTGCGGCTCGGACAGCAGCGTCCCGCCGGCTTCGGCATTTTCGTCCACTAGCACGACCTTGAGACCATCGACCGCCGCTGCGCGCGCCGCAGCCAGACCCGCAGGACCGGCGCCGACGATCAGCACGTCGCAATGCAGGTTGCGCGAGGCATAGGTATCGGGGTCTTCTTCCGTGGGCGAGACGCCGAGACCGGCCGCCGCGCGGATGAAGGGCTCATAGACCTTGTTCCAGAAGCTCTTCGGCCACATGAATGTCTTGTAGTAAAAGCCCGCCGAAAACAGCATATAGGCCATGTCGTTGACTGCGCCGATATCGAATTTCAGGCTCGGATATTTGTTCTGAGACGTGGTTTCCAGCCCGCTCCAGATTTCCTGCACCGTGGCGCGGGTATTTGGCTCGAACCGGCCGGAGCCGCGGCGGGTGCCGATCAGCGCATTCGGCTCCTCGGAACCCGCCGCTACAGGGCCGCGCGGGCGGTGGTATTTGAACGAGCGGCCCATGAGATGTACGCCATTGGCGAGAAGCGCGGAGGCGACCGTATCCCCCTTTACGCCGCGATAGGTCTTCCCATCGAAGGTGAAGCTTACCGAGCGGGCGGCATCCACCCGGCCACGGCCGGGAACGCGATAGGAACTCATTTCGACACCTCGGAGCTGGCTGGTGCGCTGGATAGGGAGGAGAGATCAGGACGCGGCTCGCCTGCGCGATAGGTCGTCAGGAAACGGTCGCTCACCGTGTCGCGCACCGCATTGAAGAAGCGACCGCAGCCATGCAGGTGCCGCCAGCGCTCGAAATGCGGACCCCTGGCGTTTTCGCGGATGAACAGGAATTCTTCCCACTGTTCATCACTCTGAGATGAAGGGTCGGCCGCGCGCACGACATGGGCCTGCCCGGCATAGGTGAATTCGGCTTCGGGCAGCGTTTCATGGCAATAGGGGCAACGGATCAGCAGCATGGGTTAGCTCCTCAGTGCGCCACGGCAGCGGCGGCGGCCTCGTCGATTAGGCGGCCGGAGCGGAAACGCTCCAGCGTGAAAGGCGCGTTGATCGGGTGCGGTTCGTTTTTCGCGATGGTCCAGGCGAAGGTGTGGGCAGCGCCCGGCGTGGCCTTGAAACCACCCGTGCCCCAGCCGCAATTCACATAAAGCCCGTCGACCGGCGTCTTGCCGAGAATGGCCGAGCGATCCGGCGTGACATCAACAATGCCGCCCCATTTGCGCAGCATCCGCATGCGGTTGAAGATCGGGAAGATTTCGACGATGGCGGCGATCGTATGTTCGATCAGCGGCAGGCCGCCGCGCTGCGAATAAGAGGTATATTGATCCGTGCCGGAACCGATCACCAGCTCACCCTTGTCGGACTGGCTGATATAGGCGTGAACCGCATTCGACATGACCACGCAGGGGAAGATCGGCTTGATCGGCTCGGATACCAGAGCCTGCAGCGGGTAGCTTTCGAGCGGCAGGCGCACGCCTGCGGTATCCATGACCACCGAGGTGTGGCCGGCAGCGGAAACCGCAACTTTTTTTGCCTTGATGAAACCTCGCGCCGTCTCGACACCCGCGACGGACCCGTCGGCGTTGCGGCGAATGGCGGTGACCGGGCAATTCTGGATGATATCGACGCCACGGGCGGCAGCACCGCGCGCATAACCCCAGGCAACCGCATCGTGGCGCGCCGTGCCGGCACGTTCCTGAAGCGCACCGCCCATCACCGGGTAGCGGGCGTTTGGCGATATGCTCAGCGGCGGACAATATTCCTTGCATTCTTCCGGGGTAAGCCAGCGATTGTCGACACCGTTCAAACGGTTGGAATGGATGTGGCGCTTGAAGCTCTGCACATCGTGGACATTATGGGCGAGCATCAGCACCCCGCGCCGCGAATACATGACGTTGTAGTTCAGTTCCTGGCTCAAGTTCTCCCACAGATCGACGGCGTGATCGTAAAGACGCGCGCTTTCGTCGTAGAGATAGTTGGAGCGGATGATGGTCGTGTTGCGGCCGGTATTGCCGCCGCCGAGCCAGCCCTTGTCGATGACAGCGACATTGGTGATACCGTGCTGGCTGGCCAGATAATAGGCCGCACCCAGACCATGGCCGCCGGCGCCAACGATGACCACGTCATATTCGGCTTTTGGCTGACTGTCGGGCCATTGCTCGTCCCAGTTCTTGTGGCCGGTCAGGGCATTCCGCAGGAGATTGAAGGCATTAAAACGCGTCATGAGCGGGCCTGCTGGTTGGAACTCTCGGTATTCAAAAGCCTACGGAGATTTACAGCGGCCGGGCTGGACAATCGCGTCTGATTGCGTGAATATTTGCGCCATGAGCTCTCATCGCGCCAAGAAACGCCTCAGCGTCGCCTTCCTGCTCGCCGACCGGTTCACGCTGTCGGCCTTCGCCAATTTCGTCGATGTGCTGCGTCTTGCTGCCGATGAGGCTGATCGTTCCCGGCCGATCCTGTGCGAATGGTCCGTGCTGTCGGCGACCCTCGGCAATGTGCAATCGAGCTGTGGTGTGAAGGTGCAACCGGATACGCGGCTCATCGACGCCGTGCATTACGACTATATTGTTGTTGTCGGCGGACTGATCAGCGACCACAGCGCCCTGCCGCCGGAGGCATTGCGGTTCCTGAAAGACCGTGCGGCAGCGGGCACTCCCCTTATCGGGCTCTGCACCGGCGTTTTCATTCTACATGAAGCCGGCCTGCTGGATGGTTATCGCTGCTGCGTCAGCTGGTTCCACCATCAGGATTTTCTCGACCGTTTCGACGCCGAGCAGATGGTTTCCGACCAGCTCTTCGTCATAGATCGCAACCGCCTGACCTGTTCGGGCGGCCATGGTGCTGCGCATCTGGCGGCGTTCCTTGTGGAGCGCCATGTCGGCCAGTCGGCCGCCATCAAAAGCCTCAATATCATGATGATCGACAGTGCGCTCAGCGGCGAAAAACCCCAGCCCGGCCAGCAGAGCACCAGAACGGCAACCGATCCCCTGGTCAGAAAGGCGATCCTGCGCATGCAGCAGAACATCGAGGTTCCGAGAACCGTGCTGGAACTCGCGCGCGATCTCGGCCTTGGCCGACGCAGCCTCGAACGGCGTTTCCTTGGAGACCTGAAAGCAACGCCCTCCAAGGTCTATCTTGAGCTGCGGCTCGACCGCGCCCTTTCCCTCCTGCGCACCACGCGTGACCCGATCACCCAGATTGCGCTCGCCACCGGGTTTTGCGACGCCCCACACCTTTCCCGCACACTTCGTGCCGAGCGCGGCTTCAGCCCCAGCGAATATCGCAAAACGCAGATTGGCCACACGACAACGGACGAAGAATTCGCAGTCGGCGTGTTGTTGCCGCAACCTTGAGGCTTTGCTGTTCGCCTGCGAAAAGTCGGGCCCTGCAAAAAATAGATCAATGTAATTGATATGGTCAGACTTGCCCGTACCGGTATAAAAGTCCCCGATCCTGTTTAGGGGAGCCGTGGGGGGAATGGGATGAATTCAGAGCGTCGTGGCGTTCTCGCGCTTTTAGGTGGCCTTGTGCTGGGAAGACCGTCTGTCGGCAAGGCCGCGAGCAACCTTCCGGCAGTTGCCCAATCCCGCTCCGAATACAAACCCCGGCATGTCCTTTGTTTTCTTGGCCCGGAAAATGGTCTGGCAGCGCTGCGGCAGAGCGCTCGCGCCGCTATCGATAAATTTGCCGGCGATTTCAGTCTCGATGAGGATTATTCGCAGGATGAACCGGACGACAGGATGGAACGCTCCTTCGATGTCTGCTGGGATCGTGTCGAGCCGGACGCCTATCAGGAGAGTGACGAGGAGGCAGTCGCAGGCCACGGCTCGGTTCTTTATGTGCTTGGCCCGTCAATGGCCGCGGAAACAGCCGTGGCGACCTGCGGTAAAGCCCTGATGTTCGTGCACCACATGCTCGATAGTGGCGCAGTTGCCGTAAAGGGTGAAAGCGCCGGCGTTGCCCATGGCGTGCAGCGGTGGAAGGAACTCTTCGAACAGTCGCGCCGTAACGCGACCGCAAACGACGCCCTGGCATTCGCCAGAACCTGCCGTCTAGCCTTCGCGCGCCGGCCCATCGGCGGCGATGCCGACGGAATGGGGAGCGTCGGCTTTCATCTGGTCGGATTGCCTGACGTGGAGATACACTTCACCCGAAAAGACCAGCAGCAGCCCTCAACAAATAGCGAGCAGCTGAAGATCGCCGCGCTGATTGACGATATCGCCGATCAAATGACACGCGACGGGGTTGAAGCGGCCTTGAAGGATCGTCGTGCCGACCTGTCCGATGACACGCGGTATGAGGAGGACGAATATAAATTCAATCCGTTCGGCGTTGCGACCATTCGAGACCACAAGCTTTGACGCCACGCTTATAAAGATGCGGGGCCTGGGTCGCTCTCTCCGGCGACAAGCTGCATCGGCCAGACGCAGTAACGCGCCTGATTTGGGTAAAACGGCGCATAGGCCGGCATGGTAGACAGAAGCGTCTGCGCGACCATTACACCGAGATCGTGCAGGGACATGCGGAAACTGGTCAATCGCGGTTCGAGAAACTGGCCGCGTGGACCATCACGAAAACCGATGACCGCAAGATCCCGTCCCGGTTTCAGACCCACTTCCGCCAGACGGCGATAAAGGCCAAGGGCCATCAACTCATAGATCAGCACAAGCGCGGTTGGCCGCGGCCGCATCTGTAGCCACTCGCTGGCGGCGTGATATCCGCCCTGCTCGCTCGATTTCGCCCGGATGACCAGAGAAGGATCGTAAGCAATGCCGTTCTGCTCCAGTCCGCGCCGGTACCCGTCCATGAAAACATAACCGAGATTGACGTCGCTATCGGGTGCGGCAACCGCAATGGTGCGATGACCGGCAGCGGCGAGCCGGTTGACGGCACTGCGCGCAACCTCCTCGAAATCGAGATCGATCCACGCATGATCGGCGCTGGAAGAGGTGCGGCCGAGCGTTACGAAAGGCAAGCGGGTCTGCTTTAAAAAATCGACACGCTTATCGACACGGCGTGTCGAGGAAATGATCATCGCATCCACCATGCGGCGCGCCACCATGCGCTTGAGATATTCGTCCGGGTCTTCCTCACCCGGACACGGCAGAACGATAAGATCGAGATTGTGAGCGGAAAACACGCTTTGCAAACCATCCGTCACTCCCATGAAGAAGTTGTCGGAGTTCTCCACCGTCTGCGCGTCGCTGCCGGTCATCAGGCCGATGACGTTAGTCGTCCCCTGCCTGAGGCTGCGGCCTGACTGGTTTGCGACATAGCCAAGTTTTTCCGCCGCCTCCAGAACACGCCGCCGCGTCTCCTCGTTAACGTCGGGCTTGCCGTTCAAGGCACGGGAAACGGTGCCTATCGATATCTCCAGATAATCGGCAAGCTGACGAATTCCTTTCATGCACTCCCCCTCCTGAGCCGGGTACCAAATATGGGTCCCCAATAACGGTATTGACATATCTAACATGATCATCCTAGTGTCGTAAACGTTTACGATGCTCTGCGCAAAGAGGAGTTTGCCCAGAGAGCGGGGAGAGAAGATGACATACAATGCCGTTTTATGCGGGTGCGGAGCTATGGCCAAAGGCTGGCTGCGCGCCATTCAATCGACGCCGGACATTCTCGGCGCGATCAAGATCGTCGGCTTCGTCGATCTGAACGAAGACACGGCACGCGCGCTTGCCGAAGAATTCTCCCTCACCGACGTCATCATCGGCGTCGATCTCCGCGATGTTCTCGCACGGACCAAAGCCGACATCCTGTTCGATGTCGTCGTCCCGCAGGCACGGTATGCCGTGGTTGCAACCGGTCTTGCAGCCGGGTGCCATGTGCTCAGCGAAAAGCCGCTTGCGGCCTCGATGGAAGAAGCCGAAAAGCTGGTGGAACTGGCGGAAAAGGCCGGAAAAATTCATGCTGTGGTGCAAAACCGGCGTTTTATCTCCGGCATCCGACGGCTGCGCCGGGCCGTGGAAGACGGTATTATCGGTGATTTGACGGCCATTCACTGCGACTTTTTCCTCGGGCCCCATTTCGGCGGTTTCCGCGAGGAGATGAAGAACGTTCTTCTTCTCGACATGGCGATCCACACTTTCGATGCGGCGCGTTTCGTCGCCGATGAAAAGCCGCTCTCCGTGTTTTGCGTGGAGAAAAATCCGGCAGGCTCCTGGTACGCCCACGGGGCAAGCGCCAATGCCATATTCGAATTCTCCAACGATGTGGTCTTCACCTATCGCGGCTCCTGGTGCGCGGAAGGCGAAAGAACCAGTTGGGAAGCCCGCTGGCGGCTGATTGGCTCCAAGGGCATGATCCTCTGGGACGGCGAAGACAATTTCTCCGCATCCGTCGCCGGCGGAGAGCCGGGTCTTCTACGCGGATTCAAGACCGTAAACGTTTCCGACAGTATTTCCGAGAAGGATACGCACGGCCACGCCAGCGTCATACTCTCTTTTCTTCAATCCATCCGTACCGGCCAGATGCCGGAAACGGCCTCCTTCGACAACATCAACAGCTTGGCAATGGTGATCGGCGCGATTGAAAGCGCCCGCATCGGCCAGCGCGTTTCCATCGCAGCATAAGGACCGACAGACGTGAGCAATCCGGCAAAATCCATACGCATCGGCACCATGGTCAGCGCCACCAAGGGACAGGCGGCTGAACGCATCGGGCAGATAGCCGATCTTGGTTTCGAAAGCTTCGAACCGTTCTTCTGGCAGACGACCAACGGCCAGGACCTTGCCGAGCTTGGCAAGCGTTCACTTGACGCGATCGGTGACCGCGACATCACCATCGGCACGCTCGGCATGTTCGGCAATCCGCTGGAGGAAACGGAAATCGACCTTCAGACCTTGCAGGGCTGGAAAGACTGCATCGACAATGCTCATCACTTCGGTGCCACCTGCGTTGCCGGTTTCACCGGCCGCCTGCGCGGAAAGCCGCTGCCCGAGAGCTTGCCCCGTTACAAGGAAATCTGGAGCGAGCTTGCCAAACGCGCAGGGGACAAGGGCGTGAAGATCGCCTTTGAAAATTGCGCCATGGACGGCAACTGGCAAACCGGCGACTGGAACATCGCCCATAATCCGGATGCGTGGGAACTGATGTTCAACGAAACGCCGGACGAGAATATCGGCATCGAATGGGAACCCTGCCACCAGATGGTTTATCTCATCGATCCGCTGCCGCAGATCCGCAAATGGGCGGACAAGATTTTCCACGTGCACGGCAAGGATGCGACCATTCGTTGGGATGTCATTCGTGAGCATGGGATTTTCGGCAAGGAAAAATTCGTCTTCATGCGCACGCCGGGCTTCGGCGACAGCAACTGGACGGACATTATTTCGGAACTGCGCCTGGCCGGCTGGTCCGGCTCGATCGACATCGAAGGCTGGCATGACCCCGTCTATCGCGACGCGCTGGAAATGACGGGACAGGTACACGGCCTGAACTATCTGAAACATTGCCGGGGCGGCGATTTTGTCGTCGATCCCACCTGAGGAATGGAAGCCTTTGGGAGAAGGCTTCCAGTAATTGCAGAGACGATAACCAAGAGGAGGAGATTATTATGGGTATCGCGAAATGCATGATCGCCGGTGCGCTTGTTCTGGCAGGCGTATCCGCCGGTGCGATGGTGGCGCATGCGGAAGATGTCACCTTGACCCTGTGGTCGCTGGACAGGGACATCCAGCCGGCACCCAACCTGGTAAACGAGTTCAACAGGCTCAATAACGGCATCAAGATCGAATACCGGCAATTGCAGTTCGATGATGTGGTGAGCGAATCCATGCGCGCCTACTCGACCGGCAACGCGCCCGATATCATCGCCATCGACAACCCAAACCACGCCATGTTCGCCGCACGTGGCGCGTTTCTTGACGTGACGGATATGATTGCGAAGTCGGACGTCATCAAGACGGCAAACTATTTTCCGGGTCCGCTGAAATCCGTAACCTGGGACGGCAAATATTTCGGCGTTCCGAAGGCGACGAATACGATCGCACTCTATTACAACAAGGACCTGTTCAAGGCAGCCGGTCTCGATGCGGCAAAACCGCCGCAGACCTGGGACGAGCTTGTGGAAGCTGCCCGCAAGCTGACCAACCCCGCCAAGAGTGTTTACGGCATCAGCTTCAGCGCCAAGGCCAACGAGGAAGGCACCTTCCAGTTTCTGCCATGGGCGCAGATGGCCGGTGCCACCTACAAAAACATCAATACCGATGGCGCGGTGAAGGCGCTTGAAACATGGAAGACCCTTCTCAGTGAAAAGCTGGCCTCGCCGGATACGCTGACGCGCAGCCAGTGGGATTCCACCGCCACCTTCAACGCCGGCAACGCGGCCATGGCGATCTCCGGTCCTTGGGAAATCGACCGCATGCTCAAGGACGCCAAGTTCGACTGGGGCGTGACGCTACTGCCGGTTCCGGCGCCGGACGCGCCGCGGTCTTCGGCCATGGGCGACTATAACTGGGCGATCTTCTCCAAGAGCAAACATCCCGCCGAAGCCTTCAAGGCCATCGAATTTTTCGCCTCGCAGGACAAGGACATGTTCAAGAACTTCGGGCAATTGCCGGCGCGTTCCGATATTCCCGTTCCGCCCACCGGCAACGCGCTGAAGGACGAAGCGCTCAAGACCTTTATCGAGCAGCTCAAATATGCGCAGCCGCGCGGTCCCTCGCCTGAATGGCCGAAGATTTCCAAGGCGATCCAGGACGCTATCCAGGGCGCCCTGTCGGGTCAGATGACGCCGAAGGCCGCACTCGATCAGGCCGCTGAAAAGATAAAGCTGATCGAAGGCTGATCTGTCTGGGCGGGCGGCCGGGTTCACCCGGCCCCATCCAAGGGGTTCCTCCCGGTGGGGCTGCCTGCTGCTTAATGCAGCGGCGGCCCCGATCGGAGCTTGTGAGGATGTTTCATGAAAAAATTGTTTTCCAGCGTCAGCGACGGTCGTGGTTTCGACCTCATCCTTGTCGCTTTTCCTTTGGGCTTCCTGTTCGTCATGGCGGGGCTGCCGCTCATCTACAACATCGTCATGAGCTTTCAGGAAGTCGACATGTTCAGCCTGGGCACCTTCGTGCGCCCCTTCGTCGGCTTCAAGAATTATATCGACCTGTTCCGGCAACCGGAAACATTGCCGATCCTTTTCAACACCGTCACCTTTGTCGTCACCTCGATTGCCGGGCAATTTGCCATCGGCTTCGGTCTGGCGCTGTTCTTCTGGGTGAACTTTCCCGGCGCCACCTGGCTGCGCGGGCTGTTCCTCGTTTCCTGGGTCATGCCCGGCCTCGTCGTCGGCGCGATCTGGAACTGGATATTGTCAGGCGATTTCGGCGTGCTGAATTTCTTCCTGCGGGAAAGCGGCATGATCTCAGGCAATATCTTCTGGCGATCCGACGCGAATTTTTCGCTCTGGGCCGTGGTCATCGCCAATATCTGGCTCGGCACCTCGTTCAACATGATCCTTCTTTCTGTCGGCCTCGCCTCCATCCCCGGCGATCTCTACGAAGCGGCGGAGCTGGATGGCGCGAACGCCTGGCAGCGTTTTTACACCATCACCCTGCCGATGATGCGTTCCACCATCGGCGCGATCATCTCGCTCGGCCTGATCTTCACGCTTCAGCAGTTCGATCTTTTCGCCGCCATCACCGATGGCGGCCCCAACAACAGTTCCAACGTGGCGCAATATTGGGCCTGGGATCTTTCGTTCCGGCAATATGATTTCGGCAAGGGCGCGACGATCTCCGTCATCATGATCGTTTTCGTCATGCTGGCTTCCGTCGTTTATGTGCGCTCGACACGGCATGAGGTGCGCGGATGAGTATCACGACCCGCAACCGGTTGATGCTGGCAATCGCCATCGTGCTTGCCGTCATCTATCTCTTTCCGCTCTACTGGATGTATCTGACCTCGCTGAAAAGCGGCTCGGAGATGTTTGCGAACCCGCCGGGCTTCTGGCCGGCCGATCCGCAATGGCAGACCTATGCCTATGTCTGGGAAAGCCGCAATATGGGCCGTTATCTGTGGAATTCGGTGCTCATCGCTTCAAGTGCCGTGGCGCTCATCACCGTGCTTGGCGTTGGCTGCGCCTATGTGCTGGCGCGCTATCGCAACGTCTGGGTTGATATCGGCCTCTTCCTCATCCTCATGCTGCAGGTTCTGCCGGCATCCCTGATGATTACGCCGATCTTTGTCGGCTTCTCGCAAGTGGGTCTGCTGGATTATCCCCGCCTGTCGGTCATTCTCGCCATTGCGGCGAAAAGCATGCCCTTCTTCGTGGTGCTGGTGCGCGCAACCTTCATGGCGGTGCCGCAGGAGCTGGAAGAGGCAGCGCTTGTGGACGGCAATTCCCGCGTCGGCGCCTTCTTCAATATCGTGCTGCCGCTTGCCAGAAACGGCATTCTCGTCAGCGCCATTCTCATATTCATGCAGGCATTCGGGGAATTCGTCTATTCGAAATCGATGATCCAGGCGGCTGAATTGCAGCCTGCCAGTGTCGGCCTCAATTCCTTCATGGGCCCCAACACCAGCGAATGGAACAACATCATGGCCTATGCGACCATGTATGTGACGCCCATTCTTGCCCTGTTCATTCTCTTGCAGCGCCGCATCGTTTCCGGCCTGACATCGGGAGCGTTAAAATGACCCTTCAGATCGAACTTTCCGGCGTAAACAAATATTACGGTGCCTTTCACGCGCTGAAGAACATCCATCTTTCCATCAAGAAGGGCACCTTCGTCGCCCTCGTCGGCCCGTCCGGTTGCGGAAAGTCCACTTTGCTGCGTTCGCTGGCGGGGCTGGAAACCATATCGAGCGGCGACATGCGCATTGCAGGCACGTTGATGAACGGTGTGCCGCCGCGCAAGCGCGATGTGGCGATGGTGTTCCAGTCCTATGCGCTCTATCCGCACATGACGGTGGAGGAGAACCTGACCTACTCGCTGCGCATGCGCGGCGTGGCAAAATCAGAGGCCCGCAAGGCGGCAGAGGAGGTTGCAGCCACCACAGGCCTGTCAAAGCTGATGAAGCGCTATCCGCGCGAACTTTCCGGCGGGCAGCGCCAGCGTGTGGCGATGAGCCGCGCGATCATCCGCAACCCGCAGGCATTCCTGTTCGACGAACCGCTCTCCAATCTAGACGCGGCCCTGCGTGTGCACATGCGCAAGGAAATCCGAGCGTTGCACGACCGCTTGCACGCCACCTCGGTCTATGTCACCCATGACCAGATAGAGGCGATGACGATGGCGGATCACGTCGTCGTCATGCGCGACGGCGTGATCGAACAGCAGGGCACGCCACTGGAATTATACGACCGCCCGGTCAATCGTTTTGTTGCTGGCTTCATCGGTTCACCGGCAATGAATTTCATTCCGGCAACGGTCAGCCCGGACGGCGCGGCGCTTCAGCTGCGTTTCAGTGAAGGCGAGCCGCAGCAGTCCATCAAAAACCCGGCTCCCTTATCGCCCGGCAAGCGTGTCATCGTTGGTATCAGGCCGGAACACATCCGGCCGCGAACCGCAACCGGCGCGGCGCTGACGTTACCTGTTTCGGCCGTGGAAACCACAGGTTCGGCCACCTTCCTCACCCTTGGCACATCGACCGAAGTGGTCATCGCTATACAGGGACGCAGTGAGGTCAGGAGCGGCGAAGTCGTCGGCCTCGACATCAACCCGACCGACCTGCATTTGTTTGATGAAGAAACCGGAGCCGGCCTCGGAGGCCGGTGAAACGAACCATGGGGCATATCCGGACCGGACGGCCCTTCGGGGCTTTCCGATCCGCACGAGGCGAAAGCTTCAGCGCCCCATGATGATGTCGAGGATGTTGCGGCGCGTGGTTGCGGAGGTGGCGGTGGCCCGGCCAACCTCGCGGGCGGCGATGGCAGGCGAACCGGAACCTTCAATATCGACCCATCGACCGGCATGCTCCGTGGATTGACGCTTGAGATAGGTATAGGGCGTTTCGTCCCAGCGAAAGATCTTCGATTTCATATTGTCGAGGATGAAATCTCCGCGGTCCGTTCTTACCGTGAGGATGGCATGGCCATCGCCTTTTTCGTCGCGGACGACGGTGATCAGCAGATCGGAAACCGGGAAACCGGCATCCATAAGCCGTTTCCGTTTCTCCAGCGTGAGGTCCTCGCAGTCTCCCGCGCCGTTATAGGGATACTCCCAATAGTCCTCGTAACCCCACACTTCCATGTCGGAACGCTGGTCGATTTCGATATTGACTGCGCTGTTGATCGAAACAAGGGTAGCCCAGACATCAGGCGTAAGACTGAGCGGCGGCATTTCCTTGACCGGCTGACATTCATCCGTATGCCGCTTGCAGAAATCGTAATGCCCGATGGGCTGCGACGTGAACTTGCCAGTCTGCATCGAAGGAGACGCCTGTACCGGCGCAGCGAAACCCGCGACGGCCAGAATGAAACATGCTTGCAGCAATTTGATGAGATGGGTCATGTTCGTCTCCTGACGACATGACCTACCGGTGGCGATTTGAGTTCACATGAAACAAAATGCTCGACTTTTAACGAACCCGATAATTCCGCTCCCGATGGTCCCGACAAGGAGCGGCGTTGACTGGGATAACGCCGGGGTAGCCACGGCATCTGAACGGTCAGCAACGGTAAAGTGAGCAGCGGGAACTTGCCACGCCGGGGCGGCCTGCCTATGAAGAGGCCGTCACGCAATAGTAATCCACATATTAGAGAACGCTGCATGAGCCTGTTTGCGAAGACCACCCGCGCGGCCGCTGTCATTCTGGCACTGGCCTGCCTGCCCTCAAATGCCGCAGCGCAGCAGATGGTCGTCGTACCTCCCGGAAACCGCTCCGCCCAACAGCCGGAAATACCTCAGGCCTCGGCGATCAGGACCAGGGCGTTTTCCACGACCTATGAGGAAAAATTCCGCAAGACGGTCGATCTTCTAAACAGTGAACCCGGTCTACTTGGCAAGATCAGGAAGGCGGGAGCGGCCTATGGCATCGACCCGATCCATATCGTCGGCGCTATCGTTGGCGAACACACTTTCAACGTCACCGCCGTGGACCGCCTGCAGACATATTACGTCAAGGCCATTTCCTATGCGGAACTCGATATAAAATTCAGCTATCAGGGCGTTGCCCTGAAGACGTTTCTCGAGCGTCCGGAATTCCGCTCCTGCGCGACGCTTGCCACGACATCCGAGCAATGGAGCTGCCGCGATATCGTTTGGGATGCAAGTTTCCGCGGCAAGGTCGTCGATGGCGTGAGCTATGAAGCGATTTCGTTCCAGCGGGCCTTCTTCCAGCCCTTCTATGCCGGACAGACCTTTGGTCTTGGCCAGATCAGCCCGTTGACGGCGCTGCAGGTTACCGATCTCGTAAACAGAACCAGTGGTCTGCCGAAACTCTCCGCCGACAGGCCGAAAGAGATTTACCGCGACGTCATGGATCCTGACCGGAGCATCATCTACATCGCCGCTATCCTTCGAGATTCCATCGATGCCTACAGGGAAAAAGGCTTCGACATTTCCGGCAATCCCGGCATCACCGCCACCCTCTACAATGTCGGCCAACCCCGGCGTCGCGCCGAACGCCTGCGGACGGCCGTGGATGCAGGCGCAAAGAACCTGCTGCCGGTTGAAAACTACTATGGATGGCTTATCAACGAGCGCCTCGACGTTCTGAGAGGCATCCTCGATGGCAAGGCCATTGACAAGCGAACCACCTCGGATATCGGCGAAAAAACGCGATAATGCCCTTGCAGGGAGGATTGCAAATCCGCCTCGCAAAGGATGATGCACGCAAAACGCTTCCCCGACCGCCCGGAATCTGCTACTGCCACGTGCACAAGAATTGACTGATAGTGGGATAATTCCGCGATATGCCTGACGAAGGCGACAGTACCGACGATAGTCGACACCGAACGAGGCTGGCTTGCGTAAAGCGAAGCCAGCCTCGTCCTTTCTTGTTTTCTTCAACGAAACGGGTTTCAACCTCGGATGTTCAGTCCGGGGTTTTTTGCGTTCGCGCCCGTTCCCATAAAGGCCCCTGACCATGGAATTCCTCGCAGATCCAAATATCTGGATCGGCCTCGTTACCCTTATCGTCCTCGAAGTCGTCCTCGGCATCGACAACCTCGTTTTCATCGCGATCCTCGCCGACAAGCTGCCGCCGCATCAACGCCACAAGGCGCGGATTGTCGGTCTGTCGCTGGCGCTTGTCATGCGTATCCTGCTGCTGTTTTCGATTTCATGGATCGTGACGTTGACGCGGCCGCTATTTCAGGTCGCGGACTTCTCCTTCTCCGGGCGCGACCTCATCCTCATTCTCGGTGGTGCGTTCCTGCTCGCCAAGGGAACGATGGAACTGCACGAACGGCTGGAGGGCGCGCATAAGCCAAAACAGGGCAAGGTCGTCCATGCCGTCTTCTGGCAGGTGATCGTGCAGATCGTCGTGCTTGATGCCGTGTTCTCGCTCGACAGCGTCATCACCGCCGTCGGCATGGTCAACAATCTCTGGGTGATGATTACCGCCGTCTGCGTGGCCATGGCCGTGATGATGGCAGCATCGAAGCCGCTGATGAGCTTCGTGTCGAAACACCCCACCGTGGTCATTCTCTGCCTCGGCTTCTTGTTGATGATCGGTTTCAGCCTGATCGTCGAAGGCTTCGGATTCCACCTTCCCAAGGGTTACCTCTATGCCGCAATCGGCTTTTCCGTGCTCATCGAGGCGGCAAACCAGATTGGCAGGCGCAATCGCGAAAAACGCATCACCGCCGGTGATATGCGCGAGCGGACGTCCGATGCCATTCTGCGGCTTCTGGGCGGTCGTGTCGGCGAAGAACGTTCCCTTGGCGAGACAGCCGAGGTCATCGCGGCACAGGCGGCACGAAGCGACCTGTTCAAATCCGAGGAAAAGGACATGATCCGCGGTGTCCTTACGCTTGCCGAGCGCCCCGTTGTATCAATCATGACGCCACGGACGGAAATCGACTGGCTCGATGTCGACGCCGACCACGATACGCTAAGGAACCGCCTGCTGGAACTCGACCATTCCCGCCTGATGCTCGCGCAGGGCAAGCTGGATTCGTTCCTCGGTGTCGCCGCAACAAGGGACTTGCTGCGCGATCTTCTGCATGACGGCAAATTGAACCTAGAGCGCTCGCTGCGCCAACCCCTCGTCGTGCATGAAAGCGCCACCGCGTTGCAGGTCATGGAGCAGCTGCGCAAATCCCCGCTCCAGATGGCCGTCATCGTCGACGAATACGGCACGCTTCAGGGAATAACGACGCCTAACGACATTCTCGAGGCTATCGCCGGCGAATTTCCGGATGAGGGCGAGGAATCGCAGATTTCGGAACGGGCAGAGGACGGTTCCTGGCTGCTGGACGGCGCTGTCGACGTCAGACGGGTATCCTATCTGCTGGATATCGATCTGGTGGACGAGGACGATCGTTACTCCACCGTCGCCGGCTACATCCTCTGGCGGCTAAATCGCCTTCCCGAGATCGGCGAACGTGTTTCCGGCGACGGGTTCGAGTTCGAGATCGTTTCCTGCTCGGACAGAAACATTGAAAAGGTCCGGGTCTGGAACACCACGCTTCCCGAGGCGTGAGCTGAAAAATCCCGAACCCGTTTCGAAATGGCGACGTGACGTGCAAGCCACGGCACGTCTCCACATTTGCATCACCGAGGAAGCGGCCGAGCGGTGAAAACCGTCCTCCGCTCTAGTGGGCGGCATCGATCGTGGTAATCCAGCCGGCGGCGCGGCGGGCTGCTTCCGCAAGCACCGGTTTCGGCGCCTTGTACCATTCGTTTTCAGGCAGCTCACGCTTCACGCGTACGAAGCTGATGGCATCGTCGAGCGTCGGGAATTCCACCGGCAGCGTCATATGCAGAAAGAGCGCAACAACGGCGACGGAACGCGAGCGGCCGCCGCGGCAATTGATCAACACGCTGCCGCGCTCGCGCCGGGGATAGGACGGCTTGTCGGGCAATATCTGTTCGAGCGCCGCCCGCAGGATGTAATGGGCCGCAACCATCTGGGTATCGGGATTTCCATCGCCGTCGATCAGGCCGATCTTGTAATAACGTATTTCGCCGGGTCCATAGACGCTGCCTTCATGATCGGAAACGATCTGCGGCTGCTCCACGAAGTTGAAGTCGAGATTGACGGCGCAATTGACGACGGTGGTGATGCCGTTTTCACGCAGAAGCTTCAGATCGCTGGCGCCTTCCTTACCTGAAATGAAGAGATCGACGCCATAAAGAGGATGCCGCTCATAGATGCGGCTGAGCTTCGGCAATTCGCCGGTTTCCTGTTCGCGAGATAGGGTCTTTTCCGGTTGCGGCATGTCTTGTCTCCATCGGCGCCGATGTGGCGGCCGTCATGTCCTTGCTTGTTCAGGCGTTTGCAGCCGTCTGGCTTGGCGGGATCGCTGCCCTGGCTATGCGGCTTGCGGATATGGATCGCGCCACCCGCTGCAATGTCTGGTAATTCGCCCCCTCGCCCGTGGCGATATAGCCGGGGCAGAGAAAATCGGCCGACCCCTCCGCCACCTTCCCCAAGGTCAGCGGCTCGTATGTTCCCCCGGCATTCTTGAGAATGAGGATGGCTGCTGCCACATCCCAGGCGTTGACGCCGAAGCCCGCAGCAGCATCTGTCCAGCCAGCCGCCACATGCGCGATGCTGAGGGCAGCGCTGCCGGGCCGGCGCAGCGTCGAGAAGGTCTCGACAAGCGCACCGAAATTGGAAAGCGCCGCATCCCGCCCATCCAGCCGGAAATCACGCGAGACCGGATAGCCCGTGATAAGCGTCGCCCGGGTTTCATCTGCAACGCTGCGGGAGCGCAGCCTGTCGCCGTTGAGATAAGAAGCCTCGAGGTCGGCGGAAAACATCTGGTCAGTCACGGGGTCGTACACCACGCCGGCAACGGCTTCCCCACCGATGACGGCGGCAATCGATACGCACCAGAAGGCAAGGCCACGGGCAAAATTCGCCGTGCCGTCAATCGGATCGACATACCATTGCACCTCGCCGTTGCCGATCTGCCCACCCTCTTCGCCCATGATCGCCGAATTCGGCTCCCGTTCGAGAATGACGGCGCGGATCGCGGCTTCGGCGCGTTTGTCGTGAATGGTGACGATGTCGTGGAGATCGACCTTGTAATCCACCGCCATATCAGAGCGGAACGCCACCAGCAGCGGATCGCGCACGGCACGCGCCGCCGCTTCGGCGATTTTCATCAGCCGCACCGAGCGGGAAAGCGCCTCCTCATTTCCAGATTTGTTTTCAGTCGAAGAAGGGCTTTGCATCGGCATATCCAGTCTATTTTTTTCGCAAAGGAGGGACCGGCGCGGCAGGACCGCGCCAGCCTGGATTATTTCCTGTAGTTGACGCGCCAGACATCCTGCCATTCCTCGCGACGATCGAAATCGTTGAGGCCGGTGGCGGACTCGTAACCCATCAGCCTGTCGGCAACCTTCATCAGCCCCGACGGCTCGTCAGCCGGCATCTTGATGTCGATATTGGTCGGCAGCTTGCCGTCCTTCATCTGTGGTGCGATGCCCTCTTCCGTCAGGATGTAGTGGACGAAGAGTTTCGCCATGTTCGGACTTTTGGTCTTGGAGGCGATGAGCCCAAGCTTGATGTAGGTCCAGCCGACCCAGGGATCGAGACCAGTGCAGAGGCCAAGCTTGTAGCCCTTGTCGGCATTGTCGCGGAACTTGGCAGAGCTGAGCAGGCCGAAGAAGGGCTGCTTCTGGCCGGGTGCGCCGACGGCCTCTGCCACCGGGTCATCGCCATCAGTGGCAAGCGGGCCGTTCTGCGCCAGCGCCTTGATCCAGGCTGCGGCCGCATCTTCTTCGATATCTTTGCCAAAATGCGCCTTGTAGGCGGCCGCCACCTTCTCGTTGCCGTGGGCTTCGAGCTGGTTGAACCAGTCCGTATAGGTGCTCTTGCTCAAGGGATCGACCATGGCGACCTTGCCTTTCCATTTCGGCTCGGTCAGTTCCCAGATGTTGGTCACCGGGCATTTATCATAGGCTTCCGTATTGTAAGCCCAGACATTGGCGTTGGTGGAGATTGCCAGCGGGTTCTGGAACTGCGCCGGGATTTTCGCAACCATGTCGCCCGGCAGGTAATTCTCGACAAAACCCGCCGGCAGAAGCTGCGCGAGCGCCGATGGCGCATCGGTGATCAGCACCACGTCGCCCTGCACATTGCCGGACTGGCTTTCACGGATGATCATTTCCAGCTGGCTGTTGGCGGAAACCTTCACGCCTGTCGCCTTTAACCCGTATTTGGCGCTGAACTTGTCGGCCATCTCCACGATCTTGCCGGTGCTGTCGTAGATATTGATCGGCTTCTCCTGCTTCGCCGCCGCCAAGATCGCATCGAGATCGAAGGTTTCTTCGGCTGCAGCCCCCATTGCGGATAAGCCTGCAACGGCGATGGCTATCGCCGTCATCGGTAAAAATCTGCTTCTTCTCATCGTTCCCCTCCCAAGGAAAAGGCAAGGCAGGCTCGCGCCTGCCCTGCCGTTATTTTTTGTAGTTCACACGCCAGAAATCCTGCCAGCCTTCGCGCTTGTCGAGGTCGTCGGCCGCCGTTGCGGCATCAAAGGCCATCAACTCGTCGAGATGATCGGCTACCCGCGATGGTTCGTCCGCCGGCAGACCGATTTTCGTGTTGCCGGAGATTTTGCCATCGACCGTCTGCGGCGCGATGCCCTCTTCCGTCATCAGATAGTGAAGGAAGAGCTTTGCAGCATTCGGGCTTTTGGTCTGCCCGGCAATCAGGCCGAAGCCGGGATAGAGGAACCCGGAAAACGGTTTGACACCGCTGCAAAGACCGAGCTTCAGCCCCTTGGCCTCATTATCGCGGTATTTCGCCGCCGAGGTGATGACGAAAAAGGGATCGGTCTGTCCCGGAGCGCCCGCCGCATCGGCAACTGTGCTCGAGTCCGTCAGCAGGGGAGCGTTCTCGGCAAAGGCCTTCACCCAGGCAGCCGTCGCGCTTTTTTCACCCGTTTCCAGCTTCTTGCCGTAGAGCTCCTCATAGGCCTTGGCGACATCGGCATCATGATGGGTTTCGATCTGGTTGAACCAGTCGGCATAAAGCGGCTTGTCGAAGAGATCGAGCATGGCAAGCTTGCCCTTCCAACGCGGCTCCGTCAGCTGCCAGATGTTGGTGACCGGGCATTTGTCGTATTTCTCGGTATTGTAGGTCCACACATGCGGATCCGAAACGACCACGAGCGGATCGCGCAGCTTTTGCGGAATATCGCTTTCCATATCCGGTGGCGACCAGCTGGTGGCAATGCCTTCCGGCAGAAGTTCCCCCATTGCGGAGGCGACATCCGTTGCGACGCTGACATCGCCGACGACATTGCCGGCGCGATGTTCGCGGATCATCAACTCGACCTGAGTTGCCTCGTTCACTTTCTTGCCGCTTGCCTGCACGCCATATTTGGCGGTGAAGGCCTGTGCGGTGTCGACGATCTTGCCGGTCACCGCATAAACGGTGATCGGTTTTTCCTTCTTCGCGGCGTCGATGAGCGCATCGAGATTAAAGGCGTCCTGCGCGTGGGCAGCACCGCCAAGCGCCAGCGAGAAGATGAGGGAAAGAGCTGAAGCCGCCATCCGCCGCCGCCGCTCGCCACCATATCGGTTCTTGGTCATGATATTCACTGTGTCGGTCCCCCCGTTATTTCTTGTAATTCACGCGCCAGAAGTCCTGCCAGGTTTCGCGCGCATCCCAGTCTTCCAGGCTGCTGGCCATGCTGTAGGGCAGAACGCGGTCGAGCACGGCGCCGATACCCGAAGGTTCGTCGGCGGGCAGTTTCACGTCTTTGTTGGTGGACATCTTGCCGTCGATCGCCTGCGGCGCGATGCCTTCAGCAGTCATGACGTAGTGAATGAAGAGCTTTGCAGCATTGGGGCTATCCGTGCCCTTGGTGATCAGGCCGACACCTGGATAAAGCCAGCCGATCCACGGCTTCAGCTCCTTGCAGAGGCCGAGTTTCATGCCCTTGTCGGCATTATCGCGAAACTTCGCCGAGCTGATGAGGCCCATGAAGGGCTGCTTCTGGCCAGGCGTGCCAACGGCTTCCGCCGCCGCTGCATCGGCATCGGTCAGCAGCGGCGCGTTGGCGGCAAGTGCCTTGACCCAGGCCGCTGTCGCGCTTGACTCTGCGGTCTCGAGGTCCTTGCCGTAAAGCGCCTTATAGGCCGCCTTCACCTCTCCATCGCCATGCTTAGCCATCTGGTTGAACCAGTCGACATAGGATGCCTTGCCGAGCGGATCCTGCATAGCCACCTTACCCTTCCACTTCGGGTCGGTCAGTTCCCAGATATTGGAAACCGGGCATTTGTCGAAAAGCTCGGTATTGTAGGCCCAGACATTGGCGCTGGTGACGACGGTCAGCGGATCCTGATATTCTGGCGGAATATTGCCAGCGAGATCCGGCGGCAACCAGCTTTCGACAAAGCCCATTGGAATAAGCTGTGCCATCGCCGCCGGGGCATCGCTTATGATCGAGACGTCACCCTGAATATTGTTGGCCCGCGCCTCGCGGATGACCATCTCCAGCTGCGCTGTTGCCTTTACCTTCGCACCCTCCGCGCCCACGCCATACTTCTTGGCGAAATTCTTCGCCATTTCCACGATCTTGCCCGTGCTGTCATAGACGGTGATCGGCTTTTCCTTTTTGGCAGCCTCGATCAGGGCGTTGAGGTCGAAAGGCTCCCCCGCCTTCGCCACGCCGCCAAACGTTGCCAGAATTGCCGTTGCACACAGGAGACGGCTAAGGCCGCCCGTCATTTTCCGCTTCATACTGCTCCTCCTTCAGCAAGCGATTGTCAGTCTTTTCGTCGTTGTCAGTTGTAGCTACTGCTCCTCAGCACGGCGTCCGCTTCCGTAATCCGTTGCCCTTTTGCGTCGAACACATGCAGGGCGTCGGGAGGCACGTGGAAAAACACACGGTCGCCACTATCGACGCGCGGCAGGGCATGGGTTGTCAGGAACAGCGTGTGGTTCTCGCTCCTCAATTCGAGAATCCAGCTGCCGCCCGTCGGAAGCACGCCGGTCACCGTCATTTCACCGAAAAGGCTGCCCTGCGGCACATCCTCAGACCTTGCCGTGTAACCCATCGCCTCCGGCCGCATGCCGACCGAGGCGATGCCGCGCAACTGCGGATAGCGCGTTGCAAAATAAGCCTCCGCATTGTCGGCGATATCAGACACGCCGGGCTGGCCGAAGGTCAGAATATTGATCGGCGGACTGCCGACGAATTCGGCGACGAAGCGGTTGGCCGGACGGTCGTAGATATCGTTCGGCGTACCCATCTGCTGGAGCGTGCCCTCGTTCATGACGGCGATTGTCGTTGCAAGTGTCATTGCCTCCCACTGGTCATGCGTCACGAAGACGATGGTGGTCTTGAACTCCTTGTGCAGCCGCTTCAGCTCGGCGCGCATTTCCAGCCGCAGCCGGGCATCGAGGTTGGACAGCGGCTCATCCAGAAGCAGCACACCGGGATTGACGGCAAGCATGCGGGCCAGCGCCACACGCTGCTGCTGCCCACCGGAAAGCTGTGACGGATAACGGTCGCGGTACTTGGCAATGTCGAGCGCCTGCATGACGCGCTCGACGCGGGCCTCCCGCTCGGCTTTCGGCAGCTTGCGCAGGCGCAGGCCGAAATCGGTGTTGCGCTCGATGGTCAGATGTGGCCAGAGCGCGTAGCTCTGGAAGACGAGCCCCATTTCGCGCTTTTCCGGCGGCACGAATATGCCGTCATTGACGGAATCTATCACCCTGTCGCCGACACGGATTTCACCGCCGGAGAGGTTTTCAAGACCCGCGATCATGCGCAGCGTCGTGGTCTTGCCGCAGCCGGAAGGGCCAAGCAGGCACATGAATTCGCCGTCGCGGATTTCAAGATCGAGATCGGAAACCGCATTTGCGGAATTCACGCCGTAGTTCTTCTGCGCCCCGCGCAGGTTGATGGTAGGCATCAGCTTCCAAGTCCTTCTGCAAGATTTGTGCGGGTCAGCTTCTGGGCCAACAGGGTACCGAAATAGGCAATGCCAGCGATGATCAGCACCACGGCGTTTGCGGCCTGCGTATAGTGGTAGTCGACCAGCCGCAGCGAATAGGTGGTCAGAACATCCGTGCTCGGCACCGCGAGGATCACGAACAGGCTCAAGCCCTTGATGCCCGAGATGAAGGGCAGGAGAACCCCCGTCACCAGCGATCCCTTCTGGATCGGGATGACGATCGAGACCATGCGGCGGAACCAGCCGGCACCGGCAATCTGTGCTGCCTCTTCCGGGTCCTTTCCAAGCTGTGTCATGGCCGAGATACCGGCGCGCGAGGCATAGGGCATCTGGTCGGCAATCAGTGCGAGGATAAGGATCGTCACCGTGCCGTAGAGCGCCGGCATCGGCCCGCGCGGAACCGCAAAGAGCGAGAGATAGGCGGCGGCAAAGGCGATGCCGGGCACGAGATAGGGCAGGAACGTGACCTGACGCAGATAGACCGACAGGGCGCGCACCGGCGTGCGGATGACGACATACCCGACCAGAAGGCCGAGGACGCCAGATGTGAGCGAGGCAAGACCAACGATCATCATGGTGTTCTTCGCGGCTGCCCATAGATCGGGGCTTAAAAGAACGCCGGTCTGCAAGGCCACCGTGTTGAGATTGCTGCCAATCCAGTAATCGAGCGTGAAATTGTCGAACGTGAATTTGGCCGGCATCTTCATGACGGTCGAGAGAGCGAGGGTCAGCAAAGGCAGGCCGACGCTGAGAATGAAGACAGCGGCCGCAAAGCCCGTTGCCGGAAGACGCATTTTGCCGAGGCGGCTTTGCCGGTTCATCGACCCCTTCGAGCCGATCGTCACGAAACGGCGGGCTTCGCGAACCAGGCGGGCATCGATCATCAGCGTGATGATGCCGATGAGCATGATCGAGGCCGCAACGACACCGGCAACGCCGGTCTGGCGCGAGGCGATGCTGCGGAACAGCGATGTCGAGAGGACTTCGAACTTCACGGGAAGCCCGAGAACATAGGGTACGCCGAATTCGCCGAGGCACTTTGCAAAGATCAGCACCATGGAAGAGAGCAGCGCCGGGCGCATCAAGGGCAGGATGACCTGCAAAGCCACCTGATAACGATGAGCGCCGAGAATGCGGGCCGAATCCTCCAGCTGCGAGTCGAAGCGGCGCAGCGCCGAGCCGAACAGCAGGATAACGAAAGGTGTATAATGCAGGGCAAGGATGATGGTGATCGGGAAGCGCCCATAGGCCACCCAGTCCGGCGGTGTCAGGCCCATCGCCTCGAACCAGCCGGGCTGGCCGCCAACGGTGCGGTTCTTGAACAGCGTCGTCCAGGCGAGAGCGAAGGTCCATGCGGGCAGCATGTAGGGCACGATCAGCGCGGTCGCGAACCAGCGGCGACCGAACATGTCCGTGCGGCTGATAAGCCAGGCAAGCACCGTGCCGATAACAAGCGAAAGCGCAATCGCCCCCAAAGCGACGGTGAGCGTGTTGAAGAGCGGATGCCAGAAAAGATCCGTTGCGACGGGCGAGAAGAACGCCCTGTCGAGATAATAGAGCGTGAGGTCACCGACATCCTTGCCAAGACGCCGTTCGTGGCCGAACTGGACACGGACGGCATCCAGAACGATAGAGATGATCGGAACGACGATCAGATAGGTGAAAAGTAACGCCGTCAGCACGCCGATGAGCGTCGTCGGCTCCCTGAGCGCGACCTTGAGGCGATATCGCCAGGCCTGCCATGCCGAAGGCGCGGTCGCCGGGGGACGCCCCAGTGCCTCCGCCTTCGTTGATTCGCTTAAAAGAGCCATTATTCCTCCCCATATGGCCGCAACATTGCTCCGACACGCCGGCAAGCATCTGCCTGCGCGCAACCTGCGGAACAGGCGGCGCGTGCGTCGAACATGAGCAATGCGTCAATGCTTCAGCAGCGGGCACATCAGGCCCGCGAGCAACGATGATCCAGCTCCTCCCGGAAACATCGCCGGCAAGCAAAACGTGGAATAAATATTCCATATAGCGCTTAACCTTGGAATGCATGATCCATCCTAAACGGCATTTTGTCAACGAAAAAATGCACACGTGATCATTGATATATGCCATTGTTTTTAAATGGTTTTATTGAACGTGTTTTGCAAATTTTCTTATCGACGCACAAGCAGTCATTTTTTCCCGCAGAATGAAAATGGAAAGGACGATATATTTGCCGGCGAAAGCGAGAACCGCCTTCCATCAGCAAGAGCGCTTCGCACCTGAAATATTTCGATTGGAATAGTCGGCCCTTATGGCCTGTGATATCAGACATGAGGTTTTGCAACGGGGAAGTTGAATGGCGAGAGGGTTCGTGACGGCCGAAGAGGTGGCGAAAAAGGCTGGTGTCTCGCGCTCCGCCGTCTCGCGCACATTCACCCCCGGCGGCAGCGTATCGAAGGCCGTCCGGCGCAAGGTGTTGAAAGCCGCGCATGAGCTTGGCTACCGCGTCAACCGTCTGGCCCAGGGCCTCAACAATGACCGATCCAATCTCATCGGGGTGGTCGGTGCCAATCTCAGCTCGCCGTTTATTTCAAAACAGCTCGACCTCCTCAGCATCGGCCTTCTGCGTCGCGGCTTGCAATGCCTGCTGCTGAATGCGGCCGATGCACGCAAGGATATCGCGCCGCTGATCGAACTGCTTTTCGAGTTTCGCGCCCAGGCCATCGTCGTACTCTCCGGCGAGCCGCCAGCCTCGATTGTCGACGAATGCATTGCCAATGGCGTGCGCCTCATCCTCATCAACCAGCGCCTCGACCGGACCGATACGAACATGGTGCTGAGCGACGATTCCCACGGCGCCGATCTCGCCGCCATGCGGCTTGTGGCGGCTAAATGCCGGAAGGTCGCGGTCGTTTCCAGCGGCAGCCAGACACCGGCACAGCTGCGCCGCGCCGGCGCTTTCACCCAGCGCATGAGCATCGAGGGTATCGAGGTCGTTCCATGGTCGGGCGGTCCGACGAGTTATGACAGCGGCTATCAGGCAGGCTGCGAGTTGCTGACGGACAAGACAATAGACGGCGCCTTCTGCGTGACCGATCTGCTGGCACTCGGCTTCATGGATGCAGCAAGGCTAGAGATGGGCCGCCGAATTCCTGAAGACCTGTCGATTGTCGGTTTCGACGATATTCCGCAGGCGGGCTGGAAAAGCTATCAGCTGACGACCGTTGCCCAATCCTTTGACGCGCTGACCGAGAAGGTCCTGACCGCCCTCGACAGCGACGAGCCCGAGACCCGGCTTCAGGTCGTGCCCGTTGAGATGGTCGAAAGGATCACCGCGCGCTAGAAGCCCACTCCCGGGCAAAAACCACAGCGCCGTTTTACTGGCATGGCTTCAACCCGCCTGCTTGATCCGGCTTTCGATCAGGAGACCGCTTTCATCGAGGATCGGATGTGCGACGGCGGCGATATGGGCGTTGATGCGCTTCAGATCGCGCAGCATGTCGAGATGCACTGAGCTTGTCTGGATGCTGTCAGTCAGGCCGTCGCGCAGGCGCTGGAGATGTCGCTCCGATGACTGTTTTTCCAGCCGGCGCACGTCTTCCTTCACCTCCACCAGCCGACGGGCAAGGTCGGCATTGCGGGTGGCGAAAACGGATTGCGCCATGCGGATATTGTCGAGCGTGATGGAGAATAGACGTTCCAGCTCGCTTTTGCCATCATCGGAAAACCTGAGGCCAAGATTGATCTTCTTGGCGATTTCCGGGCGGATGCCCTTCTCGATGATATCGCCGATATGTTCGAGATTGATGGCATATTCAACGATATCCATCGCACGTCGCTGATCCTTCTGGCACAAACCGTCCTGGCCCACCTTTGAGACATAGACCTTGATGGCATGCTGGATACTATCGACCCGGCCTTCCAGCGTACTGATATCATTGAGTTTGGAAAGATCGCTGTCGCGCATGGCGTCATTCGCCTGACGCAGCATGCGCTCGATCAGGTCACCAACCAGCATGACCTCGCGGCTTGCACCGGCAAGCGCCGCAACCGGTTGACCCAGATCATGACTGTCGAGATAGCTGCGGCGGCTTTCGACTCCCTCTTTTTCCGGCAGCAGCGCGGTCGTCATCCGCAGCAACAAAGGCGATAGCGGCCATGCGATCGCAGCAACAGCAAGATTGAAAAGGAGATGCGCATCGACCGCTAGATTGGCGTGCGAGAAAGGCGACATGTCGAGCAGTGCCGCGCCGTATCCGGCAAGAGGCAGGGCTGCGACACAGCCGGTGGTCCGGACGATGAGGTTGCCAAGCGCCACCCGGCGCGCCGCGACCGGCGCCTTCAACGTCGCAAGCACCGGCGGAACCGCGCCGCCGAGATTGGCGCCGAGTACCAGCACGATAACGAGGCTTGTTTCAATGCCGCCGCTTGCCGCAAGTGACAGGATGAGGACGACGATGGCAAGGCTCGATGATGCCAGCACGGCCAGCACCGCGGAAAAGATCAACGCGACCGGCCAGGCATTGCCGAGCATGGAAATGAAGAGGTTAAGCGCCGGCGACTGCCGGATCGGATCCGTCGCCGCAGAAAGAAGATGCAGGGAAAGCAGCATCAGGCCGACACCGGCAAGGGCGGCACCCGCACCCTGCCGCTGCACCGACTTTCCACGCAATAGAATGACACCGGCAAGGATCAGCATCGGCGACAGCCAGCCAAGACCGAGTGCGACAATCCACGCGGTCGTCGCAGTACCCACATTCGCGCCGAGCAGCACGATTTGCGCCATCGCCGGTGCGATCAAGTCTTTTTCAACGAAGGAGGCAACCATCAGCGCCGTGGCTGTCGAACTCTGCAGGGCGATCGTCGCCACGAGACCGGCGATGAAGGAGCGAAACCCACCCCGTGTACCGGCGGCAAGCCCGATGCGAAGCTTGGCGCCGAAGGCACGCGACATTCCGTCCTTGATCTGCCCAAGGCCGAAAAGCAGCAGCGCCACCGCGCCGAACAGATTGATGCTGACAACGACCGATTCCACTAGATCACCTCGCCTGTCCTGCTTGCCGCCACTCTTCCCCGAGGGGACGTTGAACTGCCCCGTTGACATCGCGGATTGCGTCGAAAAACCTACGGATCACACCGCAACGGATTGGAGTTGCGGTGTGAGACGGAGCTCCAGATGCCGCAAACCGCCTTCGGCACGGTCGAGAAACAGCCCAAGGGCACCGAAGAAGATTTCGATAAAACTCTTAACCGAACCGTCGTGGTGATCGGGCTCACGGCCGAACCGCTTCGCCAGCATCCGGTAAAGGGAAAGCCGTTGAGGCGCGATATGGACAAGCGCCAGACCCGCGCTTTGACGCAGGCAATACCAGTCAGCAATAAGCTCGAACATCGGCAGATCGGAGGAAAGCCCGACATCATGCGAGGCAAGGCTTTTTTCACCAAGCAGGCCGATAACCTCGGATATGGTTTTATCCGCAATCGCCGACACGATCCCGGCTGGCCACTCCTTGGTGAAATAACGATGCCTGATAAGCGCGCGTTTGTGGCCAAGCAGGAAATCACCATAATTGCCGGCCGCAAATGCGCGGTCCTCATCCTCGCCCGCAAGTGCCATTTCCTGCGCATACCCCCGGCAAATGCGGCGGTTTATCGGCAGCGCGGCCATTTCCACCGTCTCGACGGAAATCTCGTGCTGCTGGGGATGAACGACCTTGAAGGCGGGTGGAAAGGCAACCAGAGACGGCACGGCGATATTGGTGAGCGAGGTTTCCCCTTCCCCACGCCGGGTTACGCCTTCCACATGCAGATGTCCGCTGAAATGGACTTGGAGCCCCGCCTCAACCAGCGCATCCTCAACCGCCTTGCGCGGCGTGCGACGCACCACGTTGGTTTCGCCGAACAGCGCACTTTCGGCACCGCTTGCGCCATCGAAGGGATCGAGCGCCGGATAGTGCGAAAAGCCGAGCAAAGTCTTGCCGAGCGCCTGCGCTCTTTCGCGCACATCGGCAATCCAGTCGATGATGAAGGGCTTGCAGCGCAAAAGCGCATTCCAGCCGCCAGAGGTACTGTCGGTGAAAGCCGCTTCCTCACCCGTCTCGAAAGTGCCGTCAAGCGGTTCGAAAATATTGGCGTCGATCATGAGCAGCCAGAGGCCCGGCTCCGGCTCAACCAGATAAGATGCGTCCATCAGCCGGTAGATATTGGTGCCATCGGGGGAACGCACCTCGTAGAGACGATCTTCCGTCGCATCGGAAAGCCCGAACGGTGTTTCCCAATGCAGATAGTCCGGCTGGCGGAAATATCCGAAAGCCGCCATCGGGCCAAGGCCAACGGGGTAGCCTTCGCAATACATCCGGTCGCTGATCACCACCCGATCACCGGCCCGCCGCGCATCGCTTGAAACGGAAAGGCATTTGCCGTTCTCCGTCAGAAACTCCTTGGTATGATGTCGGCCACGCGGGCCGAAAATATCGTGGTTGCCGGGCAGCGCATAAAAGGCGGTGCCATGGGTATCACGATGACGCTCCAGAATACCCTTCAGCGTTTCGGATGTCGCGCGCTGGCCGTCGTCGGTATAGTCGCCAAGCAGCACCACATGGCGAATGCCCCGCTGCCGCACTTCTTCGAGTGCAGCATGCAGCGCATCGGCGCTTTCGTTGAAAACACGGGTGGATTCGCGTGTATCCGACCAGCTACGCATGGTGATGCGTTCTCCATCGACCTCTATGCCGGGAAAACCGAAATCGGCCGCCGTGTCATGGAAATGGGCGTCGGCAATGACGGCGACGGAAGGAAGCGTGCGTTTCAGCATGGTTGGACAGTCTTTCTGCCTTCGACCATATCGATCCAGTCGGAAGCGCGGCGGGCAGCAGCATAAAGCATCGGTTTCGGTGTCTCGAACCATTCGTCCGGCCGCAATTCCCGCTTCGTGCGGATCACAGCCAGTGCATCGTCGAGGTTAGGGTAAAGATGCGGCTGCTGCTTGTGCAGGAAAAGCGCGACCAGCGATACCGAGCGGCTGCGGCCGCTGCGGCAATTGACGAGCACATTGCCGCCATCGGGGAACGGATAGGTTTCGCGTTTCGGCATGGTCTGCCGCAATGCGCCGTCGAGAATATAATAGGCCCCCAGCATCATCGTGTCCGGACTGCCTTCGCCGTCGATAAGACCGAGCTTATAATAACGGATATCGCCATACCCCACCGCGCACCTGTCGCCATCTTCCGCCGACGCCTGCACGAGATTGATATCCAGATTGACGGCGCAGTTGACGACGGTGTTAATGCCGTGCCGGTGAAGGAGCCCAAGGTCGCTCGCACCATCGCTGCCGCCGATATAGAGCGCAACGTTACGCGGGCCGAGCCCTTCCGCAATCAGGCTGATCGCAGGCCGGGCATAAACGGGTCCATCCATCTCATTCCTCCACATGCACCAAGCACCCTTCACGGACAGGCGCTCGTCTAAACTCAGGCCGATACGGCCCGCTGCCGATCCGAAGGCTGCCGCTCTGCCAAAGGTATCTTCGATGCCCGGCTGACGCCGCTTGCAACACCGCTGGCTGCGGCCAGCACCGGCCCGCCATCTTCAAGACTACCGATCTCCAGGAAAGGGCAGACGTCGCCGCCAGCTTCGCTGACGAGTAGCAGTCCCGCAAGACAATCCCATGAATTCATGTGCAATTCGAGATAGGCATCGGAGCGGCCATCGGCCACATAGGCAAGCGCCAGCGCACCGGAACCGGCGCGGCGCACATTGGTGCCCATATCGAGCAGGTTCTTGACGACATCAAGATAGGTGGCATTCGCGATGCGGGTCGACCAGCCCATTTCGATTGAGGCCGCATCGAAACGTTCCGTCTGCGCAACCTGGATCGGCTGCCCGTTACGCGTTGCCCCCTCGCCGCGTCGGGCGAAATAAAGTTCATTCAGAGCCGGATTATAGATAGCGCCGATTTCGGTTTGCCGGTTTTCGACATAGGCGATGGAGATGCAGAAGTGCGGAATGCCGCGGGCGAAATTTGCGGTGCCGTCCACGGGATCAACGACCCAGACGCGATCACCGATCACACCGCCGCCCTCCTCGCCGAAAAAACTGTCCTTAGGAAAGCAGGTCGAGATCGCGCCGCGAATATGCGCTTCGGAGGCTGCATCCGTCACCGTCAGAAAGTCCTGCGGGCCCTTCATTGAGAAGCTGCGTGTCGCCTCGCCCTGAAAGCCTTTCAGCACCAATTCCCCGGCGGAAAGAATAACGCTGCGGCACAGTTCGGCACGGGCTGCCAACGTATCCGGATAAGGCATCAGGTCCATGCGGAATAACCATCTCTCAAAAGATTGAACACGCGTTCATATTGCACACGTGTTCAATCTTTTCAAGCGTGATTTTGCGGCGGGCGGTCCGCTGGAGTTCATACCAGTCCCCTAAGCGTTCAGACAACCGGTTTAGCCCAAAATCCCCAGACGCGATGGAACGGTTTTGCACTGCGGGAGTTTCCATATCGCAACCCAAGCAGGAGGAAGAAAAATGGATCATGCCAATCACGTACGCCTCGTTGAAACCGAACTGACCCCGTCGGTTCTGGAAGGTGCAACAGTTTATGGCGCAGATGACCACAAGGTCGGCAAGGTCGATCACGTCCATGGCGTCGGCGCGGCAAGCACCGCGATCATCGACGTCGGCGGCTTTCTCGGCATCGGCGCAAAGCCCGTCGCAGTACCGCTCAGCGATCTCGATTTCATGCGCGATGAAGACGGCGATGTCCACGCGATTACCTCGTGGACCAAGGATCAGCTCAAGGAAATGCCTGAGCACCACCACTAATCTTTAAAAAACGCCCGGCTACCAGCCGGGCGTTTTTTTCTCCTGTCGGGCGACCCCGCCCATACTCCCCATGAGATGAGCTAAGGCCCGATTGTTCTGCCGACCGATGGAACGCTTAAGCGTATCAAGCATTTTCTTGGCGCTCAAAAAATTCGGGCGCAATGCAGTTCAGGGGGACAGTGATTGAACAACCAGATACAGGCCACTCCGCTGAGCATCGACGACGTCACCGTTATCGATGACGAGAAGGTCAAAAAAGCAGTTACGGCAGCCGCTCTCGGTAACGCGATGGAGTGGTTCGACTTCGGCGTTTACGGCTTCGTCGCCTATGCCGTCGGCAAGGTCTTCTTCCCTGACGCGTCACCCGCCGTTCAAACGGTGGCGGCGCTCGCAACCTTCTCCGTCCCCTTCCTCATCCGCCCATTGGGGGGCGTATTTTTCGGCGCCATGGGCGACAAATTCGGGCGTCAAAAAGTCCTCTCCCTGACAATCATCATCATGGCCGCGAGCACCTTCTGTATCGGCCTCATCCCCGGTTATGCCACCATCGGCATATGGGCACCCATTCTGTTGCTGTTATGCAAGCTTGCCCAAGGGTTTTCCGTTGGCGGCGAATATACCGGTGCGGCCATTTTCGTGGCGGAATACGCGCCTGACCGGAAGCGCGGTTACCTTGGAAGCTGGCTCGACTTCGGCTCCATCGCCGGCTTCGTGCTTGGCGCGGGGCTCGTCGTGCTGCTCAGCACCGCGATGGGTGAAGACAAGTTCCTCGACTGGGGCTGGCGCATTCCGTTCTTTCTGGCGGCACCCCTCGGGCTGATCGGGCTTTATCTGCGCCACGCGGCAGAAGAAACACCAGCCTTCACCGAACGCCTGCAGCGCTCTGAAGAAGAAGACCGGCAGTCGCTGAAAGAGCGCCCCATGGTTCCCATCGCCGAGATCGTGAGCCAACATTCCCGCTCGCTGGCAATATGCATAGGCATGGTCCTCGTGACCAACGTCACCTATTACATGCTGCTCACTTACATGCCGACATATCTGTCGAAGACGCTGAATTACAGCGAGGACCATGGCGTCCTCATCATCATCGCGGTTATGGTTGGCATGCTGTTCGTCCAGCCCGCCATCGGGCTTTTGAGCGACCGGATCGGACGCAGGCCGTTTCTGGCGGTTGGCAGCACGGCGATCCTGTTTCTTTCACTGCCGGCATTTCATCTCATCGCCAGCGGACAGGTTGTTCAGATTTTCTTCGGCCTGCTCATCCTGGCGGTCGCACTCAACTGCCTGATCGGGATCATGGCATCCACCCTCCCGGCCCTTTTCCCGGCCCGCATCCGCTACAGCGCGCTGGCTATCGCGTTTAATATCTCGATCATCGTTGCCGGGCTCACGCCGACACTCACCGCATGGTTGGTGGAGGTAACGGAAAATATCTATATGCCGGCCTACTATCTCATGGTCGCGGCCATCTTTGGCATTGTGACGACATTTTTCCTCAAGGAAACCGCCAACCGGCCGCTTTATGGCGACACGCCGAATGCGTCTAGCCGAAAGGAAGCGAAGTCGCTTCTTGCAGAGCAATATCTGCACATCGAGAAAAGCGTCGATGAGATAGACGACGAATTGCTCAAACTTGAAGAACAGAAGGAAATTCTTCAGGCAAAACGCAACCAGCTGGTTGGCAGACATCCGGATCTGACCTGAGCGGATATCCAGTCCTGGAACAGGATGCGCGGCGATGCATTTGCACCCGCGCATCCCTTAAACGTCAGACGGCGAGGAACCCGCCATCGATAGGCAACACCGCGCCGGAAATCATGCTGCTATCATCTGACAGAAGCAGTGCGATGCTCTGTGCCACGTCTTCGGCCTCGGCAAAGCGCTGCAGAGGATGGCGAACCATCATTGGTGTGCTCTTGGCCGGATCGTTCCATGCTTCGGCAGCCAGTTCAGTCAGCGTGATGGTCGGCGCCACGGCGTTGACACGGATGCCGTGCGGCCCGAGTTCCTTGGCAAGAACGCGGGTTGCGCCTTCAAGCCCCGCTTTCGAGGCCGCGTAGCAGAGATGATCCTGAAAACCGCGATGACCGGCAATTGACGTGATGTTGACGATTGCGCCGCCGCCACCCTTTGCGACACGGGCACGGGCGAATTCCTGGCAGGTGACGAGCGCGGCACGCAGATTGATGCCCAGTACAGCCTCATAACCTTCGTCGCTCATATCAAGCACGCTTTCGAGCACGTTGATGCCGGCGCTGTTGATGAGAAAATCGCAAGGACCCGCCTCGACCATCGCGGCCCGCGTCGACGCCACATCTGCGAGATCGACACGGATCGAGCGTCCGCCGATTTCGCTTTTCAGGCTGTCGAGATCGGACTGGGTCCGGCTGATTGCCACGACCTCAGCACCGCGCGCGGCCATCAGGATAGCGCAGGCACGGCCGATGCCCTTGCCTGCGCCGGTGATGATGACGGATTTTCCGGAAAACTGCATGGAATCCTCTTTATTTTGCGGCCAAAACGGCCGGACGATGGAAGCTTGTGGCGCTTCAGGAATGGTTTGCGGAACGAATGGCGCGCGCCGCATTCTGCAGTGCCAGAAACGCGTCGTAGCGTGACTGGTGCACTTGGCTGAATGCAGCGTCCGGTGCCGAATATTTGGCAATACGCGACATGGCGGGCATTGCGGAAATCAGGTCGGGATAGGCCTTGGCAGCAACCGCGCCGAGCATCGCCGATCCCAGAAGCACCGGCTCCTCGCATTCAGTGAGTTCAACCGAAAGCCCCGTCGCATCCGCCAGCAATTGTCTGGCAAGCGGATGCGCGCCCGCGCCGCCGCTGACACTGATCGTTTCCACGGGAGCGCCATGACGCGCCTGCGTCTCGATGATCTGGCGAAGCCCGTAACCGAGGCCGAGAAGCCCCGCCACGTAAAGCGCGACAAGCGAATCCACCCCCGTCTCGGTGCCGTAACCGGCAATGACGGCACGGGCATGAGGATCGGCGAAGGGCGCGCGGTTGCCGAGGAACTCCGGCACCACGTGAAAATTCTCGGCAATCTTCACGGCAGCGGAAGCAGACGTGGCCAAAGCTAGTGCACGGTCGGCAAGCCATGCAGGTAATGACTTGCCTTCTTTTTCGGAAAGCGCCTTTGCCTCTGAAAATGCCGGGTGCAATTGCACCAGATAATCAATGGCCGCACCGGCGGCGGATTGGCCGCCTTCATTGAGCCATGCGCCGGGAACCATGGCGGAATAATAGGGACCCCAAACACCCGGCACGAAAGCCGGCTCCGAGGTGGTTGTCATGGTACAGGAAGAGGTACCAAAGACGTAACCGAGGCACCGCGAAGCGTCGCCGCCCGCAGCCACCGTGCCGACACCCCCGGCATGCGCATCGATCAGACCGGCGGCAACGGCGGTTCCAGCAACCAGCCCCATGGCTTTTGCGGCTTCATCGGTCAAACCATTACCCAGCGCCGTGCCTGGATGAACGACGCTTTCACCGATACGGCGGAATCCCTGCTCCGCCAGATCGCCAAGCCCGATGCGGGTGAAATATTCCGCATCCCAACGTTCCTCATGGGCGAGATAAGTCCACTTGCAGGTAACCGTGCACGCGGAACGATCGAGCGCGCCTGAGGCTTTCCAGGTCAGGAAGTCCGTCAGGTCAAAGAAGTGCTCGGCGCGCGCATAGATATCCGGCCTGTTTTCGCGAAGCCAGAGCAGCTTGGGCGTCTGCATTTCCGGGGAAATCCGGCCACCGACATATTTCAGAACGGCATGTTCGCCCGCATTGATCCGCTCCGCCTGTTCGACGGCGCGGTGATCCATCCAGACGATGATATCGCGCTCTGGATGATCCGGCGCGCCGACCGGAAGGGTCTCATCCTCAGGCCCGCGCACCACGAGCGAGCAGGTGGCATCGAAACCGATGCCAACCACGGCTGCGGGATCTATGCCGGCGCGCGAGACACTTTCCCGCACGCTGTCGCAAACGGCTTTCCAAACCTCACCACTCGATTGTTCGGCTATGCCGCCGTCTTCGCGATGCATCGTGATCGGGCGCTTGGCGGTGGCGAGAAGCCTGCCCGCCACATCAAAGACACCGGCACGGGCAGAGCCGGTACCGACATCGACGCCAATCAGGTAGGAAGCCATTTGCGATACTCCTTGGGAGTGTAGTTTAAACGCGGTCGAAGTTGGTGGGCAGCACCAGCATGTCGCGGATGGTGACGGTGCGCTTGCGGGTCAGCATGTAAACCACCGCATCGGCCACTTCACTCGCGTCGATGAGGCTACCCGATTCCTTGGCCTTGCGAAGATTTTCTTCCGGCCAGTCTGCCAGAAGGGCCGAGACGACCGGGCCGGGAGAGACCTGCGCGACGCGCACACCATGCGGGATCATCTGGCGACGCATGCCCTGCACGAAGCTGGTGATCGCCCATTTCGAACCCGAATAGACCGGCTCCCAATAGGTCGGGAAATGTCCGGCGATCGAGCAAGTGACGATGATGTCGCCGGTCTTGCGCTCCGACATGTGCGGCACGACGGCCTGTACATTCTTCATCACGGCATTGACGTTGAGGTTCAACATCTTGTCGATGGCTTCCGGCGTGGTTTCGGTGAGATCGCCACCAATATAAGTGCCTGCGTTGCAGTAGAGAATATCGATGTGATCGACCTTCTCAAGGATTTCCGGGATCATGGCATTGCAGCTGTCTGCATCCAGAAGGTTCGTGACCTGCGCGATGGCGCGCTTGCCGAGTTTACCGACAAGTTCATTCAGGGCTTTCTCGTTCCAGTCGACCATGACGACGGTTGCACCGTTTTCCAGTAGCGCCTCGGTGGTGGCGAGGCCAATACCGGACGCGGCGCCGGTGATGACCGCGATCTTGCCTTGCAGCAATTCAGACATTTAATTCTCCTGCTTCTTTGAAGATATGACGTGTGGGCTCAACGCCAGTCGCGCCCGATATAGATGGCGAGCAGAATGATGCCGCCCTTGATGACATCCTGCAGATAAGGGTTGATACCCATGAGATTGAGGCCGTTATTCAGGATGCCGAGCAGCACCGCGCCGATAAGGGTACCAAGAATGAGCCCGCGTCCGCCGGCAATCGCCGTGCCGCCGAGAACCACGGCCGCAATGGCATCCAGCTCGAAACCGACACCCGCATTGGGCTGTCCGCTCATAAGCCGGCCGGTCAGAATGAGAGCTGCAAGCGCTGCCGTCACGCCTGAGATACCATAGACGGCAAGCTTGACGCGCCGGGTCTTGACGCCGGAGAGGCGCGCGGCCAGCTCGTTGCCGCCGAGTGCATAGACGTGACGACCGAAAGCCGTACGCTGCAAAAGCACCCAGGCCACGGCGTAAATCACCACCATGATGATAACAGGCACCGGCACGACGCCAACGCGGCCGACGCCAAACCAGGAAATCCAGCTCGGAATGCCGCTGACGGGATAACCGCCGGAGTAGATGAGGCCGAGACCGCGCGCCATTCCCATCGTCGCAAGCGTGACGATGATGGCCGGCATCTTGCCCCAGGCGACAAGTGCTCCGTTGAAGATACCGATGCCAAGTCCGATGAACAGCCCGGCCGGCAAGGCGAGCGACGCAGGCAGGCCGGTATTCACCATCAGGCCTGCAGACAGCGTGCCGACAAGCGCCATGACCGCGCCGACCGACAGGTCGATGCCGCCTGTGAGGATGACGAATGTCATGCCCACGGCCAGAATGCCCACGACTGAAACCTGTCGCAGCACGTTCATGATGTTGTTCACGCTGAAGAAATTGTCGCTCGCAAGACCCATCAGGATCGATACGACAATCAGGCCCGCCAGAGGCAGGGCGAGAGGCGAGCGCAGCATGCTGCCAAGGCCGAAACCGCTCGTCTTTTCGGCAATGCCGGTATTTGCATCAAGCGACATGTTCAACCCTCCCGGTGGTGGCGTTTGTCATTATTGTTTCTGAATTGATGTCTGCGCCCTCGACGGTGGCGACGATGCCCCCGGAGCGGAACACGCAGACGCGGTCCGACATGCCGATCACTTCCGGCAGCTCCGAAGAGATCATGATGATCGAATAGCCCTTGGCTGCGAATTCGCGCATCAGCGCATAGATTTCCGCCTTCGCGCCGACATCGATGCCGCGCGTCGGTTCGTCGAAGATCAGGACGCGCATGTCATGGTTCAGCCAGCGGGCGATAACGATCTTCTGCTGGTTTCCACCGGACAGCGTGTCCACGCGGGCATAGGGTCCCTGTGCCTTGACCTGAACCTGCGCCATCGCCTTTTTCGTGTGCTCCAGCTCTTTTTTCAGGTCGATAAACCAGTGAGCCTTCTGGTACTTGCGATAGTTGTTGAGGGAGATGTTCTGCAGGATGGAGAAACTGGTGATCAGACCCTCTTCCTTGCGGCTTTCCGGCAGCAGGCCAATGCCGCGCATCAGCGCCTCATCCGGGCCGGAAAAGCGGGTCTCGACGCCATCGACCTTGATCTTGCGGCGCGAAGCGGAATGCGCGCCAAGCATGGCCAGCACCGTTTCCGTGCGCCCGGAACCGACAAGCCCGGCAAAACCGAGTATCTCACCCTGCCGCAGGGTAAAGCGCGAGACCGGCCCGCCTTTTTTCAGTTGAAGCTCTTCGACCTCGATCACGTTGCGCGCAGCTGTATCGATCTTCGGTTTGGGCGGAAAATTGGCCTCGATGCGCCGGCCGACCATCATCTCCACCAGACGGTCATTATCGACGTCAGAGGTGAGGCAGGAGCCGATGAGTTCGCCATCACGCAGGACGGTGATGCGGTCGCAGATCTCGAATATTTCCTCGAGATGATGGGAAATGAAGATGATAGCGACACCCTGACGCCGCAGCTCGCGCATGACCTTGAAGAGATGCTCGGTCTCGGACGGGGTAAGCGTCGCAGTCGGCTCATCGAGAACGAGAATACGGGCATCGAGTGAAAGCGCCTTGGCAATTTCCACGAATTGCTGCTGGGCAACGGAAAGGCGGTGCACCGGCACATCGAGCGGAACGTCCACGGCCAGACGGCTCATGATTTCGGCGGCACGTTTACGCATCGCGCGCTTGTTCAGCAGGCGCAGCGGTCCGCGGATTTCGCGTGCCAGAAACATGTTTTCAACCGCATCGAGATAGGGGATCAGGCTGAATTCCTGAAACACGATGCCGATACCGGCGGCAATCGCCTCGTCGTAATTGGCGAAGCGGCGGTCCTTTCCGTCAATGCGGATCGTGCCCTCCGAGGGCTGCAAAATGCCGCACAGGATTTTCATCAATGTCGACTTGCCAGCGCCGTTCTCTCCCAGAAGCGCATGCACCTCGCCGGCGCGCGCCTGCAGGTCAACGCCGCGCAGGACCTCGATCTTGCCGAAGCTTTTTCTTATTCCATTCAGTTCCAGCATTTTACCCTCCTCGATGGTCGGGACATGTCCCGCCCCCACACGAGGCGGGGACGGGACCTGGGGAGGAATTCTTACCAGCTGAAGTCGCCGGCGTTCTTGCTGTCAACGACCATGACGTCGATCGGCACTTCCTTCGGAACGACGCGGGCGCCCCACTTCTGGGCAAGCGCCATGGCAAGGCCAACGCGCACCTGGTCACGCGGGAACTGCGCGGTCGTTTCGATGAAAGGGCCGCCGTCGGCAATTGCCTTCACAGCTTCGGGAGCACCATCAACCGAGGTCAGCTTGATGTCCTTGCCGGAGCCCTGGATCGCAGCGAGGGCACCCATTGCGCCGCCATCATTCACCGAGAAGATACCGGCGAGGTTCGGACGGGACTGGATCATGTTTTCAACGACGCCGAGCGCAACGGAGCGGTCCTGACGACCATTCTGCGTGTCGACAAGCTTGATGTCGGCAAATTCGGCAAGCGCTGCCTTGCAGCCTTCGACGCGCTGCAGGATCGGCACGACCGGGATACCGTCGAGGATTGCGACTTCACCCTTGCCGCCGAGCGCATCACCGAGATGCTTGCAAGACTTGTAGCCTGCGTCACGGTTCTTCGAGCCGACGAAGGTGTCGACCGGGCCGTTTGCGTTGGCGTCGACAGCAACGACAATCACGCCGGCAGCTTTGGCAGCGTGCACGGCGGCTTCGATGCCGGCGCTGTCGGTCGGGTTCAGAAGCAGGATGTCGATCTTCTGCTGCAGCATGTCTTCCACGTCGGAAATCTGCTTTGCCACATCGTGGCCGGCGTCGGTGACGACAACATCAGCGCCGATGCTTGCCGCGGCTTCCTTCAGCGCTTCCTGCATGGACACGAAATAGGGGTTGTTCAGTTCCTGGAACGTCATGCCGATTTTCAGCTTGTCCTGTGCCAATGCCGGAGCGGCCATCATTGCAAGTGCGGCCGATGCCATCAGGAACTTGGATTTCATTCTCATAGTAACTTCCTCCCGTTTGGAAAATCTGGGCAATAAGAGCCCGTTTCCGGACAGTCCTCTGCCCGAATTGGTGAAAAATCGCGATGTATCTTGGTTTAATCCGCCATGACCGCTGCCTTCTGGGCCGCGAATACCGTACGAAACCTCGATGGCGACATTCCCTTCAGCTTCAGGAAATGCCTGTTGAAATTCGAAAGGTTTGAAAAGCCCACGTCGTAGCAGACTTCCGCCACCTTCACGTCCTGATCCACCAGAAGCATCTGGCAGGCCAGATCGATGCGCAGCTGATTGCGATAGCGCACCAAAGTCGTTCCCGTATGTCGCTTGAAGGCACGGGAGAAGGCACTCTGGCTCTGGCCAACCATGTCGGCCAGATCGATTTCCTCGACCTGTTCGGTCAGGTGCTGGCGCAGATGCGACAAGGCGCGGTTGATGCCGCTATCGCCGATGCCCGTCAGGTCCAGCTCGTAGCTCAGGCTCGCCAGCACCTCGGGCGCCGGCGCATTGACCAGCAGATCGAGAATTTCCCAAAAAATCGCAAGACGCTTCAACCCCTGCGCCTCGATCAAACGCAGTATCAGCGGGCGAACGCGATCGCTGGTCTCATCGTCGAACAGAATGCCGCGGCGGCTGCGGTCCAGAAGGGCGCGAACTACCTCCATCTCGGACATGGAAGCGCAGGCATCCTCGATAAAAGCTTCCGGAAACTGGATGACGAGAGAGCGCGTGGGAACGATCTCGTCCGGCTCGATCTCGCTGATCCAGTTTTGAGGGAGATTTGGGCCAGTCATGATTAGCTGGCCCGGGCCGAAGCGACCGACGAAATCGCCAATGTAGAACGTGCCTGACGTCGCCACGACCAGATGAATTTCATATTCGGGATGGTAATGCCAGCGCACGGTGCGGAACGGATAGCCATGCCGCCAGGCGGCGAAGGATTCGCCCTTGCGGATATGTACCAGTTCCAGATCGGGCTGCATCGATGTTTCCTCCCATCGGTCACGTCCGCCGTATTCGCGGAGCAAAGCCATTCCTCTTTATGGCTCGTCCCAGGCGTTGATGGGGAGCATATGGCCTGCGGCACGTTTACTTCCACATCATACCGGGGAAATTACTGATACTTTTTTGACTGTTTTTTGTCAGAAATTGAAGAGTGCCGTGCATCGTCCGACAACTAAGCCAGCGGTTGCGCCCATTTTTTCGCGCAGTTGTACGCCATACGCCCAGAAAATGCGCATCTTAAAGATCGATGTGATGATTTTTTAAAGCTCGACCCGCCGATCACCGGCAGGTCGAGCTTATACTTTTCCGAAGGGTTTTTGACGCCCCTGCATCGGCAGGCGGCTTGCCGGAAGGGATTATTGCGGCATCAGAATTTGCAGCTTCACGTCCGTTTCCCTTGCCTCCACCGCACGGTCAAAACCGGCAATGCTGTCTTCGAAGGGAATGGTCGCGGAGATCAGCGGCTTCAGATCGACCTTGCCGGACGCGATGAGAGCGACCGCACGGTCATACACATTGGCGTAGCGGAAAACCGTCTCCACCCGCAGCTCTTTTGCCTGCAAGCCGACGATATCAACCGGCACCGGATCGACCGGCATACCGACGAGGACGATGGCGCCGCCGGGACGTGCGAGTTTCGCCATACCGAGCACGGCGGGTGCGGCGCCAGAGCATTCGAAAACGACATCGCAACCCCAGCCATCCGTCGCATCAGCCACGGCCTGCGACAGGTCACGTTCGCGGATGTTGACGGTCTCGATGCCGTCATAGGCTGCGATGATATCCAGCTTCGGCTGGGCAAGATCGGCAACGATAACCTTTGCGCAACCGCCGGCTAGCGCCGCCAGCGCAACCATCATGCCGATCGGACCGGCACCCGTCACGATGGCAACATCGCCGGGCTGAATACGCGCCCTGAGTGCTGCCTGCATCCCGATGGCGAAGGGTTCCACCATGGCGCCTTCGGCAAAGGAAACGTTGTCGGGCAACTTGTATGTAAAGGCGGCGGGATGAATGACTTCCGGTGTCAGGCAACCGTGAATGGGTGGCGTTGCCCAGAAGCTGACGGCCGGATCAACATTGTAAATGCCAAGTTTGGAGGCGCGCGAGGTCGGATCGGGAATGCCCGGCTCCATGCAGACGCGATCACCCGGCTTCAGATGCGCAACCTCGGCACCGGTCTCGATTACCGTTCCGGAAGCTTCATGGCCCAGCACCATCGGCGCATGCACAACGAAATGGCCGATTTTGCCATGGGTGTAATAATGGACGTCCGAGCCGCAAATCCCGACGGTATGGGTACGGATGCGCACATCCTTGGGTCCGAGCTTGCCGGGAATGTCGAACTCCCTGAGCGAGAGCTTTCCTTTTTCTTCCAGCACCAGTGCTTTCATCTCATCCTCCGTAGTTTGCGAAAGGCCTTACAGCGAATTCAAACAGCGTGATGCGATGCAATTTCGACAAAAGTAAACAGAAATCAGCCGGATCGGCCGGTTTTTCTTCAACGAGGAAAAACTGTATCGATGGGCCGGCAATTTCTTATCATCCCTGGCGCGTTAACGAGTCTACGGGGGAGAGAGACAGCACGATTCGCTCAGCGCGCTGCAGGGAATATCGCCGGCTCAGGGTTACCCACTCAGCCGGAACGAGATTGACACTGATGTGTACGCAGAACCGGCGACAAGCGGATCAGCGTGTGATCCTCAGCCCTTCCAGAAAGGTGCGGAAACTGTCGACGGCGCGTTTCGAGGTCGTTTCGGGGTCGTCGGAATTCGCGATCCACTGGGCTGCACTGCTGCTCGCCGCATTGATGAAACGCGCACAGGCCTCCGGATCAATGTCGACGATCGTCCCTTCCTGCTTCAGCGCATCGAGACTTCGCGCAACGGCCGAGATACAGCCGTTGGCATTTGGCCAGCGTGAAGGGTCGCCGAGAACGGCTGGCCCATCACGGAACATGATCCGCTGGATTTCCGGCTCCAGAGCCATGAGAATGTAACCGACATTTTCCTCAACGAAACCCTCCCAACGCGTCGCGGCCCTAGACGAGATGTCACAGAGCCTTTTCGTCATCTCGGCGTCGATCTCACCCACAACCGCCAGCAGCAGGCCTTTCTTGTCGCCAAAATGGTGATAGAGCGCGCCGCGGGTCAGCCCTGCTTCGGCAGTGAAGTCGTCCATCGAAGCTTCGGCATAGCCGATGCTGCCAAATGCCTTGCGGCCAGCGACCAGAAGCTTCGCCCGCGTCTCGGCAATCATTTCACTGCGAGGTTTGCGCATTTTTTCTCCGAATTCTACATACGCCGCGTATACTAGTTGACATACGCGACGTATGCAATTATTTCATTTGCATACGCCACGTATGTTTGTGGTGGGTACTCCCTAAACAAGGTGCATCCCGATGTCTAATCCATATAGAGAAATTTTCCGGGCTCCGGGCGCCAAAGGCTTTTCCGCCGCAGGCTTCTTTGCCCGTCTTCCGATTGCGATGGCACCGATCGGCATCGTCGCCATGCTTTCCCAGACCCATGGTGAATATTGGCTTGCCGGTGCGGTCTCGGCCACCTTCGCGCTGACCAATGCCGCGGTTGCGCCGCAGATTTCCCGATTGGTGGACCGCAAGGGCCAGAGCAGCGTCCTTGTCCCGGCCACCATCATATCGGTCATCGCCTTTGCTATCCTGATTATCGCGACCAACCAGAGATGGCCTGCATGGACGCTCTTTCTTTCGGCCTTCCTCGCCGCGGCCATGCCGAGTATTCCCGCGATGATGCGCGCCCGCTGGACGGAAATCTTCCGTGACCGGCCTGAGCTGAACACTGCTTTTGCGTTTGAATCCGCCGCCGACGAACTTGTCTACATCGCCGGCGCCTCGCTCTCCGTCGGTCTCGCGGTCTCACTCTTTCCGGAAGCAGGTATGATGATCAGCACCGCCTCGCTGGCACTCGGTACCTTTGCCTTCCTGTTGCAACGATCGACCGAACCCAAGGTACGCGCGGTTGAAAGTGGCAGCAGGCAACATTCGGCTATCCGGCTGCGTTCGGTCCAGATCATCACGGTCGCCCTGATCTTCGTAGGCTCGACTTTCGCCACAGCCGAGGTAAGTGCCGTTGCCATCACCAAAGAACTCGGTCAACCGGAAGCTGCCAGCCTCGTCATCGGCGTCTATGCCATCGGTTCGTTTGTCGTCGGCCTGCTTCTGGGCGCGATCAACCCCAAAATGCCGCTGCAAAGGCAATTGCTGATCGCCGTCAGCGTCCTTGCGCTCACCGCGCTGCCGCTCCTCTTTGCAAGCACGACAGTTTCCCTGCTTGCCTTCGCCGTATTCCTCAGCGGCGTTGCAATCTCTCCCATCTTCATCACGGCATTTGGCCTGATCGAGCGCCGCGTGCCGGAATCGATGCTGACGGAAGGCGTGACCTGGGTGATGACCGGCATCGGTATCGGCATGGCGCTCGGCGCCTTTATTTCCGGCTGGGTGATCGATAATTTCGGCCCGAGCAACGGCTTCTGGGTATCGATTGCCGCCACCCTGTCGACAGTCACCATTATCAGCCTCGGTCAGCGCAGCCTTTCTGGAGAGACCAACCGCTCTGCGACGACAACCGTAGCGCAGCCAGCCGAGTAAAGCACAGGCGTATGAAGCGCGCGCCGGCGCGCTTCTTGGCATATCCGGCCGACGCAATGCACAATCGGCATGAAAAGCTGCAAGCTATGTCGCCAAATAAAACAGTCTGGCATTGCGGTGGCCGATCGATGCCTGCTCGTCGGGCGAGAGCGTTGAAAGAAGCTCACTCGTCATACCGATCCATTCCGGTAGACCCGAGCCGAGATCGACCACCGGCCAGTCGCCGCCCCAGACCATTCTCTCAGGTCCGAACAGGTTGAGCACGGTTTCCACATAGGGTGTCACGCTTTCCAGCGTCGCGCATCCCGGTGCACAATAGGCGGTGATGCCGGAGAGTTTGACGAAGAGATTGGGCAGCGTCGCCAAGTCGGCCATACGCCCACTCCACTCCCGAAAATCGTTTCCGGCAATGTCCGGCGTGCCGCAATGGTCGAGCATGAAGCGCACATCGGGGCAGGCCCCGACAAGTTCGGCGGCAATGGCAAGCTGGCGGGAATGAAAACACAGATCGACCGGCCATCCGGCCTTTCCAATCGTGCGCACGTTTCGTCGGTAATTTTCCTCGCGGCTAAGGTCGTCGGGCATAACGTGGAGAATGCGCCGGAAACCGACCACGTTGAGGTGGCGGCACTCCTCCAGCCAGGCTTCGAAACCATTATCCGTTTCCGGTCGGCAACTGGCGATCTGGCCGAACATCGGCAAGGCACCCTCGCCGATCATGCTGGCGATGAGGCGAGCCTCAGCCTGATAGTCGCCGTCATCCACCCCGCTTTCCATGAAGATCGTACCCACTACGCCACATCCCTCGACAAGCGCTGCGTAATCAGCCTGGGTGAAGCTTCCCGCAAGGCTGGGCTCCCCTCGTGTCCAGGCATAACCGAGCTTGCCTCGCAAGATCAGATGCTGGTGGGTATCGATCAGATCCATGGCGTCCTCCTCCCTGTCGTTGCAGTTAATTTTCGAGGGCGAGCGCGTCGAAACCCGCCCAGGCGGCATCCGGCACGGCCGTTTCGAAAATAGACAGGTTGCGCAAAAGGCTGTCCGGTTTTGCGGTGCCGATCAGGACACTTGCGACATCGGCATTTTGTAGCGGAAAATGCAGGGCAGCGGCCGCAAGTGCAACCCCGTGCCCGGCAGCGTGGACCTCCATGGCGCGCACCCGCTCCATGACATCTGCTGCTGCTTCACTATAGTTGAAAGTCGCACCCGGCCTTGCCCCCGTCGCAAGAATGCCAGAGTTGAAGACGCCGCCGATGACGAGCGAGGTGCCGGTTTCCGCACAACGCCCCAGCAGCTTTGCTGCAGCCGACCGGTCGAGCAGCGTATAACGACCCGCCAGAAGAATGCAGTCGATCTCGTCTATCTCCATGAGGTTCAGACAAGCCGGAACCTCATTCACGCCAAGACCGAACGCGCCGATCCGGCCTGTCGCCTTCAACTCGTGCAGGGCCTCGATGCCGCTTTCGGTGAATATCCTGAAATGATGGCGATAGGCCTCTTCCCCAAGCGTGGTCTCCTCCAGGTCGTGGACATAGAGAATATCCACTGAACCGAGACCAAGCCGGGCGAGGCTCAGTTCATGCGAGCGCATGATGCCATCATAGCTGTAGTCGTATTCCACCACGAAAGGCAGTGCATCGACAAAACCGTAATCTGGTGTCACGCCCGCTTCAGCCGGTTTCAGGATCCGCCCGACCTTGGTGGACAGCACGAATTCGTCGCGTGGTTTCCCCTGAAGAAAATCCCCGAGGCGGCGTTCGGAAAGGCCCTGCCCGTAATAGGGTGCGGTATCGAAATAGCGGATGCCGGCGTCCCAGGCGGCTTGCAACGTCTCCATCGCATCTTCGCGGCTGACGCTGCGATAGAGATTACCGATACCGGCCGCGCCGAAGGAAAGTTCGCTCAGCGACAGCGCCGTGCGACCAAGTTTGCGGGTTTTCATGCGGTACCCTCCTCGCGGCGAAGCTGGCGCTCAATGGTGCGGATGACGCCGCGGAGTTCGCCGAGCCCCTTCATGCGGCCAATGTAGGAATATCCGGGATTGGTCTTTTTGGTGATGTCATCACCCAGCAGATGGCCGTGGTCAGGCCGCATTGGAATATTGGTGCGGCGGCCAGCCTTGGCGGCGGCCCGCTCCTCGCGCAACAATGCCTCGATGACTCCAATCATGTCCGTTCCGCCATCCAGATGATCGTCCTCAAAGAAGGAACCATCCGCTTCAACGGTCACATTCCGAAGATGGGCGAAATTGATGCGAGACGCGAACTCCCGTGCCATCGCCACAAGATCATTGTCGCTACGGGCGCCGTATGAGCCGGTACAAAGGGTGATGCCATTGTTCGGGCTTTCAACGGCCGAGAGGATGGCGCGAATATCTGCAGGTGTCGAGACAACGCGCGGCAGGCCGAACAGGGAGAACGGTGGATCATCAGGGTGGATGCCGAGATGCACCCCCACCTCTTCCGCCACCGGCACGACCTCTCTCAGAAAGGCCAGAAGATTGCCCTGCATGGTCGCGCTGTCGATGCCATCGAACGAAGCAATCAGAGCGGCGATGGATTCGCGCGTCTGCACCAGGGCGCCGCCCGGCAGGCCGGCGATGATGTTACGCTCGAGAAGCGACTGGTCATCTTCGCTCATTTGCGCAAAACGCTTTTCGGCTCGCGCCACGAGGGCAGGATCGTAATTTTCAGCAGCAAGAACACGCTTCAGGATGAAGACGTCATAGGCGACGAAATCCGCCATTTCGAAGCGCAGCGCCAATCCGGTATTGCGTGCCTGCCAGCGCAGGTTCGTGCGTGTCCAGTCCACCACCGGCATGAAATTGTAGCAGACGACGGGAACGCCCGCGTGACCGAGACGGGAGAGTGTATCTTTCCAGCGCGCAATCGCCTTCGGCGCATCGGCATCGCCGCGCTTGATGGACTGTTCCATCGGAATGGATTCGCAGACACTCCATTCCAAGCCGGCCGCCTCGATCATCGCCTTGCGTTTGGCGATCTCTTCGGCCGGCCACGCCGTGCCGTCGGGGATCTGGTGCAGCGCCGTTACAACGCCGCTGGCGCCGGTCTGCCGCACATGCTGCAAGGTGATGGGGTCCGATTCACCGAACCAGCGCCAGGTTTCCTTCATATTCTACTCCTCCGAAAAATGCCGTTCGATGGCGCCGAGCGCGCCGTATTGGACGATGTCGCGATAGGCCGCCCGAAGCGCCGTTACGAATGCCTCATCCGCCTGCCATTCAGGCCCGAAGACGCGACGGAATGTTAAAAACCGGTCGATGACCGCGTCCTGCTCTTCGCCGTTGCCGGTGGGTGCACTCCATTCGGAAAATGCCGGATCGGCCATGACAATTGCCTCTCCCCGCTCGTTCAGCGCTGCGCAGGACCGTATCCACATCGCAACCGCAAAAAGAGCGGCCGTATGCGGCGCGCCTGCGGCACGCAGCTCCGCAAGCGGCGCGAGAATGCGTTGCGGCACTTTCTGTGAAGCGTCAGAGGCGATCTGGGCGGCGCGATGACGAAGGGCGGGGTTGGCGAAACGCTGGCGCAGACCGGCAACGTAATCCGGACCACTGACGGCCGGGCTCAATGTCGAACCAACCTCCCGCCAGTAACGGTCGACGTAACCGCGTACACGCGCATCGGCATAGATATCGGAGATCGTCTCAAGCCCGCTGCATTGACCGATTGCGGCCATGGCGGTGTGAGCGCCATTCAGCATCCTGAGCTTCATATGCTCATACGGCTCGACCTCATCAACGATTTCGGCACCTGACAGCTCGATGCCGGGGCGACCGTGCGGAAAGCGATCCTCGATTACCCAGCGGAAGTAGGGTTCCGCAATTACCGGCCAGGCATCCTCGCAGCCGAGACGCGCCGTCACACGCTCGCGGTCAGTTGCGGTGGTGGCGGGCACGATGCGGTCCACCATGACGCAGGGGCAGGAGAGATTTTCCGCGATGAAGGCAGCGAGATCATTATCGGTGAGACCAGCCATCTCCACCAGAAGACGGTGCAGGATGCGACCGTTGGACGGAAGATTGTCGCAGGAGAGCAAAGTCAGCGGCACAGCCGCGGCGGCCCGCCGGCGTCTTGTCGCTTCCAGCAGAAAACCGAGCGCGGAGCGCGGCTTTTGCGGATGCGCCAGATCATGAACGACATCGGGATGGTCACGAAGAAGCGTGCCCGCCGACAAATCGGCGAGGTAACCCTTTTCCGTGACCGTCAACGTGACGATTCTGACCCGCGGATCGGTCATGGCTTGCAGCAGCCGCTCCGGATCCTCAGGAGCGACGATGGTCTCGAGGATTGAACCGACAATCCGCAGCGTTTCGTTTTCACCGTCACGCAGGCAGAATGTATAGAGATTGTCCTGCGGCGCGATGGCATCGCGAGTATCGGGGCTGCGCAGCGAGGCAGCGACAATGCCCCAGCCGCTTTCGCCCCGCGCCAGGCAATCATCGATGAAGACGGCCTGATGGGCGCGGTGAAAAGCGCCAACGCCAAGATGCACGATGCCCGGTGTCACCGCTTTGCGATCATAGGCGGGCAAAAGGACGTCGTTTGGCAGATGCTGCAACGCAAGGGACGAGAGGCGTTCTGTCATGGTTATTTATCTCCGTATCTCAGCCGAATTGCAGGCCGCCATTCATGTCAACGACCGTGCCGGTCATGAAGCCGGACAGCGGCGAGGCGAGGAAACCTACTGTATGGGCCACCTCTTCCGGCTGGCAGAACCGCCCGACCGGAATGGCTGCAAGCTGGCGCTGGCGGTCTTCCTCTGACAGTTGCTCCATGATCATCGGCGAAACCACATAGGCCGGCGCGACTGCATTGGCGGTGACGCCGAAAGGGGCAAGTTCGCGAGCGGACGAGTAAGTGAGGCCCACCAGCGCCGATTTCGAGACCGAATAGGCCGTGCCCGCCGTCAGGCCGCCGGACTTCCAGGCATAGGACGAGATGTTGATCAGCCGCCCCCAGCGGTTTTCCTTCATGGCGGGAACGACGGCCTGCGTCAGCAGCAGGGCGGCATCGAGATTGACGGCCATCAGCCTGTGCCAGTCATCAAGCGTGGTCGCTCCTAGCTTGTGCGGCGACAGCACACCGGCATTGTTGACGAGAATGTCTATGACCTCGAAACGGTTGGCGACATCTTTCATGACGGCCTGCAGCGCCGTCGCATCGCCGAGATCGACAGCGACGGGATCACAAGCACCGCCAAACCCCTCCGCAAGCGCCGCAACAGCTTCGATGTCGCGATCGAAGGCGATTACCCTCGCCCCTTGCGCGACCAGCGCCGCAACCACGGCACGGCCGATGCCGCCACAAGCGCCTGTCACGAGCGCCGTCTTGTGTTTCAGTTCCATTCTGTCTCCTCCACGTCCACTATCAAATGGACAAATGCTTCCGCTCTTCTTCAGGCAACTGTTCGTAGATCACGAAAACCATATCCAGATGCGTCACCAGCGCCTTTTCCGCACCTTCGGCATCGCCACGGTCGAGAGCATCCACGACTGCCAGATGCTCTTCGATGACGGCGGGCAATCGTTCCGGCTTTGCCCAATAACGATGGAACCGCGACAGGGTCACCTTGGCGGCAAGGATCGCCTGCCAGACACCTTCGCGACCGGAAAACGTGCCAAGCAGGCGATGAAACGCCTCGTCGGCATGGAAGAAGCCGGATGCGTCGTTGGCGGCAATCACTCTTTCCTGCTCGGCGATGACGTCGCGCATCGTACGGCTCATTTCTTTCGTCCACTTCGGCGCGACTTCGCGCAGCAAAGCCACTTCGAGTGAACGGCGGATAAAATGGCTGTCCTGAATTTCGCCAAGCCTGATCGGCGCAACAAAGCTGCCGAGTTGCGGATAGACGTCCACAAGACCCTCTTCCGACAGGCGCTGGATCGCGGCACGCACCGGGGTGCGCGACACCGAAAACTGACGGCAGATCGAGTTTTCACTGATCGGTGCCCCGGGCGCTAGGCGGACCTCGACGATCGCCTGACGCAACGCCGCATGAACCTGATCGGCAACCGAGCCATAACGATTGACCACAAGCTCCACGCTTTCGATTCCGGAGCCGGGGGCCTCTTGATGAGCGCCGCGCCCAGTGAAACCGGCAGTGGTGTTTTTCGTCATGAACGCTCCCCTTCAAAAGGCGGTCGTGAAAATCTCATTGCTACTTGGATACAAGTATACTAGTGTCCATGGCGCTTACGCAAGTCGGCTGTTGGGAGAAAGAGCGATTAAGGGAGGTTCCAGTCGCTTTTTTTAAGGAGCAGGCCGTTTCATGGAGGAGAAAAACATGACGTATTTCATGCGCAGCCTCGTCGCTGCCGCAATCATCGGCGCGGGAGCGTGCGGTGTCGCGCAGGCGGCGGACGCCAGCAAGATCGCCCTCGTTCCGGGCGGTCCGCACCCTTATTTCGCCGCCTGGGAACAGGCCGGCAAGGACGCGGCCAAGGACTTCGGCCTGGCTGGCGCCGACTATAAGGTGCCGCAAAAGTGGGAACTGGCACAGCAGAACCAGCTTCTCGAAAGCCTTCTGAGCCAGGGTTATAACGGCTTCCTGATTTTCCCAGGCGATCCCGTCGGCGCGGTCTCGACAGCAGAGGAACTGACCGGCAACGGCGCGAATGTGATTGCTGGCGCCGGATGCTTCAAGGACCCCTCGCCCGCCGCCTTCTGCCTTGGTACCGACACCGGTAATTCCGCTTATCTCGGCACCAAGGAGCTGATCAAGGCGATGGGAACGGGCAAAAAACGCATCGCCCATTTCACCGGCTTCCTTGTTGACCCCAACACCCAGCTTCGTATCGATGCCGTGAAAAAGGCAGCTGACGAAGCCGGCGCCGAGGTCGTTCAGGTCATCGCCGATATCGACGCGCCGGAACCGGCGGAAGAAAAGATCAGCGCCTACCTGGCCGCCCACGCTTCCGAAGTGGACGGCATCGTGACCACAGCCTGGGTTCCTGCGGTCGTTGCCTCCAACGCACTGCGCAAGATCGGCGACAAGCGCATCCACATGGTCGGCATCGACCACGACGAAGTCGTGCTGAAAGCGATCAAGGACGGTTTCGTCGACGGCACGATGCTTCAGAACCCCTATGGCCAGGGTTATATCGGCGCGTTTGCACTGAGCAAACTTCAGGCCGGCTGCAAGGTGAAGGAAGATGCGCCGTTCAAATCCAATGCGCTGACGACCAAGTTCATCGATTCCGGCACCGCCTATGTCGATGCCGCCAAGGTGGACAACTACATCGATGCCATGCGCGCCGAGACCAAAAAGCTGCTCACCAACTTCGATACGACCTATCTGAGCTGCAACTAATCATGCCTCGAGCGATTGCCGGGCGGCAAACGACCGCGCCCTGCAATCTGCCCCGCCAGAAAATATTCTTTCAGGCGGCAGCGCAATGACCAGGCGACCCGCGCAGGCGCTTCGGGCGAACCAATACCGGGACAGTTTCATGACCGTGAACGATACTTTGCTCACAAAGGGCTCGCAGGAGGGCGACAGACGAATGGGGTCCAGCCTTTCGCAAGGCCGCTTTTTTCTGACCAATGAATTCGGCCTCATTCTGCTGATCGTCGTCTTCGCCGTCATTTTCGGCGTCGCGGCCAGCGGCTTCCTTTCGCCTTTCAATCTGTTCACGCTTGGTCGCAGTGCCGCGATCAACATCATGATCGGCCTGTCGATGATGGCGGTGATCGTGACCGGCGGCCTTAATCTTGCCGTTGGAGCGATCGGCGTCTCGGCGGCCATGGCCTGTGGTTATCTGATCGAGGTGCTTGGCGTGCCGTGGCCGCTCGCCCTCATTGGCGGTCTCTCCACCGGCGCGTCGCTCGGTTTCGTCAATGGCTGGACCGTCATCCGCACGGGGCTGCACAGCTTCATCATCACGCTTGCCACCATGAGCATCTTTTTCGGCGTGATGATCTTCCTGACGCGCGCCGAGGCCTACCGTGGCCTACCGCCGATCTTCGCAGCCTTCGGAAAAATGAAGCTCGCGACCTATTTCTCGCCGCTGCTTCTCGTCACGCTTGCAACGGCGCTCGCCCTGTCCTTTCTCTACCGGCGCACCGTTCTTGGCCGCGAAATGCTGGCGGCAGGCGCGCGCCCGGAAGCGGCGGAACTTTCCGGCATTCGGGTCGACCGTATCTTCATTGCCTGTCACGTGCTGTCGGGCCTGCTTGCAGCACTCGCCGCCCTGATGCTGGTGACGCGCACGGGCGCCGCCATTCCTTCCATGGCAGGCCAGCTTGGGCAGGACTGGCTTCTGCCAGCTTTTCTCGGCCCGGTTCTCGGTGGCACGCTTTTGCAGGGCGGCAAAGTTTCGGTGCTCGGCACCTGTCTTGGCGCACTTTTGGTCACCATGCTCACCAGCGGCCTGCTGCTGCTTCAGCTCGGTGAATTCTGGGTCCAGACATTTCTCGGCCTGCTGCTGTTGCTAGCGGTTTTGATGGACAAGGCGCGGCGAAGCTATCTCGCCCGACGCAACCTGGCTTGAGGACTGGACGATGAAGACCGACAACACCCTTCTACGCCTTGCCAGAACCGACTGGTTCGGCCCCCTATTGGTCACGGCGCTGGCAATCGCGCTTATCCGCAGCTTCAGCCCCAACTTCCTCTCTTCCTTCAACATCCAGATTCTGCTTCTTGCAATTGCGGTCAATGCGCTCATCGCCTTTTCCCAGATGATCATCATTGCCATTGGCCAGATGAACCTGTCCGTGGGCGCAATCGGCGGACTGGCGGCAATCTCCTTTGCGGGACTGATGCAGGTCTGGGGGTTTCCGGCACCGGTGGCCGCCATTGCCGCGGTGCTGATCGGTGTTGTCTGCGGCATGCTCAACGGTCTGCTGATTGCCATCACCGGCATTTCCGCCTTCGTCATCACACTGGCGACGCTGTCGATCTACAAGGGTATCAACCTTGGCATCACCCGGGCGGAGCCGTTCTACGGCGTGCCGGAATCGGTGAAAGCCTTCGGCTCGGCGCTGCTCGTCGGCCCAGTTCCGTGGCTCGCAGCACCCACCATCATCATCGCATTCGCGCTGTGGTTCATGCTGCGCCGCCAGCCGATAGGCCGCTTCATCCTTGCCATTGGCGGCAACAGCCATGCGGCAGAGCTTTCCGGCATTTCGATCCGCACGACAATGATTGTGGCGCACGGCATTTCCGGCCTTCTGGCGTCGGTCGCCGGCATTCTGCTCGTATCCCGCCTGCAGATCGGCCAGCCTTCCATTGGCGATGACTGGCTCATCCTGTCCTTTGCCGCACCCGTTATCGGCGGTGCCGTACTGGCTGGCGGGCATGTCAGCGTCGGGGCGACCCTGCTCGGCGTCGTCATCGTCGCCATCATCACGCAGGCACTCGTGCTGTTCTCCATCGATCCGTTCCTCGTGCAGGTGGTGCTTGGCGCAATGATCCTCGCCGCCGTCGGCATCAACCGCCTGCGCGAAACGCATCTCGGCAAAAAGACAGGAAAGGCCTGACATCATGGACAAGCAACCTGTTTTTCAGGCGCGCAACATCGAAAAAGTGTTTCCCGGCGTTCGGGCGCTCAAGGGCGTCAATCTTTCGCTGGAGCCGGGATCGATCCACGCGTTGCTGGGTGAGAACGGCGCCGGCAAATCGACGTTGATCAAGGTCATTACCGGCGTCCACCATCAGAGCAGCGGCCAGATCCTTGTCGATGGGCAGGAAGTACGCTTCGGCAACCCGCGCGAGGCCATTGCCCGCGGCATCGGTGTCGTCCATCAGGAACGCAACCTCATCCCGCGCTTCTCGATTGCCGAGAATATCCACATGGAAAAGCTTGGGGCGCACTATCTCAAACCCATCGACTACGCCGCGCTGAACCGCGACGCACGCCGCTGGCTGCAGGCTCTCAATCTGGAAGTCGATCCGGCGATGCCGGTATCCGAGCTTTCCGTCGCGCAAATGCAGCTCGTGGAAATTGCGAAGGCGCTTTCCCTGCAAAGCCGGGTTCTTTTGCTCGACGAACCCACGACATCGCTGACCCCGAGCGAAACGGACAACCTCTTCCGCATTCTGCGCCGCCTGCGCGATGATGGCGCAAGCCTTGTCTTCGTCAGCCACAAGCTGGAAGAGGTTCTGGATATCTGCGACCGGGTAACGGTTCTGCGAGATGGCGAAAACGCCTGCGAAAGCCGGTCTATGGAAGGTCTCGGACGCCAGGACCTGGTGCGCCTGATGATTGGCCGTGCCGAAGGCGGCGGTGGCTGGCGCAAACGCGCGGTCGAGCACAATCCGCTGGTGCTTGAACTCAAAGGTGTCTCTACCGCAATCGGCCATCGCGATGTCAGTCTTTCCGTGCGCAAGGGTGAAATCGTCGGCCTTTACGGGCTGGTGGGCGCGGGGCGCACCGAATTGGCAAAATCGATCATGGGTAAATTCGCCGTCACGGAAGGCGAAGTCCGGATCGAAGATCGCCCGGCCCGCATCCGCTCCGTTGCCGAAGCCATCCACGAATACGGCGTCGGTTATGTCAGCGAGGACCGCAAGGGTGACGGCCTCATTCTCCAGCATTCCGTTCTCGCCAATGCGGGCGTTCCCATCTGGCGCAAGCTCTCAAACGCATTCGGCGTGCTTTCCGACAGCCGCATCCGTGCGGCGGTCACCCCTTTCCTGCAGAAACTTGAGGTGAAGACGCCGAGCCTGAGCCAGACCGTGGGTAATCTTTCCGGCGGCAACCAGCAGAAGATCAGCGTCGCCAAGTGGCTTGCCGCCGACGTGAAGCTGCTGATCGTAGACGAACCTTCTGTTGGCATCGACATCAAGACCAAGGCCTATCTGCACGATCTGCTGCGCGAGCTTGCAGACAGCGGCACCGCCATTCTCGTCATTACCAGTGACATGCCGGAGATGGTGGCAGTGGCCGACCGCATTGTTGTCATGGACCGCTATCGGGTTAAAGGCGTGGTCGAAAACAATGGCGTCTATGCCGATATGAGCGAGGGTATCATGGGCTTGATCCATGATGCGGAGCGCGAAACGGCCCTTTCACGAAAGGCATGACGCACTGCCTTGCCGAAGTGTCACCGCAAAAACCGCACGCTGTTCCGGTAGGGCGTCAGGTACCATCGGACGGCTGCTCGAAATCTCTCCCGGCACGACGCCTTCTGCTGGGCGGGACGGCGTATTTCTGGGTGTAGCAACGGGTGAAATGGGCAGCGGTCGAGAACCCCGTCAGCAAGGCCACGTCAACGATCGAAAGCGAGGTCTGCTGCAGCAGCTCATCCGCCTTTGCCAGCCGAAGACCACGGTAAAAAGACATCATGGACTGGTCGAAATGGCTGGAAAACAGGCGGTGGAGCTGGCGAATACTGCTGCCGCACAATTGGCCCAGCTGCTCCGGCGACAGGGGATCCGCAACATGGGTCGCCATGAGTTCAATGGCAGCTTCGAGTACCGGGTGGTGGACGTTGAAACGTTGGCCGGCGCGGCCCAACTGAGGCTCATCGGCCGTTCTCAAACGCGGATGTATGAACCATTCGCTGACATCGCGCGCGAAGGCAGAACCATGGTCTTTCGCAATAAAAGCCCCCATCATGTCAATGGCGGCAACGCCGCCCGCGCAAGTGTAACGATCGCGATCGATGACGTAGAGCGCACGCTCGATCAGGAGATCGCTGGCATATTCACTAAGCGGATCGATGTGGGTCCAGTGAACGGTAAAACGTCTGCCCGTCATCAGACCGGATTTGGCAAGGATCGCCGCGCCGCCGGAAATGCCTCCGAGCTTGACACCCCGCTGGTTGAGCGTGCGCAGGTTTCGCACAAGTGCCGGATCTTCATAGAGCATGGGATTTCCGCCCGCGACGATGAAGACCAGATCCAGCTTCTCAGACAAAGCCCGCGAAACGGGCGCGGTATCAAAACCTCCGCCTGACGTGGATGCGCCAAACCCGCCATTCGCCGAATAAAACCGGCAATGGTAGAGCGTTTTGCCGGCAAGGTGATTGGCCGCGCGCAGCGGCTCAACCGCCGCAGCCAACGACATCAGCGCATAACCCTCAATGAGTATGAACCCGATCGACATCGACCCTTCGGCGTGCATGACCTGCTCCAAGACAATCCCCAGGACAAGCTTAGCCGAATTGGCCAAATTGGACAATAATGCGTCCGTCACGGATAAAAAAATCGTCCGGTATCGCGCTATAAACTTGGACAACCGCCCTGTTTTCGAGGAACACAGATTTGCGCTATTCGGCTCTCCAGGTTTTCAAACAGGCCCTGACCGGCCACAAGGGCTGGCACCCACTGTGGCGGAACCCCGATCCGCAACCTCATTACGATTTCATCATTGTTGGCGGTGGCGGTCATGGACTTGCAACGGCCTACTATCTAGCCAAAACCTTTTCCAAGTCGCGGATCGCCGTTCTGGAAAAAGGCTGGCTGGGATCGGGAAACATTGGGCGCAACACCACGATCATCCGCTCAAACTATCTGCTGCCCGGAAACGAGCCATTCTACGAATTTTCAATGAAACTCTGGGAAGGGCTTGAACAGGAATTCAATTTCAATGCGATGGTAAGCCAGCGCGGCATTGTGAACCTGTTCCACACCGACGCGCAGCGCGATGCCTACCGCCGTCGCGGCAACGCCATGCTGCTGGCCGGTGCGGACGCGCAACTGCTAGCGCAAGACGATCTCCGCGCCATGATCCCGTTTCTCAATTTCGACAATGCACGCTTTCCGATCAAGGGCGGCCTTTACCAGCGCCGCGCTGGAACTGCCCGCCACGATGGCGTTGCCTGGGGTTACGCGCGCGGCGCCGATCTGGCAGGGGTCGATCTTATCCAGAACTGCGAAGTCCGGGGATTTCGCATCGAGGATGGAACGATCAAGGGCGTGGAAACCAGCCGTGGCTACATCGGTGCCGGAAAGGTAGGCGTCGCCGTGGCGGGATCGACCGGCCGCGTCATGGCCATGGCGGGCATGCGTCTGCCGATTGAAAGCCATGTGCTGCAAGCCTTCGTTTCGGAAGGGCTGAAGCCGACCATACCCGGCGTCATAACCTTCGGAGCAGGCCATTTCTACGTCAGCCAGTCCGACAAGGGTGGCCTGGTCTTCGGTGGTGATATCGACGGCTATAATTCCTATGCCCAGCGCGGCAATCTGCCCGTCATCGAAGATGTCGCCGAGGGCGGCATGGCGCTGATGCCGATGATCGGCCGGGCGCGCCTGCTGCGCATCTGGGGCGGCATCATGGATATGTCGATGGACGGTTCACCGATCATCGACCACACGCCGGTGAAGGGCCTCTATCTCAATGCCGGCTGGTGTTACGGCGGCTTCAAGGCGACGCCGGCCAGCGGCTATGCATTCGCTCATCTGCTGGCCACGGATACCCCGCATGATACGGCCAAGGCCTACCGGCTCGACCGGTTCGAAAAGGGCTATGTCATCGACGAAAAGGGCGCCGGCGCCCAACCGAACCTTCACTGAGGCTTGAACAATGCTGATCCCTCACCCACTGCTCGGGCCGCGCGACGCTCAGGAATTCACCTATCTCGGCGATGCCGCCCTGTTGCGTCGCCCGGACGGAATGGCCGAGAGTGCTGCGAAAGACTTCAACGATTATGTCTATCTGCGTGACAATCCCGCCGGCCTGCATCGGGAACTGTGGTTTCACGAACAGGGTGATCGCAGCTGGCTCGTGGTCACGCGAAACACCGTCACCCATGAAATCCTCGGAGCGGAGCTCGCAAACGAGGTAGCGCTCCGTCAGAAGGCAGATGAAGCATGAGACTGAAGGACGGCTTGATCGACCGCAGCAAGGTGCTGCATTTCACCTTCGATGGAAAGAATTATCAGGGGCATCCCGGCGACACGCTCGCCTCGGCACTTCTGGCAAACGATGTCCGCCTGATGGGGCGCAGCTTCAAATATCATCGCCCCAGAGGCGTGATCTCTGCCGGCTCAGAAGAGCCGAATGCGCTGGTCGAATTGCGCACGGGATCGCGGCTGGAGCCGAATACCCGCGCCACGACGGTCGAACTGTTCGACGGGCTGGAGGCGAAAAGCCAGAACCGCTGGCCGTCCCTGGCTTTCGATGCCCTTGCGATCAATGATCTGTTTGCCGATTTCCTGACCGCAGGCTTTTACTACAAAACGTTCATGTGGCCGAAGGCATTCTGGGAAAAGCTCTATGAGCCCGCCATTCGCAAAGCTGCGGGACTTGGAAGCCTGTCGATGAAACCGGACCCCGACAGTTACGACAAGGGGTTCCTTCACTGCGATCTGCTGGTCATCGGCGCCGGAGCCGCCGGTCTGGCTGCTGCCCTGACTGCGGCGCGTGCCGGTGCCAAGGTTATTCTGGCGGACGAGGACAATCGCCTCGGAGGTCGCCTGCTTGCAGAGAGCCACCTGCTCGACGGCGCCCCTGCAACCGACTGGATCGGAACGCTAGAGGCGGAGTTTTCAACCCTGCCGAACCTGCGCGTCATGCGCCGCACCACGGTTTTCGGCTCATTCGACCATGGCATATTCGGTGCGGTCGAGCGGGTTTCCGACCATCTTGCCGCACCAAAGGGCGTACGCCAGTCCCTCTGGCGCATCACTGCAAAGCGCACGGTGCTTGCCGCCGGGGCGACAGAGAGGCATATCCCGTTTAAAAATAACGACCGGCCGGGGATCATGCTTGCCGGTTCGCTGCGTGCCTATGCCAATCGTTGGGCAGTCAGTACGGCAGGCAGGGTCGCAATCTTCACCAATAACGATGACGGCCATCGGACCGCTGTCGACCTGGCTGCGAAAGGTGTCGAGATCGCCGCAGTCATCGATCCGCGCCCGGATGCGCGGGCGCTTGCGGAATACCGCCTGATTGCGGGGGCGACAGTTACCGGCAGCAAAGGCAGGCTGGGGTTGGTTTCCATCGCTGTCCGCAAGGATGGCTATGACGAAACCATCGATTGCGGTGCGCTTGGTATCTCCGGGGGCTGGAACCCCAATGTTCATCTTACATCGTACCAGCGCGGTCGCCCGTTATGGGATGACGGGCTACAGGCATTCCTGCCCGGCGACGTACCCTCGCATATGCTCGTTGCAGGGGCGGCGGCCGGCAAAGGCAGCACAGGGGCGGCGCTGGTCTCCGGTGCATCCGCTGCCATAACGGCTCTGGAGCAAATGGGGATTGCCGCATCCAGGCCAGCCCTGCCGGAGGCCGAGGATACGCAAATCGGCATCAAGCCCCTGTGGCATGTGCCGGGGAAAGGGCGCGCCTGGGTCGATTTCCAGAACGACGTCACGGTCAAGGACATCAAGCTCGCCCATCAGGAAAACATGCGGCCCATCGAGCATCTCAAGCGCTGGACCACGCTTGGTATGGCAACTGACCAGGGCAAGACATCGAATGCCACCGCTTTGGCAATCATGTCCGAACTGACGGGCAAATCGATACCGGATACGGGTACGACGATTTTTCGCCCTCCCTATACGCCGGTTTCGATGGCGGTACTCGGCGGCGGCGACACCGGCGCACATTTCCGTCCGCGCCGCCTGACACCCAGCCATGCCTGGGCTGAAGCACATGGCGCCGTTTTCGTCGAAGTCGGTCAATGGATGCGTGCCCAATATTTCCCTCAAGCCGGGGAGACCCATTGGCGGCAATCCGTCGACCGCGAGGTTCGGGCCACCCGAAAGGGCGTCGGCATCTGCGATGTGACGACGCTTGGCAAGGTGGATGTTCAGGGCGCCGATGCGGCTGAATTTCTCGACCGTCTCTACTGCAATGCAATGAAGAGCCTCAAGGTCGGCATGGTCCGTTACGGCCTGATGCTGCGGGAAGACGGCCACGCCTATGATGACGGCACCTGTGCCCGTCTGGGTGAGGATCATTATATCGTCACCACGACCACGGCCCAGGCCGGCCCGGTCTATCGTCACATGGAATTCGCCCGCCAATGCCTGTGGCCGGAATTGGATGTGCAATTGATCTCGGCAACGGATGCCTGGGCACAGCTCGCAGTCGCTGGTCCGAACGCCCGCCGCCTTATCGAACGCATTGTCGATGGTTTCGACCTTTCCAACGCAGCCTTTCCCTTCATGGCCTGCGCCGAACTGACGGTTTGCGGGGGATTGCGAGCACGGCTGTTCCGGATCTCGTTTTCAGGGGAACTTGCTTACGAGATTGCAGTCCCCGCCCGCTACGGTAATGCCCTGATGTCCCGGCTGATGGAGATCGGTGCGGATCTTGGAGCCACCGCCTACGGGACGGAAGCGCTTGGTGTCATGCGTATCGAAAAAGGCCATGCTGCCGGAAACGAGTTGAACGGCCAGACGACGGCGCAGATGCTGGGCATGGGCAGGATGGTTTCGGCCAAGAAAGACGCGATTGGTACCGTCATGACTCGCCGCGAAGGGCTTGTCGGCGAAAGCCGGGTGCTCGTCGGCCTGCAGCCGCTTGCGGCAACGGACCCTGTGGTGTCAGGTTCACATCTGTTTACCCGCGGCGCCAGCCAGAATACCGAGACCGATCAAGGCTGGATCACATCCGCCTGCTATTCGCCCAACCTCGGTTTCAGCATCGGTCTTGGTTTCCTTGCCGATGGTGCAAACCGTATCGGAGAGATCATCGTCGCGGCCAACCCCTTGCAGGGACAGTCGGTCGAATTGCGTGTGGTCTCGCCCCATTTCATCGACCCTGAGGGAGAGAGACTCCGTGCCTGATTTGAAGCCGACAACCGCACTCGGCGCGCAAACTTCGCGGCGCGCCCGCCATGGCACGTTGCGACTTGAGGAAAATTCGGGGCTTGCCCTCGCATCGCTCAGCCTGCGCCGCAACGTCAAAGAACCGGTGCCCTTTGACCTCACCTTGCCGGGTCCCGGAAAATGGGTCCAGCAAGGCCCGGTTTCAGCTTTTTGGACGGGGCCGGGCCAATGGCTGATTGAGGCCGCAGACCGGGCCGAAACGGATTTCGCCGCAGAACTCACGAGCCTTTGCCCTTCCTGTTCCGTGACGGAACAGACCGATGGCTTCGTCGCCTTCGAAATCGAGAGCGACGCAGGCGAGGCGCCGATTGTCGCGCTCATGCAGAAGCTGGTGAACCTCGATCCCTCGGTATTCGGGCAAGGGACCGCCACGCGCACAGGCATGGAACATATGAGCGTTTTCGTCATCCGGCGCGCGCCGGACCGCCTTGCCATCCTCGGCATGCGCTCCGCTGCGGAAACACTGTGGCATGTGATCGAGACTGCGATCCGTCGTCAGGCGGAACTTCTTGGCGCTGCCGCATAAAGCGGGACTGCAAAGCCACCAGACCGTTTTTTGCCAATCGTCGACCTGTACGGGCGAACTGTGTCGTGTTGACATGGGCACATCGGGATCATCTCGAACGGTTACCGTTCTGAGCCATCAGTGAATAATCGCTCTGACGACGGCGCAAATCATATTGTCGCAAAAATCGACTAGATGGGCTATCGCCGCCTGTGAAAACGGCCGGACTAGTGCAGCGGAAATATGAGGTTATCGTAGTGACAAGCGACAATGTTCAATATTTTTCGGCAACACTCTATTTTGACGATTTGCCCACCCTGTCGGCTGAGGCGCTGATCGAAGCCTGGGGCCTTGAAGGGTACGAATGTGAGCAACTGGAGAGCGAAGGCGTCTTTGACGGCTTTCGCGGCGGAACCCGCGTCTTCGTTGGCATTCCCGAGGCGGTGGGAACGCTGGCAATTCCTGCTCACTATCCTGCGGTAGCGCGGGTCGAAGTCGACTGGACGAACACGTTCTGCATCAATGCAAAAGCTGCGCATGATGACCTGTGCCGTGCGACCCATCAGGCGAAATTCAAACTGATGATCGTGGCGGATGACGACGACCCCACAGTGGCACATAACGAGATCGCCATGACCCTGCTCGGCATTCACAAGCTTGCACCGATGCGCGCCGTTGTGTTGCATTATCTAGACCTCATCGTCGGCCGCACCGATCTCGACGACTGTCTGAGCTACGCCAACAGTCACCTGGATCAGCCGCAACAGACAGCAACAATGCTTACCTATGGCGCCTTCGTGATCCGGGAGAACGGCGCGACCAGAGCCTGGACTACGGGTCTCGAGCATTTCGGCCAAACGAATTTGCTCTTCGACACGTCGTCGGATAACCCGACGGAGGCTCTTCTTGCCGTATTTGGGCTTGGACATCTCGCCGTCCACGGAAAGTGCTTCAAGGCGGGCGAAGCCGTAACCTCATTCGACCTTCTTGCCCGGTTTGAATCCGCCGAGATGGGCGGGCAGCCCATGCTGCGGATTGTCAAACACGAAGCCGGCCAAACTGTATTGAATCGGCCGGGCTAGCAACAACAGAGCATTTTCATTCCCGCTATGGAAATGCCGTCTTCCGCCCCGCTTTCCTTGCGGTCGGATGACGAGTTTTGTTCTGGCGAGCTGGGGAAAACGCTTCGCGTATATCGACAGGGCGTGAATTATGGTGCTCCAAGGAATGGCAAAGCCTGACGCAATCTCTTCAAACGGACGACAGGCAAATTCTAAGGGACGCCAATGTTTGCATTCACACCTTTCCTTCGCGGCACCGTCGTAATGTCCGTAGCCATTACTGCGCTTCATGCCGGTAGCGCTTTGGCTGCCGAAATCGATCCCGCATTCTATGATGCGGCCCTGTGCAATCCGCCCTATTCGATGACATCGGCGACCGAAATTTATGATGCCGCCGAAAAACTTGCAAAGGCCGACACATCGTCTTTGGGTGCGGCTATCTATAAGCTTCCGAACCAGATCGGCCGCGATGGGTTTGAGAGTGACGAAGTCTTCTTCGCCAATGGTGCAGTCGGTGTTTTGATCAAGGGCCAGCGTGCCGATGCTCTGGCAGCGAAATATGATTTGAAACCAGAAACTTCAGACCTGATGGGTACATCGAGCAAGGGTTATGCCCGGCAGCTTCCGCAGGACCAGCAGCCGCCTGAAGGTCTGGCTGGGCCGGGAAAAGTCTCCATTGTGGCGCGCGAAGGTGCGGCACTTGGCGACAAGACCCTGTTGGCGTGCGAATTCGCAGCGGACTGAATGGTGGCGAAGCACTGCCAATCCTAACGCCTTGACTAACAAATGTAATTGCCGCCCGCATACCGCTTTCACAGCTCTCCTGCTGGCGGGCGCGGCTACATATTCATATCGAGGTTTGTTTCATACGCCAGCCTGATCGCCCAGGCCGGCGCCGCTTGGAACAATTTCAGGATTTCGCCTGAGCGCCCTCATGGAAATGGATAGGGGCGTGGTGCAGATAGTGCGCAACCTTTCGCTTGGCGGCGATATCGGTCCAGACGAACCGGACATTGTCCTCCGTCAACCCGGTCGCCGTGGCGATCTCGGTTGCAGGCATGCTGTGTTCCAGACCGTAGAGGCAGATATCCATCTTGTCGTAAGGAAGCGCGAAATAGAACTCTTCCTGCGTCTGCGGCATGGAATAGGTGTCCGTTGTCGGCGGGCGGGAGCGGATTTCCTGCGGGACGCCGAGATGGGCCGCGAGTTGATAGACCTGTGATTTGTAAAGATGGGCGATCGGCTTGATGTCGGCAGCGCCGTCGCCGTTCTTGACGAAGAAGCCCTGGTCATACTCCAGGCGGTTCGGGGTTCCGAGCACCGCGAAGTTCAGGCGGTCGGCGTGATAATATTCGAACTGCTTGCGCGTGCGCTGCTTCATATTCGTCGCCGCAACGATGCCGAGATAGGCTTTTGCGGAGAGGCGAACCTTGCGCGTTTCGCCCGATGGCGAACGGACGACCAGCGAGGAAATATTATAGGCGCCGGTGCTCATGGCGTTGTCGAAGACGATCTTCGAGGCCCAGCCAGGCCCGTATTCAGGGACAACCTCGCGGATGAAGCCATCGCGCCTTTCATAACAACCCATGGCGGCAAGCGAAGGGCCGATATCTTCCAGCACGCAGTCCATACCCAGCTTCGTCGCCAAAGCCTGCCCCAAGCGCAGGCTTTCCGGGTCGGAATCGTTTTCCGGCATGAACAGGCCAATAACATTTGCTGCCCCGAGCGCGTGAACGGCAAGTGCGGCGCAGACGCTGGAATCGATACCGCCGGAAATGCCGAGCACCAGCCCACGCTTGCGCAGGTTGAAACGAAGCGACTGGCGGATTTTTTCGGCGATACGCTCTACCTCCGCCGCCGCATCAAGTTCAAGCGGCGAGAAAGGCAGGCTTTGTGCATTGTTCGTCATCGATTGTTCTCCGTATCTTGAGCAGCGAGGCGACGACTGACCTTGCCGGTATCCGTCGTCGGCAGGAAATCGCGAAATTCAACCAGTGTTGGCACCATGTGGGTTTCGAGGTGCAGAGCGCAGTAGCGCATGACGTCTTTTGCGGTGATCGCCTCGTCGGATGCGATCACGATCGCCTTCACCGCCTGACCGAAAACCTCATGCGCAACGCCGACGACCAATGCGTCCGAGACGCCCGGCATGGCTTGCAGAACGGCCTCGACCGCCTGCGGCGCAACCTTTTCGCCACGCGACTTGATGATATCGTCCTTGCGGGCAACGAAGGTGAGATAACCCTCGGCATCGCAGGTAAACAGGTCGCCGGTGTGAAGACGCGTCCGGCCCGTTGCGGCATCAACGCGCAGCGCGCGCGCTGTGGCAGCCTCGTTGCGCCAATAACCACGCATGACGTGCGGCCCGCTGACCACGAGTTCGCCGACCTCTGCGGGCAACAGGCTGTCTCCGTCCTCGTTCACCACCGCGATGGCAGTGCCCGGAATGGCGATGCCGACAGAACCGCGTTTCCTGTCGAGGTCTTCCGGCGGCAGAAAGCTGATACGGGTACACTCCGTCTGGCCATACATGCAAAACAGGTGCACATGCGGCAGAAAGGTCCGCAGCCAGTCGCTATGGGTGGGCGACAGGGGTGCAGCGGCAGCGGTGACGTAGCGCAGGCTTTCAAACAGCGCCGGCGACAGATCGCGCGTCTGCATCATGATGGACAGCATGGTCGGCACCAGCGCGAAGCCCGTGATCCGCTCGTCGCGGATACGCTCGAAAATCAGATGCGGATAGGCGAAGGATTTCTCGATCACCAGCGTACCGCCGACGAAAACGCTGGAAAGCAGCTGGTTCAGGCCATATCCGAACGAAAGCGGCAATACGCCGAGCAGAATATCTTCCGGCCTATTGCCGAGATACGAGGTAATCGAACGGACGGCCGCATCCATGTTATCATGCGCCAGCATCACGCCCTTTGGCTCGCCGGTGGAGCCAGATGTATAGATGATTACTGCCAGATCGGTATCGAGCAGGTTTTGCGGCAGCGCGCCTATCGGTTCCTCGAGCATCGCGTCAAAATCGACACCATCGGCCGTTGGGTTTGGCGCGCCGGAAACGATGCGCAACAACGGAGAAGAACCGGCCGCATCCGAAACGACCTTTTCCAGCCGGGCCTCGGCAACCACCGCAAAGGGCGTACAACTGTCCAGAATTTGCGAAAGGCGTGCGGCCTTGGACGATGGGTTGATGGGGCAGGCAACAGCGCCCGCCATCCAGCAACCGAAAACCGCAACCGCCATGCGCCAGCCATTGTCCAGCACAAGGACGACACGGTCTCCCGGGTTTGCGCCTCGCGCTATCAGAGCAGTGGCGAAAGCCTCGCTCATCGTCTTGAGTTCGCCGTAACTCAGGCGCGTCTCACCGGCCACCAGCGCCGTCTTGCCGGCATGGCGCTCCGCACTTCGATGCAGGTAGTGGTCGATACGCAATTGGCGCTTCCCGAAATTTCAGGCGGTCTGCTTGCGACCGATGAAAGCGGCGATGTTGTCGATCGTATCGAGGTTGGCCGGTACGATATCGCCGTCGGCAACGCGGACGCCGTAGCGTTCCTCGATGAAGCTCACCAATTCGAGGATTCCCGTGGAATCGACCATGTCATTGTCGATCAACGAAAGATCGTCGCCAAACGGCCGGCTTTCGTCACCGAACAGAAAGTTTTCGATGATGAAACCGCGAATTTCGGCTTTCATGCCGGTGCTTTCATTGGTCATTTGGAGCTTCCTTCGATTTTTTGCGATGACATTGTGGAATTCTGGGTCGTGGCAGCATGCAGAAGCTGGGTCGAGAGTATGCCGACGAAGGCGGCGTTGTCGCGAAAGCCGGTCGCCTGTTTTTGCCGCACCTTGGTTGTCAGCTTTTCCACCGCCTGGGCATTGAACAGGCCGGTGGTCCTCACTTGACCGGTAGAAAGTACGGTTTCGAGATAGCCGGCATCCGCGAAGGCTTCTGCGTCGGGCGCGCGATAGGGCTGCTTGGGTCGGTATAAGATCGCATCGGGCACCAGCTCGGCTGCAGCCTGTTTGAGGATATACTTTTCCTTCAGACCGCGCAGTTTCGCCTCGGGATGGAGCGCTGCGGCAAAGTCCACCACACGGGGATCGAGGAACGGAAACCGGCCTTCCACTCCATTTGCCATCATGACCCGGTCTCCCTGACTGGACAGAATATAGCCGGGCAAGAGAAATGCTGTCTCGAGGTACTGCGCCTGATGAAGCGGATGCCAGCGGCGGAAATCCTCCGGCAACTGCGCGGCAAGATCGGCCGCAGCGTCGTAGTCGCCAAGCTGCGCTTTCAATTCCGCTGAAAAGAAGATTTTCGCCGCCGCCGTAGAGCGCAAGCGCGGCCGATGGGAAAACAGCGGTTCGTCGGTGGCTTCTGCGCCGAAGGAGAAGAAGCGTGCCAGATAATCCGGCGTCTGCTGTTTCAGCCCCGGAAGGTAGGGATAAAGCCGCTGGAACAGTTTCGGCCGGCGAGCCGATTGCGGCTGGCGGCTGCAAAAGCGCCGTACCCGCGCTTCGCGGAAAATATCGTAGCCAGCGAACAGCTCATCAGCACCTTCACCGGTCAGCACCACCTTCATTCCCCGTTCGCGCACATGCCGGGAAAGCAGGTAAAGCGGCACCGGTGCTGTGCGAAGAATGGGCGTCTGCACGTGCTCCATGACCTCAGGCATGTATTGCGCTATGTCCGCAGTTGAGCACTCCGTGGTTTCGGATGCGACGCCAAGATGCTGGCTCATTGTTTTCTGCCAGATACTTTCGTCGTGCTCCGCACTTTCGAAGGCCAGCGAAAATGTGCGCAGGCCTCGGCTAACGCTTTGCGCAGCCAGGGCAGAAACGAGGGAGGAATCGAGCCCGCCGGACAGATAGGAGCCGACAGGCACATCGGCGCGAAGCCTGATCCGCGTTGCGTCGGCCAGAAGCGCCGTCAGCTCTTCCACCTGCGCGCCAAGGCTTGCCGGCGGTGCTGCGTCCTTGCCGTCAGGATAGGAAAGTTGCCACCAGCGCCGTACCGTGGACGCGCCATCGCGCAGGATCATCAGATGACCGGGCGGCAATTCGTGAATGCCGCGAAAGGCGGTGCGCGGCGGCAACGGGAACCAGAAGGTGAATATCTGATCCAGCGCCACCGGATCGATCTCGGCCGTCATTCCCGGCAACGCCAGAAGCGCCCCGATCTCGGATGCGAAATAAAACGTACCTTCATGCCACGTATAATAAAGCGGCCGGACACCCATCCGGTCACGCGCAAGCACCAGCGTGTCATTGCGGGCGTCGTGCAGGGCGAAGGCAAAATCGCCGTTGAATTCGTTGAGGCAATCCAGCCCCTTGTCGCGATAGTCATGCAGGATGACTTCGGTGTCGGAGTGGGTGCGGAAATGGTGGCCGCGTGCGGACAGCGTTTCGCGCAGTTCGACGTGATTGAAGATTTCACCGTTGAAGGAAATGGCAAGATCGTCTTCGACGGTGCGCATCGGCTGCGTGCCATCGGCAATGCCCACAATCGCCAGCCGTGCGTGGGCAAGGCCGACATCGCAGCGCAGCAGGGCTCCATGCGCATCTGGACCACGATGCTTAAGACGCGACGCCATCAGCGCAAGGCGCTCGTTTGCGTGCTCGGCCGGCATGTCGTGTCGATAAAATCCGGCAATTCCGCACATTACTCGACCGCCTGACCAAAGCTGTCACCGATGAGGCGCGTCCAGCTTTCACCGCAAAAGCCGTTAAAAAATGCCGTTCCATCCGTCGCTGCCTTGAGGAGGTCCGCATTGCGCGAATGCACGATGGTGGATGACGCATGCAGAAACGTGCATTTCTTGCCGAGCATCGCCCGCAGCAGTGCCGGCTGGGTGCGACCTCTGATGGCCGCGAGACCACGATCATAGGCATTGCGGATCAGCCGATCGATCACGATCTGCTCCTGCCCGGGCACGGCCATGATCTGCAGCGTCCGGCCGACGCCCGTTGGATTGCCGTGGTAAAGAAAAAGCCCCACCGCCCTGCCGCCGCGGGCCCTCACAATCCGTTGGACTGGTTCGCCGTGCAGACGTTTGCGTTTGGCGTGTTGGAGCATGTGCAACAGGCTTTCCTCGGTCCAAACGGGATGGAGCGGAAAGTGGCCGACGAGTTCCCGTGCCAGACGCGCGAATTCGGTATCGCTCGCGTCGTCGTCGGTAAAGCTGTCCACCTTGTCCGGATGTGATGCGTAATAGGATAATGCTCGCCCATGGCCACGCGCCGAAATGGTGCGATCGATGATCTTGCTGAACGGCGTCAGCGCGCGGAAAGTGCTGGAGAAACGATCAGCGGCTATTTCCAGCCCGAATGAAGCCGGGCGTAAAATCCGCAGCCAATCGAGACTGTAGGAGGCGAGCAGCTGGCCGCGCATCGTCTTCCACATATCGGCGGAAACGTCGTTGATCGTCTCCCCGAATGTCAGCTCCTGAGGTCCACCCAAAACTTCGCGCAGCAAACGCGCTCCGGCAAAGGGATCGGTCTCACGGTCTTCAGCGACAAAGGAAGAGCAGACAGCAGCCTGTATGTTCCGGCCATTAAGTTCCATTGCCACGGGCAACACACCCAGAAATCCAGACACGCGCCCATCGTCACGCACATAGACCTTGGAGTGAATATCCGGATTTATGTTTGAATTTTCGAGAAAGACGGCGCGCAAATATGAGGTCAGATCATCTGTCGCGGCCCCATCCTTCTTCCGCAAAAAACGGTGAAACATGTCAGCCACGGACACGAGATCGTCCGCAATAAATGAGCGTATTTCAGACATACTCGCCGCTTCTTGCCGGATAGATATTTAATCGAAAGTAATTATCATTCCTATTCTGCCGCAGGCGTATTAATCAGAAGTTATGTGCCGGCGTTTTTTCGCGTGATTGTGGCGTTTTGCAAAGAATTTGACGGGTAATTTCAACCCTAGAGCGCGTCCGGTTTCAACTGAATTCGGTGGACGCGCTCTATATCTTTGGTTTCAAACGTTTTTCCGGACGTAAAAGTCCTACGCCCGGAAATACTTTAGTATTGGACAGACAGGGAATCGATTGGCGCAGCTTTCGGCGGTGCGAACTTGGTCAGATCGATACCTACCACGGCGGCCTTGTATTCCTCAGCGCTCGGTGTGCGGCCAAGGATTGCCGACAGTACCACGACAGGGGTCGAGGCCAGCAGCGATTCACCCTTCTTCTCGGCAGTGTCCTCAACAACGCGGCCCTGGAAGAGACGGGTCGAGGTTGCCAGAACAGTATCACCCTTCTCCGCCTTCTCCTGGTTGCCCATGCAAAGGTTGCAGCCCGGGCGCTCCAGATAGAGGATGTTCTCGTATTCCGTCCGGTTGGCAGTCTTCGGCTTGAGATCATCGAACTCGAAGCCGGAATACTTCTGCAGGATTTCCCAATCCCCTTCCGCCTTCAGCTCGTCGATGATGTTATAGGTCGGTGCCGCGACCACGAGCGGCGCCTTGAACTCGACCTTACCTTCGGCCTTCTCGATGTTCTTCAGCATCTGGGCGACGATCTTTATGTCGCCCTTATGCACCATGCACGAACCGACGAAGCCCAGATCGACCTTCTTGGTGCCGCCGTAATAGGACACCGGACGGATCGTGTCATGGGTGTAGCGCCGGGAGACATCGGTGTTGTTGACGTCGGGGTCGGCGATCATCGGTTCGTCGATCACGTCCAGATCCACGACGACTTCAGCGAAATATTTCGCATTGTCGTCAGGGGCCAGAGCGGGCTTTTCGCCCGAGCGGATTTCGGCAATACGCTGATCTGCCTTGGCGATCAGGCCCTTCAGTGTCTGGGCGGCATTATCCATGCCCTTGTCGATCATGATCTGGATACGCGACTTGGCGATTTCCAGCGACTCGATCAGCGTCTCGTCTTCAGAGATACAGATCGACGCCTTGGCCTTCATCTCGGCCGTCCAGTCGGTAAAGGTGAAGGCCTGGTCAGCGAGCAGCGTGCCGATATGGACTTCGATGATGCGGCCCTGGAAAACGTTGTCGCCATGCTGCTTCAGCATCTGCGCCTGCGTCGCATGGACAACATCGCGGAAGTCCATATGCGGCTGCATCTTGCCCTTAAAGGTGACCTTGACGGATTGCGGGATCGGCATGGTCGCCTCGCCCGTCGCCAGTGCCAGCGCCACAGTGCCAGAGTCGGCACCGAAGGCCACGCCCTTGGACATGCGGGTGTGGCTGTCACCGCCGATGATGATCGCCCAGTCGTCCACGGTGATGTCGTTCAGCACCTTGTGGATCACGTCCGTCATCGAATGATAGACGCCCTTGGGGTCGCGGGCAGTGATGACGCCGAAGTTGTTCATGAAGGACATGAGCTTCGGAATGTTCGCCTGCGCCTTCTTGTCCCAGACGGAGGCCGTGTGGCAACCCGACTGGTACGCACCATCCACCAGCGGCGAAATGACGGTCGCCGCCATCGCCTCAAGTTCCTGCGCCGTCATCAGACCGGTCGTGTCCTGCGAGCCGACGATGTTGACCTTCACGCGCACGTCGGAGCCGGCATGCAGCACCTTGCCGGGCGTGACGCCAACGGCATTGCGGTTGAAGATTTTCTCGACGGCCGTGAGGCCCTGGCCTTCGATTGAAATTTCCTTGTTGGGCGCAAAGACCGGGGTGGCCTCGACGCCAAGCGTTTCCGCCGCAAACGTCTGGAGCTTCTTGCCGAAGACGATGGCATAGGAGCTGCCCGCCTTCATGAATTCCATCTTCTGCGGTGTGAAGGAGGATGAGAGATCGACCAGTTCCGTGCCGTTCTCGTCACGAAGCTTGTAGCTCTTGGCGTCGATCTTCAAAACGGTGCCGGTCTCAACCGAATATTTCTGCTCCAGAACCGGATTGCCGTCATTGTTGAGGATGGGCTTGCCGTCTTCGCCGAGCTTCTTCACCCAGTTCTTGAGGTTGATGCCGATGCCGCCCGTGACGTCGACAGTGGTGGCGAAGATCGGCGAAATGCCGTTGGTGCCAGCAACGATCGGGGCGAAGTTGACGAAGGGCACATAGGGGCTGGCCTGCTTGCCGGTCCACAGCGCCACGTTGTTGACGCCCGACATGCGCGACGAGCCGACGCCCATCGTGCCCTTTTCGGCGATCATCATCACCCGCTTGTCGGGATGCTGCTTCTGCAGCGCGACGATTTCCGCCTGCGCTTCCGGCGTGATCATACACTGGCCGTGCAGCTGCCGGTCGGAGCGCGAATGCGCCTGGTTGCCAGGGGACAGAAGATCGGTAGAGATATCGCCTTCGGCGGCGATGAAAGTCACGACCTTGATCTCATCCTCTACATCGGGAAGCTTGGTAAAGAACTCAGCCTTGGCATAGCTCTCAAGAACACCCTTCGCGACGGTATTGCCCGCCTTGAAGGCATCGCGCAGCCGGAACATGTCTGCGTCATAGAGAAAGACCTGCGTCTTCAGCACTTCGCCTGCCTGCTGGGCAAGCCCGGCATCATCACCAAGGGCGATGTCGAGCAGCGCTTCGATGGAGGGGCCACCCTTCATATGCGACAGCAGTTCGAGGGCGAAAGTGGGCGTGATCTCCGGAACGACAGTTTCGCCCAGAATGATCTGCCTCAGAAAGGCGGCCTTGACGCCGGCAGCGCTCGTGGTGCCTGGCAAGGTGTTGTAAATGAAGAATTTGAGGGCATCCGCGCGATATTCGCTACCGGTATCCCTGATCAAGGCAATGATTTCGCCGGTTAATTCGCCATCGTCGATCGGCTTGGGAGCGAGCCCTTGAGTTTTTCTGCTTTCGATCTCAGCCAGGTAATCCAAGTAAAGGTTCATCGCAATCCCAACGTCATGAGGTGTATGGCGCCGAAACGCAGCGCCACGAAACACTATTGTTAATCGGCCCAGGGTCCTATCGATTTCGAGTACGTCAACCAGGGCCGGAAGGCAAGATAGCGCACTCTGTTTCTGTTTTCGATAAGGGAACAGGAGAACATGCGGGCAGGCATGCCGTCTGCCGTCGTGCCCCCAGGGATGCGCCCGGCATTCCTCCCCGCGGCCTGCCGTACGCGATGCCGGCAAACCATAGCCTCACCGATAAAAGCAACGTCGAGCACAAAAAAATCCGGCCACCGAGGAGGCGGCCGGATCAGGCATGCAGAAGATAAGAGCAATCACATCTTCGGAAGCAGAACCTTGTCGATGACATGAATGACGCCGTTCGACTGCTTGACGTCGGCGATCGTCACATGCGCAACACCACCCGCTTCGTCGGTCAGGGTAATCTTGCCCATGCTTTCCTTCGCCTTGAGGATGCAGCCGCCGACCGTCTTCACATCATGGGTGCCGTTGTCATCCTTGATCATCTTCTCGATGGCGCTGGACATGGCATCGGCCGCCACGACATGACAGGTCAGGATCTTGGTCAGCTGCGCCTTGTTTTCCGGCTTCAGCAGAGTTTCGACTGTACCCTTCGGCAATTTGGCAAAGGCCTCATTGGTCGGAGCGAAGACCGTGAACGGTCCCTTGCCCTGAAGGGTTTCTACGAGACCGGCAGCCTTGACGGCGGCGACCAGCGTGGTGTGATCCTTCGAGTTGACGGCATTCTCGATGATGTTCTTGTTTTCGTACATTGCAGCACCGCCGACCTTTGGATTTTCAGCAAAGGCACCCGAAGCAAGAGTCGAGATTGCCGTCGCAAGGGCGAGCGTACGGATTGCGGACTTGAACATTGAATATTCCTCTTCCCTAATCGCCTCGGCGCGGAAGCGCGCCTCTGAAGGCCTGTCGTTCCCGTCTCGGGGAACAGCACAAGTGACGAGAGCGACAGGAGGAAAGTTTCAAGCAAAAGGCAGTTTCATACGATCACTTGCTACAGCGCTGATTCATTTCGGCTTTTTCTCAACCGAATTACACTCGCGATCGGCCAGTGCGCAGTGATCTGCAAACGGAGCAACCCTAACAAGGGGCGAAAGCTCCCCGCAACCATTCGATTTACAACGCTGCCGTCGGCGCTAGCAGCTGGAGAAGCGAAGCCAAGAGCATGTTGCCACCCGCAATACTATGCTCCTGCTCCACATATTCAGCCTCATTGTGACTGAGACCGTCCCGGCAGGGTACGAAAATCATGGCCGATGGCGCGACGCGGTTCATAAAAAGCGCATCGTGGAATGCGCCGGAGAGCATTCTCTTTGTTGCAAAGTCCCGCTCTTGTGCGGCCTGATCCAATACGGCAAGTAATTCATCCGGAAAACTTGCCGGCGGCATGTCGAAAATCTGCGAAATAGTCGCCGAGCAGCCTGTGTCCGCCGCTGCCTGCTGGATAGCCATGCGGATTGTCTGCTCCATGACGCCGATTGTTGTCAGCGAAGGGTGTCTAAAATCGATCGTGAAGCGCACCGTTGCCGGGATCGCGTTCACCGCGCCGGGTTCAAGGGCCATTCGGCCAATCGTGAAACGCGCGGCCGGATCGGCTGGCATGATGTCGCGATAGAGTTCAGACAGCGCGTTGACCGTGGCTTGCATGGGGTCATGCCGATATTGCAGCGCCGTTGTTCCAGCGTGGGCGGTCTGCCCGTCGATAATCACCTCCAGCCAGCGCGTTCCCTGTATGCCGGTGACGATGCCGATCGGTAAGCCCTCTTTTTCCAATGAAGGGCCTTGCTCGATATGGACCTCGAGATAAGCGAAAACCGGCGTGCCCAGAGGCCGCATCGCGGCAACCGGGAGACTTTCCAGCGTGGCGGAGAGTTCATCTGCGAAAAGCGCACCGTCAGTCGCGCGCATGGTCTCCCAGGCGCTTGGAATTGAACCGGCCGCAAAGGCCATGGAGCCCATGCAGCCCGGCGCGAAGCGGCAGCCCTCTTCATTCGTGAACGACACGACCTCCACCGGCCGCTCGGTTTCCACCCCGCAATCTTCGAGTGTTTCCAGAACCTCAAAAGCTGCGAGCGTGCCGAGCGCACCGTCAAAACGACCGCCTGCAGGCTGACTGTCGAGATGACTGCCGATAAGCAGCGGCGACAGATCCGGGTTGCGCCCCTCGCGGCGAATGAACAGATTGGCAATCGGGTCCTGAAAGACCTTGAAGCCGCGCTGCAGCGCCAGCTCCGTCAGCAATTGCCGCGCCTGCCGGTCGAGGCCGGTCAAGGCCTGGCGGTTTACGCCACCCTTTGCCGTCGCGCCTATTTGCGCAAACCGGTCGAGTCGATCGATAAGTCGCTGCCCGTTGATCGAAAGAGTTTGCGTCATCATCATTTCCCGTTTGCCCTCAACCCGAAAGCCCTGGCTGCGCCGCCTCAACAAACGATCGCACACGGGCAGGCTCGACAGGGTTCCACCAGACACCGCCCTTTTTTAGCGACGAAGCGACGATGACACCGCTGGTGCGCTTCAGGATTTCAACGATATTGGCTTCCCCAACACCAGAACCGACCAGAAGCGGAAGATGTGTGGCCTGCCCGATCTCTTCGATTTCCGCGATCGTTGCGCTGTTGCCGGTTCGCTGGCCAGTAGCGATCACCGCATCCGCATCAAAGAAGGCAAGGTCGCGGGTCAGCTCATCGATGCTACGATCACCCGTGATAGCATGCGCGCCATGCTTGACGTGGCTGTCGGCGAAAACCTTTATGTGCTCGGCCCTGAGCAGGGATCGATAACGCATCGCTTCCGCCGCACGCCCTTCCATGAAACCCTCGTTGGCGACATAGGCATTGGCCCACTGGTTGACGCGGATGAATTTCGCCCCGCCTGCCATGGCAGTGGCGAAAGCCGGGATCGGCGCATTGGCAAGCACGTTGATACCGAGCGGAACGCCAGTCGCCCGCGCGACCCGGTCAGTCACCACGCTCATGAAGGCAGGTGTCTCATGACCGATATCCTCCGGCTTGGAAAAGGGAATATCGCCATGGTTTTCAACGAGAAGACCATGCATACCGCCTTCGATCAAAGCCTCGGCATCGCGCATGCAGACGTCGTAGATGGCATCCATGGCCGCGCCACGATACCTTGGTGCTCCGGGAAACGGCGGGCAATGCACCATGCCGATCAAGGCCTTGTCACGACCAAAGATTTCCTGGATGGCATTCGCCCTATTGTCGGATATGATCTGCATGCCTTGTCCTCTCGAAAGTTTTTCATGCGTGCCTTCGTCATCGGCAATATCGCGCTCGACGAAACCTATTCCGTTTCCGCCCTGCCGGAAGCCGGGGCTTCGATTTTCGGCCGGCAGGCCTTCCGCGATCTTGGCGGAAAAGGCTGCAATCAAGCCATTGTCATGGCCCGATGCGGGCTCGATACCACATTGACTGCTGCTGTAGGTACAGATGACAGGTCTGCGACCATCCGCGCCCGCCTTGCAACCGAACCTCTGACCGCCGACCTCATTGGCATGGATGGGCAGACCAGCGATCTCTCCATCATCTTCAACACGCCCGATGGTGAAAACAGCATCGTCACGACCACTGCCTGCGCACAATCCCTGACCCCGGAAGACGTGGCCGGAACCCTTGGTACAGCCAGCCCCGGCGACCTTCTCGTCGTGCAAGGCAATCTGGGCGAAACAACCACCCGTCTCGCACTGTCGCAGGCAAAGGCAACGGGAATGATCACCGCATTCAATCCGTCACCTCTCCAACCCTGGTTTGAAAGTCTCTGGCCGCTCACGGACATCGCTTTCCTCAACCGCGGCGAAGCGGCCGCCCTGACCGGGGATACCGGCTCGACAGCGATAAAATTGCTCATTTCAGCCGGTGTCCGCCAGGTCATCCTCACCCTTGGCGGCGAGGGTTCGATGCTTGGCACGACAAACCAATGCCTGACCGTGCCCGCCGAAAAAACTGGCGTTGTCGACACGACGGGTGCTGGCGATTGCTTCATGGCCGTCACGCTGGCCTCCGCCGCGTTGAGAAACGTCAGTGTGGATGAACGGGCGTTGAGGCATGGCGCAAAGGCATCTGCGCTGACCGTCAGTCGTCGGGGCACGCTTTCAGCCTTTCCCGATATCCTTGAGCTCGCGGATATTTTGTCCAACTGACGATCCTCTCCACCGATACATGCCGCCGCGCTCAGCGAGCTTCTGTCAGCCAGCCCAGAATGTTTTTCCACAAACGGCCGTAGCCCTGCCATTCGCAGAAGGCGGGAGAGAGCCAGTGCGGACCAATGTCGGACGTCCACGCCGCTGTCCGACCCTGGCCAAAAACGCCGGTGACCAGAAGCGGATGACCGCCCTGCTCCGCAGGCAGGCGGGCGACCACGTCCACATCCGCGCGCTCGCGCACCTCTACCTCATTGACACCGAGGAGAAGCGGCCATTCGCCGGAAAGACCTGCAACGGTGGGATGATCCGGCATCAGAATGTCGGCCGTCGATCCTTCTGGAATTTCAACGCGGTCATCCCATGGCAGGCAGGTCACGGGAAGCGTATCTTCCACGGGGGTGCGACGCCACCGGGCCTTGCCATCGATACCCTGGAACGAGAAATATCCGCCAACCATCAGCAGGCCGCCGCCCTTTTCGACCCATGCCTTGAGAAGCTTCAGACGGTTTGGAACGGTTTTCGAGTGCAACCAAACCGCAGGCGGCAAAAGCAGCGAATTGGCACCGATGTCAGAGAGGATGATCGCGTCATACGCATCCAGCCCCGCCATATCGAAGGGAAGTTTCTCGACAGCATCATGAGCCGTCAGGTAGGTCAGCTCGTATTCACTACCTTCGAGCGCCTTTACCAGAGGTTCCGCGCCCAAGTGAAAGGTGACGCTGCCGAACTGGTCGAAGCCCTTGTAGTGAGTGGCGGAGCTGACCCAGCTTTCGCCCACGAGAAGTATTTTCTTTATCATTTTTCGTTCCATTTCTATGGGTTCGTCACGTCTTCGCCTGGAAGACCGAGCGCGGGTTATCCCGCATGAGGATTTGCAAGGTGAGGTCATCCAGACCATGCCGCTTCAATCGCGGCAGGAAATGCTTGAGGATATAGGCGTAACCATTGCCGCCATACCGCGTCAGCATCATCTTCAGGAAAACATCGTGGGAAAGCAGGATGCGGTCCAGATATCCCCGCTCCACCAGCTGGACGATGGCTTTGGCCGCTTCGTCGTCACTCGGGCATTGGACCTGCTGATCGGCATAGAAGAAATCCATGCCGATCATGTCGTATTCGATGAAGGCACCGCGGCCGGCAAGTTCTCCCTGATAGCCAAGGTCATCATGCGACGGGTTCATGTGACACAGAACGGTGTGACTGACATCCGCGCCTTCCTGCTCGACTACATCGAGAACCCTGTGACCCAGCCTTAACCAGCCCGGAAGATGCACCATGAGGGGCAAACCTGTACGGGCCTGCGCCCTCGCCGCACCCCGCAGCGATTTTTGCTCCTCGGGGGTGAAGTCCGAGGACACACCGATCTCTCCGATCAGACCGATTTTCACGCCGGTTCCGTCGACGCCCTGAAGCGCCTCGTGAACGATTTCATTGGCGATGTCGTCGATGCTGAGCGCTGCCACTTTCTCAGGATGGGAGGAGGCCAGATAATAACCCGCCCCCATCACGATGTTGAGCCCGGTCGCCTCGGATATCCGCCTGAGGGCAAGCGGATTTCTGCCGATACCCTGGCAGGTCGGCTCCACCACTGTATGGCCGCCCTGAGCGGCGAATTCATGCAGTTCTTTAATCGCAAGCGGCTCATCATCCAGCGTGATGTTGTGCTTGTTGACGAAGGGATCCTGGCGAAGTTCGCCGAGGATTTCCTGGCAGACCAAGCCCTCTGCCAGATATTGCCGCTCCGGCGTTTTCGGTGCGTGCCACCAGCAGCGGCAATCGTTGAGAATATGCTCGTGCATCAGCGTCACGCCGAGCTTTTCCACCGGGACGGGACCGGCAACCGTCATGAAATTGCCGGAGCGAATATGGCCTTTCGAGAGTTCATCCACCATGGCCTCAACCCTTTTTTCTGGAACCCAAGCGGAAGTTGGTGGTGAAGATGCGCGTGTTCAGCCAGATGGCGGCAAGAATGATCGCGCCCGTGACGATCTGTGTGAAAAAGGGCGAAATATGCATCAGGATCAGCCCGTTGCCGATCACGGCAATGGTCATGGTGCCAAGCACGGAGCCGAGAATGGTTCCGCGTCCGCCCATCAAAGATGTGCCGCCAAGCACAACCGCTGCCACGACCTGCAGCTCAAAGCCGACAGCAGCATTGGAGGAACCCGAGCCAAGGCGTGACGCGATCAGCAGCCCAGCGATTGCGGATGCCACGCCTGCGACCAGATAGACCGATGCAAGGATCCATTTTGCCGGCATACCCACACGACGGGCAGCCTCCAGATTGGAGCCTACCGCCACGACCCGGCGTCCGTAGCGGGTGGACGAAATGACCACATAGGCCACGACAGTGATGAGGATACCGATCAGCGCCGGCACCGGGAAACCGAACAGGTCTCCGCGACCGAGAAAAAAGAAGCCGGGCGCATCCGGAATCGGCACCGAATACCCTTGGGTGATATAGAGTGCGACCCCTCGAAGGATGGACAAGCCTGCGAGCGTAACGATGAAGGCCGGAATGCCCTGATAGGCAATGAACCAGCCCTGCAAGAGACCAAGCACGGCTCCGAGCATGAGCATGGCGACCAGCACCAGAGGCCACGGATAGCCCGCCGCCATGAGGATGGCACCGACGGCGTTGATCAGCGCAACCATGGAGCCGACCGACAGGTCGATGCCGCCGGTGATGATGACAAGCGTCATGGCGACGGAAACGATGAGGATGGGAGCGGCCTGACGCACGACGTTCAGCAGGTTGCCTGCCGTCAGGAACGTATCCGTGCTTACGGCAAAGAACAGCATGCAGGCGATGAAAAAGGCCGTTATGGACAAGACCTGCGCGTTTTCGGCGATGAAATCGGCGACGGGTGAGCCCTTGGCGCGTTCAGTGTAGACGGTCAATGGCGACCTCCCACGATCAGTTTGACGAGGTCTTCGAGGCTGGTTTCGTTGATCTGCCGTTCGGCGACCTTCGTTCCCTCGTACATGACGGCGATGCGATCACACACGCGGAACAGATCCTGAAGACGATGAGTGATGAGGATGACGGACACGCCCTTGGCCTTGACCCGGTTGATCAACGCCAGAACGGCCTCCACCTCTGCTACGGCAAGCGCCGAAGTGGGTTCGTCCATGATCAGGACCTTGGGATTGAAGGACGCCGCACGGGCGATTGCGATTGCCTGCCGCTGTCCGCCGGAGAGTTTTTCCACCTTGGCCGTCAACCTTGGAATACGGATTTCCAGCGCGTCGAGCATCTTGCGGGCCTCGGCCAACATCGTCTGCCGGTCGAGGAACGGACCCTTGGTGATCTCGCGCCCAAGAAACAGGTTGCCGATCACGTCTATATGGTCACAGAGGCTCAAATCCTGAAAGACCATCTCGATATTGCGATTGCGCGCATCGGCGGGACCGGAGAAACGGACCTCTTCCCCTTCGAGCGTAATGGATCCTTCATCCGGAATGTAGGTTCCGGAAATAACCTTCGTCAGCGTCGATTTTCCAGCCGCGTTGTCACCGACAAGGCCCAGGCATTCACCGGGATAGATGTCGAGATCGACGCCGCGCAGCGCCTGATGTGAACCGAAGGTTTTTACGATACCGCGAAGCGAGACGCGCGGTTCTTGCGCCGCACCGGAGAGATGCTGGGGGAGAATATCTCCCCCAGCGCCGGTGACAGCGGTTGGGTGCTGTCCGCCGGCGATCATTTGAAGACCGCCCGGTAGGGCTCGACATTGGCCTTGGTGACGATGGTCACGGGCACGGCAATCGTCTTTTCGACACTGCCACCATCAGAAACAGTCTTCAGCGCCTTGACGGCCGCAGCACCCATGGCCGCCGGGTCCTGCTGAATGACACCCGCGACATAACCAGCGTCGATGCCAGCGATCGCCTGCTTGGTCAGATCCCAGCCGAAGACCTTGATGTCCTTCTGCTTGCTCTGGCTTTCGACGGCAGCGACGGCGCCGAGAAGGGCCGGTTCACCCGTTGCGTAGATTGCGGTCATACCCGGATTGCCAGTTATGAGGTTTTCCGCTGCGGAAAGAGCCGTATCCTGCACGTTCTGTCCGTCAACGACGCCAGCCGCCGTGATGCCGGGCTGATCCTTGAGCGTGTCCTCAAAGCCCTTCTGGCGGATATTCTGTATGAATGAGTTGAGGGCCCCGACGACGCCGATCTTGGCCTTGCCGCCCATGTCTGACTTCACATAGTCGACGAAGAACTTGCCCATGTCGGCACCAGCCTTGGCATTGTCGACGCCAATCTGTGCCTTCTGAGGCCCTTCCGGCAATATTGCGTCGATAGCGACCACTGGGATGTTCGCTTCGGCGGCCTGCTTTACCGCAGGCATGATGCCGTTGACATCAATGGCAACGACCGCGATCCCATCGACCTTCTGCTGGATATAGGTCTCGATGGCGCTGTTTTGCGCTGCCGGATCGTTATTGGCATTGAAGATGACGAGCTTGACGCCCGCTTCCTTCGCCGCCTTTTCCGCACCCTTGTTCATGTCGTTGAAAAAGATGGCCTGCTGGTTGATCTGCACCAGGGCTATCGTCTTTTCCGCGGCACCGGCAATGCCGGCGGAAAGCGTCGCCCCGGCCAGAAAGGTGGCGGCAAGGGCTGCGGAGAAATATCTGCGTTTGATTATTGTCATTTGCGTTCTTCCTCTGTTGGTTTTGTCCGTCGCAATTATTGTTTCGACGGCGGCGCAACGGAGCTCCGCACGACGATTTCTACGGGAAGCAGCTCTTCCGGATGGGCCGGAGTTTCCTGTTCCCAATTGGTTTCGGCGAGCAACGACAGGGCGCGCTGGCCAATGGCCCTGACCGGCTGGCGAATGGCGGTAAGCGGCGGATCGAACAGATGCAGCGGGCCGACATCGTCGAAGCCGATCATCGATACGTCCTGCGGAATGCGCACACCCTGCGCCCGCAAGACTTCAATCATCCCGATGGCGATTTCGTCGGAGCTGGCGAAAATTGCCGTGGCGGGACGGCCTTCGGAAAGAAAACGCAAGGCCGCCTCGCGACCGAACTCCGCGGTATAGTCGCCGCAATAGCGCATGATCGACGGCTCGGAGCCGCAATGTGTCCGCAACGCTGCCTCCAACCCAAGGAAACGCCGCTGCGTGCTGAGCATCTCTGCCGGGCCGCCGACATAAAGTACGCGTTCGTGGCCATATCCGGCAAGGTGTTCACCAGCCAAGCGGCCGCCCTGTTCATTGTCACAGAACAGCTTCGGCACGGATGCCCCACTGACGTCTTCATCGACCACAACGACTTTGCCGGTGGCGCTGATAAGCTCGGCAAGCTCGTCCGTATCGGGGTGGTTGGTAACGAAGACCAGCCCGTCGACATGGTTGCGGGCAAGAAGCCGCAGATAGGACAGTTCGCGTCCCGGCCGGTTCAACGTTGCGAAAAGCGATACGGCAAGACCGCGCCTGTCTGCCTCCTCTTCCACTGCTGCAACCAGCATGCCGAAGAACGGGTTGCCGATATCGGGAACGACGAGACCGATCGTATCGGAGCGCCCACGGCTCAGACGCCGGGCATGCGGGTTAGGAACATAGTTGAGCTGGCGAATGGCGTCTTCGATGCGGGCCTTCGTGTCCGCAGGCAATTCCAGTGAGCCGTTGAGCAGCCGCGACACCGTAGCGACGGAAACACCCGCCGTGCGGGCAACATCCTTCAGACTGGTCGCGCGATTTGGCGCCATCATTCTTCCCGTTCCTGTTCCCGTGGGCCTTTGGCCTCTTGATAGAGCTTGTAAAGCGATTTACTAAACCGGTTTACAAGGAAATCCAAAACTTGCCCCCTGTCAAGATCATTTGGTGAGGCATTCGAATTTTGGCATATCGGAGACTTTTGCGGCCTTCCGACGGAGAAGGGCAATCGCGAGACGAGTGACGGCGCTCCTCGCCTTCACATAGAGGTGTCTTCGATCAGCACCTCGGATTATCAGGATTGTTTCATTGCTAAACGAATGAAACGGGTCCACTATGTTTGTTCCAGCAGCTATAGTACGGGCGCTGCTGTTTAAGGGTTGAATACCCTGGCCCCGACAAAGGAGGACGCCATGTCTTCCATATTCCACCAACCGACAAAACAGAATCTCGCAACGCTGGCTGGCTACGTCTTGTCTGCGGCAAGTGTGGCGTTGATCGTTTACATCCTGATCGGCGCATAGTTGCGATAACCGGCTGTAACTGTGCGGGTTTTAACGCAACCGAAAGCGGTGTTGGACATGATCGAAAGAACCACAGAGACCGAAATCACATTCACGCATCCGTTCCGTCTGGAGGCCCTTTCGGAACCCTTGGGAGCGGGCACTTATCGCCTGGTCATAGACGAGGAATTGATAGAGGGCCTCAGCTTCACGGCGTATCGCCGCGTGGGAACCCATCTAGAGATTCCCGCGGTCGCTGTCGCCATGAACCGCCGCCAGTTCCTTCAGGTGTCACCAACTGAAATCGATGATGCATTGGCTCGCGACGTCGCAACCGTAGCCGCCGGCCCGCGCGCCATTCCATGATCCCGCAATGGTCGCGCATTTCCTAAAGTGCGTAGCAGTTTTACGCCCGGAAAATGCGTAAAAACAAATAGCTAGAGCACGTCAGACAATTTTGTTTAAACAGGATGTGCTCTAGCCGAAGTCGGAAGTCGTCAGGACGTTCAAATTGCGCCGGTACTTGGCATACACCTTCTTGGCAGCCTCGTAGATCGGCGTGCGCATTGCGTCAAAAGACGAAAGGCATTGGGCTTCCGACATGCCTGTTGCATGCACGCCGCCCTTAGCGAGTGCAGCGGCTTCGACAAAAAACCGGATTTCGAACATGCCGTCATGGCCGAAAAACCGCACAGCTTTACGCACATCGTCAAAACTGCGGGCCGAGTTGGGGAAAGCCAGTGTCATGCTTCACACCTGCTGCGTTCTTCCCTTCGCAAAACGTTACGACGATTGAGTGAAAGCATGCCATCGGTTGCTTCCGATATGCTGAGTTCAGTCAGCCTGCGGCCACCCACCCGTACCGGCACACCGGTGAATACATGATATATGGTCCAGGTTTGGTCCCTCTCGATCCTTCTTCCATATTGGGAGTCAACCGTATCGGCGACGGAAGTCCCGCCTTCGTTCTCCCAAACTTCGATCCTGAGCGCCTGGCGTCTTTGGTCGTTATAACTATTCATGGTCTTGCCTTTCATCCGAGGCTTCAGCGCGGCTTTGATCCGCGTGGAGCCGGTTTTATTCTACATTGCGACTGCTGCGTTCCTGTCTCTCGGTCGAAAGTCCCTATCGATCGGAGTGGTGCTTGAGCCAGACATCCCTAAGGACTAAATGCGGTGTCGTGTCCGGGTGGTACCAAGAAAATCCAGGAGCGAAACGACCAGATGCCATGAAATGGCACTGGAGAAATGCAGATGGTCTGCGTTGTGCAACTGGTGGCAGCGTAATCGCCCGTCAACCAGCATGCTCGTGCCGCAATAGGTGACATCTCGGTGATTACCGCAAAGAAATACGGCACCGTCAGCGCAAACATTCACTAAAGGACAACGAAGAAGAGGCGGTGCCTCTCTGACACCGGGGAGCCGTGCTGCCAGCACAACGAAGCCTATACTGCGCCTGGATTGCGCGGAAAACAAGGCGGACGCTAAAAACCTGCCGGGCAGAAAAAGCAAACATGTCTATTCAAAGCAGACATTTCTACGCCATGATAGAAGTAGCCGAGCCCTGTTTCCTGTCCTTCCCCGGATCAACATCAGCAGGCAGGCATCGCAGCCGGAAAATCGGGGCCGAAAAACCCAGGCCACTTCAGGCTGACAGGATCATGTGCTTTTTTGCCTGTCCGGAAAGAAACTCACGGACATCCTGTTCTCGTAGTGGTGCCGCATAGATATAACCCTGCACCAGCGTAGCACCGAGACCTTCAAGGGCCGCGAGTTCCTCCAGTGTTTCGACCCCTTCCACCACGCATTCCAACCCCATGTCGCGGCTGAGCGTGAGCAGCGATTTAACGATTTTGTAGCTGGCTGGCTTTTCGTGCAGATCCGTGACGAAGCTGCGGTCAATCTTGATCTTGGTGAGGGGGAGAGCGTGCAGCCGTGTCAGGCTGGAATAACCGGTGCCGAAATCGTCCAGCGAAATGCCGCAACCGAGCCGCCGCAGCATTTCGACCGACTGCCTGACCTGTTCGAAATCATGCGCAAAGGCCGTTTCGGTAATTTCAAGGTCAATACGTGTTGCGTCGAAGCCGCTGTTTTCGATGATGCCGATCAATGACAGCACGCCTTCGCAGGAATTGAGGTCATGGGCCGAGAGGTTGAAGGACAGTCTAAGGGATGGCTCCCATACCGATGCGGAAGCGAGAGCGGTTCGAAGAAGAGGCCGCGTCAGCGAGCTGACGATACCGGCCCGCTCGGCAATGGCGAAGAACTGGGCAGGCGGGACATGCCCAAGGACCGGGCTGTGCCAGCGCGCCAGTGCTTCAAAGCCCGCAGCTCTTCCATCGCGTATGTCGACGATCGGTTGGAACACGACTGAAAGCTCGTTTTCTATCTCTTTCTGCTTGAGCAGATGTTCGATACGAGCTTCGATATTGATCTGCTTTTCGTGCTCCGCATCGAAGAGGACGGCATCGCCGCGCCGGGTTTTCTTGGCGTGATACAACGCATAGTCCGCACGGTCGAAAAGTTGCTCAAGCGTCAGAGCAAGGCACGGAAATACGGCGATGCCCATGGAAGCAGCGACATGCACAGTCCCCTCGGGAAGATGATAGGCCTCCCTCAACCGTTCCGAGATCACGTTCGCATTTGCAACGAGTTGTGCATCGTCAGGTATGATGGGGGCAACGATCGCAAATTCGTCTCCGCCAAGTCTAAATGCCCTGCTGGTCGTCAGAGTATCTGTGAGACGTTTGCTGACGCTGACGAGCAACCTGTCGCCCACGGAATGGCCGTAAAGGTCGTTAACCGGCTTGAACCCATCGAGATCGATAACGCCCAGCGCCAGCCGCGTTCCCGCCACCCTTGCTTTCTCGATCTCGGCTTCCAGATGGGCGAAAAAGGCGCGGCGGTTAGGCAGTTCCGTCAGGCTGTCAATATTGGCAAGCAGCAGGTTCTCATTGTTCAGCGCTTCCGTGCGCTGCTGCGAAACAATCATGCGCTCGAAATTGCGGTAGTTGGTCAACAGGATGGACATCATGCCCGCACAGACCAACAGAACATTGATGGCAATGGCGATGAATGTCGGTTGCTGTGAGGCCAAAAAAAAGATGACGAAGGCGCCGTTGACGATGGCCGTGACCATGAACGCCGCCGAACGCACATACATCAGACAGAAGATGCAGGATATGACGGTAATCGCCATGTAGAAGGCGACGTGGGATTGCGTATAGGCGTCCCCATACGGCACCAGCAGAAAAGACCAGAGCGTAAATACCACGGCAATGCCGGCCGCCAGGCGATTTGTGCGCTGAAGCGCTGCATGAGCCACCTTCGGCGCGGGATCGATACCGCGGGTCCTCCACCAGAACGCGATCCTGACGGTGCAGCCGAGTGTAAAAAAAGCCGGAATTCCAATGGTGAGCCAAAACGGCGCCAGTTGCAGATGTGTAGTCGCCAGCGCCCATGTACTTGAAATCAGTATGAAATACATCATCGGCATCTGCCGGGTGAAGGCGCGATATTGCGCTTTCACCAAGTCCGGATTGTCGGACCGGACAGACATAAAATCAAGCAATTTCTGTTTGGCGTTTGTTATGTTCATTTGCACGACTCATCGAGTACAGAGTCGGTTGTTTAGCAAGTCCGTCTTACATCATCGGAAATACACAAGGTAAATCAAGAGGAAATGAAATCAACTCCAAGATGTGCATTCATATTTGTACATAATCTGCGGCAGCCGCCGAGGATTTCCACTGGTTCAAAGCGATGAATGCCTCTCGGTTGGAATGGCAGAAGCTGTTGTTCACCGAGGAGCCTCGCCGAAAGCCAGAGAACAGACATCCACATTTCTGTGCCCTGTAGTCCGGCAGGATGCCCTTCCGCGAAGGCAAATCCGCTGCCTTTCTGCCAGCGCCCCCTATTGCGTCTCAGAACTTCACGGGCGATCTCTTTTGCCTCGTCCCGCCTGTGATCCGTCTGTTCCAGGCAGAGAAGCAGGGGATGGACCGTATCGAGCAGGTTGCAGGCGTTAAACTCCGTACCCTGAAAACCGCCATAGGCGCGATAATTGGCGATGACCGAGTCGACTGCCGCTTCCGGATAGGGAACGGGCAGGCCGAACTGGGCGTAAGAGCCGCGGGTGAGGCGGTAAAAGCCGTTGACCGGTTGCAGCAGGCCCTGCTCGGTCGTCGCGTCACCCCAGAGACCGGTAGTTCTGTCCGCATTCACCATCAGCCAGCCAAATAGTACGGCGAGATTGTCGCCGGATACGAAGTAGCGCCGGTTGAAATAAAGCGCGGTGGAGATGGCGTCGATAGTAGCGCCGCAATGCCATGCCCGGTTTTGCCAGGGGAGTTCTTCCAGAAGAAGAATGAGGGCGTCGGCACGCATCTCCTCCACGAAAGCAATCTGCTGTTTCGGGCCGGCGCCAAGACATTCGAGCGCATATCCGACAGCCAGAATATTGTAGAGGACCGTTGGGTCCTGTTGCGGCGGCGATGAAGGGCGGCGGTTGGCAGAGAAAAACAGTCCTGTTTGGGTATCCTGCATAGCATGAAGGCCAGCCACGGTTCTTTCGACGTCGAAGGCGGTCTCTTGCTGCCCGAAGGCTGCGGCGATCTCGATAGCATCACACAGATGCCTGGCGTTTTCGACCTCATGTCCGGATGCATCGGCTGAACGATAGGAGCCCCCCTCATCATAGGAGCGAATGGCGGCAAGCCAGTCGCCGGCAATTTCCTCGCCGAGTTCTCGCAACAGGCGATCGGTTTCAGGCACCTTGGGCGTATCTGCCTTTTCCCCGCGATATTTCAGAACCCGGGCGGGAACACCACCGGCAACAGCCAAGGCGGGAACGTCTTTCGCCACCACCGCGCCCGCGGCAATAATCGCTCCGCGCCCTATCTTCACGCCGTCCAGCACGACTGCGTTGGCGCCGATCCAGACATCGTCGCCGATATCTATGCCGAGCGAGGTCAACGGCTGGCGATAGATGGGGGTGTCGGTATCGTCAAAACCGTGATTGAAGCCGACGATGCTGACATGCGAGGCGATGCGCGCACCATTACCGATCTTCACCCTGCCGGAAAGGCAGGCATAGGGGTTGATCGAGACGTTTTCTCCAAGTTCGATATCACCGCGCACGATTGCGTAACCGGCAATCCAGGACTGCGCGCCCATCACCAGCCTGTCCGTATGCAACTCGGCTTTTGCGGCGATGTAGACGCCCTGCCCGAAACTGGCATTGGCCGAGCGCTCAAGACCGCGCAACAGCGCCTGATGGTCGGGACGGTCGATATCTTCCTGTTTTCGTTCCCAGGTCAGGATATTCAGCCGATCCAGCCGTTGGAAAACAGTCTGGGTTTCGTCTGTCATAATGGCAAGCCTGCACGGCTTTCATCGAGTGCAAAGGCGGAAACGCGACGTCCCTCAAGCCTGAACATCTCTTCCAGCGCGGTGAGATCGGGAGCATCCGGTAAGGTCACCAATGCCGCTTCTGCCGCCTTGCCGGCGGGTAGCGCCATGCAGGCCGTAACAAGCAGCGTTTCGCCTGATGGAACGGTGCCACGCAATTGCGGCACGAGGGTTCTGGCGTGGATGAGATTGGTGTTGGCAATGGCCTGATGGCACAGTCCTTCACGACGAGCCCCGAGCGAAAGATCGACAATGACGCTTGTGTCGCTTTGGCCGTAGCATACAGCGCGGCATTCTCCCGCTTCTGTTCGGTCACGGTTGAAATCGGCGCGCTCTATGGCAAATCCGCCTTCCGATGTTTGCAGCGCGCGTGGGGTCCGGATGCGGTGCAGCCTAATATGCCACGGATTATGCGGCACGAGCCAGGTCTCTATCTCCACACCCGCCCATGGCCTCCAGCGGGAATAGAGGCAGTCTCCGGCAATCAATGCCTCTTCCATCGTCTCGCGCGTACGGAAGTGTACACCATCGTCGGAAAGACCGAGCATGCCGTCAAAAGCTGCGGCGGCAAAATGCCGGTCATCCGCCTCGACATTGAAGGCATAACGGGTGGAATAGACGAATTTCGAATATTTTTCCTGCGCGCCGCGCATCCTGTCGTGCTGCTGCCCCGAGGATAGAACAACGACGTTGCCGGGCGTATGGAAAGCAACCATGCCCGGTTCCGGCAATGAAACGGGTTCGGCGAATTCTTCTGATCTGGTCTCTTCCGCCGTCCAGAAGGGATGATCGGCGGGCAGCGCCAGCGGCAGGAAGAATTTGAGCGCCCAGTAGGGCGAGCAGGGAGAATTGTAGCTCTCGCTCATTAAAAGGTTCGGATAGCCGTATCCCACGGAAAGTACGCCATCGCGATCCGCGATCGGCCGCTTCGACCACCAGCGGATATGCCGCATGTAATAACCTTTGATCTCTGGCCATGGCAGCGCCTGCAAGCCGGAAAAGGCGAGTGCACCCCAGAAACCACCCGCCGCAAACCGGTATGTCTGGCTGCGCCCGAAGGCGAGCGAGGCCCCGTCCGGCCCGAACCAATGGCGCATGTCGCGGGCGAAAACTCTCGAGCGTTCGATGAGCCGTTTTTTTCTCGCCTCATCGTCTTTCGCAAGCACGGTATAGATCAGCCCATAAAAATGCATGGCGAAGGGAATATAGTGGTCGACACGCCGTACCGGCCCGTCACGATACCAGCCATTGCCGATATCAAATGCCTCTATTTCGTCGAGATATGCATGGGTCTTGGCCGTGTCGAATTCGACACCCACCCGCTCCAGCCCGAGATCGATCAGAACGCGGAAAAACTTCCAGTTATTATCGACGAATTCCCGCTCGCGCGCCGCCAGAAGGTAGACCGTGACGGTCTTTCTATCCGTTTCCGCAAGCGGCTCCCAGATGTGTTCGGGAACCATGGCGAGTGCAAAGCCTATTGCCGCCAGCTCCACCAATCGTTGGTGCCGGTCTGCGGTGTCACCCCAATATTCGGGGTGGGCCGGGTTGGTGCCATTGGCCAATCCGCGCCGGTAGAGATCCCAGTGCGGAAAGTCATAGCCGCCGGCGGCAAGGGGTACGATGCCCCATAACGGTCGGGCAAAGCCTTCCAGTTCGGCAGCCGGGTAATCAAATATCGCGCCTGTCGCGCCCAACTGCACGCGCGCGCCGCCCGCCGAAAAACAGGCAAGCAGCGGATTGAAGAGATCAATCACAGCCTTTGCGAGATCGTCCCTGCTTGAAAGCGGATTGTGAAAGAGCGGATTGGCTGCGGCGGTTTCATGGGGCACGGTGACGAATGTCCGGAATTCTTGGGTCAGGAAAAAGGCCGCAGGCTTTCCGCCTGCGGCCCATGGCAATTATTTGATGGCCTTGACGCCGTCATTCATGTCCTTGATGCCGTCATCGATTGAAATATTGTCGGTCATCAGTGCGTCATGGACACGGTTCAGAACGACTTCGATCTTGGCTGCATTCGGGTTGACCGCCATTTCCAGATAGGCCTTGCCCGCCTGCAACGCGTCCTTGCTGCCCTGATCCTGCGGGAAGCCCGGCAGCGATGCGATCTTCTCAGCCACATCGTCGGTTCGGAGTGCAGGGAAAGTGCCGGTGGAGGCAATGATGGCCGCTCCCTCAGGCCCGGTCACGAACTGAATGAAATCCAGCGCCGCTTCCTTATGGCCGGAATTAGTGTTGACCGACAGTCCGGCAATCTGCGCGGCCGTCGCACCTGCCGCCACGCCATCGGGATGGGGGAATTTCACGATACCCCAGTTGGCGCTTTTCGACTCGCCCGATTTCACCTTGGCGATCTGGGTTCCGACGAACCAGGTGCCCATCGGCAGCATGCCGATCGTTCCGTTGAAGAACAGCGCGGAGTAATGGGTATTGGATGTCTTCAGCGAGGCGTAGGACGGTATCGCGCCGGTCTTTTGCAGGGCAAGCGCACGCTCATACCAGGGTTTCAGGAACTCATAGTTTCCATCAACCATCGTGTGTTTTCCATCCTGAATGCCGGGCAGTTGCACCGTCGAACGCCAAGTGTGCAACAGAGCGCCGTAAATGCGGTTCGCGCCCATGCCGCCCTTCAGCTTGCCGGCTGTTTCATCGAACTGCGCCCAGGTCATGTCATTGGTTGGATAAGGCACGCCTGCCTTGTCGAAAATATCCTTGTTGTAATAGACCACCCAGAAATCGGAGCGGAACGGCAGGGCGTATACCTTGCCGTCAATGGTCAGTTCCTCGATCAGGCCGCCATAGGGTGCCGTCTCGATCTTCTGATCCTTGATGAAGTCGCTGAGATCGGTGATGTTGCCGGCGCGGACCAGATTGGCGTATCCGGGAACGTCCTTGATGGTAACGACGTCAATGTCCTTCGAGCCGCCAGTCAACTGCGTGGATATCATCTGCGTATAGTCCTGCGAGCCGAGGTCCACCACCTCGAACGTGACATTCGGATGCTTCTGCTTATAGGCCTCCATCAAGGGCTTGAAGTAAGCGCCCTTATCCAGATCCCATAGGGCCCATTTCAAGGTGACGGGGGCATCGCCCGCGGCGAATGCTGTTCCTCCCATACCCATGGCAATGCCGAGACCGGCGGTTGCCAGAGCAAATGCACGTCTGGTTGTTTTAAACTCCATAGCCCGTTTCTCCTTCCCTGACTGATGTCGTTTGATTTTGGTATGTCTTAAACGCCGCTCCCCGCCCGTTCTGATATCCGCAGGCGCGTTTGCGCGGCGACGTTTCTCGCCGCGAAACACAGGGCGAACATGCCGAGCGAAAAATTGATGGTTGCCGGCATAAACACGGACACCGGATAGAAGAGGATATGCGCGATCCAGAGCGCCGCGACGAAGCTGAGCGCCGCCAGCATCGGCCATGGTCTGGTGAGCGCCAGAAACGCCGCACGCCGCAGGGTCTGTAAAAGCGGCAAATCCTCCTTCGCCAGGACAACGGTGGCATAGGCGCAGAGAAGGGTGAGGAACAGTGTGACTGCGAGGCTGATCGCAAAAGGCACACTGTAGGCGAGTTGCGACCGGGCAGCATCGGCATAGCTGACAGTTGCGTAACCACCGCCACCGACCACCAGCGCTGCGAGAAGCACAAGCGCGGTGCCGCGCAGGGCGAATGTCCGCAAGGCTTCAAGGAAATCGCGCAGCAGATAGGTATTTTCGTCGTTCGAGAAAGAAACGCAGACGCGGCCCATGGCCAACATTGCTGCGGGCATCGTTACGACCGGCAGGCTGGCGATGATAAAGAGGAGGTTTAGCTTCACCATCTCCCACCATTCGCGTCTGATAATATCGAGGAACAGGGCGAGACCGGTAGGCGGCGGGGCGTTCTTGTCGATCCCGGCTCCTTCCTTCGTCCATAATCCTTCCAGCCATTGCATCGCTTTTCTCCCGGCCCGTTCAATAAAGGATCGATCGCTCGGTGGCGGGATCAAAGAGCTGCGCATTCGTCAGATCGGCCACCAGCTCAACGGGATCGCCGATCTTCGCCCGGAAGCGCGGTGAAACACGTGCGACGAGGTTTTGACCGCCCGAGATGAGATTGAGATGCACTTCCGATCCCATCGGCTCCGCCAATTCCACTGTCGCCTTGAAGGGAGAGACATTGGCGGCATCGATATCCGCCGGAGCAAATTCGTGGAAATTTTCAGGGCGAATGCCCAGAACGAGCTGTTTTCCTTCGTAGGGAAGTACACGCCCAGGATCGATACCTGCCGGCAGCGGCAATGGGTTGCCGTCGAATATGGCGATAAAGCCGTCGCCCTGGCGGTGCAGCGTCACCGGAAGCATGTTCATCTGCGGTGCGCCGATGAAACCTGCAACGAACATGTTAATCGGCCGGTCATATAGATTTTGGGGCGTATCCACCTGCTGGATATGGCCATCCTTCATCACCACGATGCGATCCGCCATGGTCATGGCCTCAACCTGATCGTGGGTCACATAAATGAAGGTGGCGTCCAGCCGCTTGTGAAGCTTGGAAATTTCCGACCGCATGGTGCCGCGCAGCTTGGCATCCAGATTGGAAAGCGGCTCATCGAGAAGAAAAACTTCCGGATTGCGCACCATCGCCCGGCCGAGCGCGACACGCTGGCGCTGGCCACCGGATAGCGCCTTGGGTTTGCGGTTCAGCAGGTGGGTGATGTCTAGAATTTTCGCCGCGTCCTTCACCTTCGTATCGATGAGGTCGCGCGGCGCTTTTCTAAGCTCGAGACCGAAGGCCATGTTCTTGTAGACGGTCATGTGCGGATAAAGCGCATAGTTCTGGAACACCATGGCGATGTCGCGGTCCTTGGAGGGCACATCGTTCATCACGTCTTCGCCGATGCGCAATTCGCCGCCGGAAATTTCCTCCAGCCCGGCAATCATCCGCAGGGTGGTGGATTTGCCGCATCCGGAAGGGCCAACCAGAATGATGAATTCCTTGTCGGCAATATCCAGATCGATATCGTGAACGACCTTGAGCGCGCCGTAGCTTTTATTGAGTTTTTTCAGGGAAATGCTTGCCATCTGTTCCTCGCGCTCACCAATAGGAAGACCAGTTGCGCGAAAGCCGGATCAGCGCTTCCAGATAATAATAATCACCCCAGGAGACGCACTCATCGACCCCTTCGCCCCGGCAGGTATTGTGGGCGGTTTTCTTGGAATAGGTGCCGTGCAGAAGCTGGCCGTTGGAGATCGCCGGGTCGCGGACCGAATAGTTGTCCATCAGGCTCTTCACCATGCGTCTCGCCAGCTCGCGATACTCCTTGGCCTTTTCCCGCGTTTCCAGCTCCGCCATTTCCAGCAGACCGCAGGCGACGATGGCCGCTGCCGAACTGTCGCGCGGCTCGTCATCGCCATCCGCAAAGACCAGGTCCCAATAGGGCACGAGATCATCAGGCAGGCGCTTCAGATAGAAGGCAAGAAGCCGCTCGAACGTTTCGCGATAGGCGGGAAGTCGCTCGTAGCGGTACGAAATGGCCATGCCGGCAATGCCCCAGGCCTGTCCGCGCGCCCAGTAGCTCTCGTCGCTGTAGCCTTGCTTCGTCACGCCGCGCACCGGTGCGCCGGTCTCGGGGTCCATATAGAATGTATGATAGGTGGAATCGTCCGGCCGCACAGAGTGAGCGAGCGTGGTGCGGGCATGGGCAAGGGCGACGGTGCGATAATCTTCCCGGCCCGTTTCCCGGCTTGCCCAATAAAGCAGCGGCAGGTTCAGCAGGCAGTCGATGATGTAACGAAATTCGTTGGGATTATCCCGGCGACCCCAGGCCTGAATGAATTGACCAATCGGCTGGAACCGCTCCATCAGCTGATCGGCGGCCATCAGCGCCGCTCGTCTGCCATCCTCGTCACCCACCAGTTTCCATGCGGCGATGCAGGAGGGCGAATAGAGGAAACCCATATCATGATGGTCGGTCTCTATGCGGTTTTCGATCCGATGAAGAAAGCTCTGCACCTGAATTTGCGCCGCGTGCTGAAAGGTCCTGTCGCCGGTATGTTCGAAGGCGAGCCACATCTGTCCCGGCCAGAAACCGGCGGTCCATTGATCGTTGGCGACTGCGGGGTAAAAATTCTTCACGCTCGAGTGGTTCTGCGCCGCGTAGGTGAACTGCGGCAGATTGCGCCGGACCTGTGCGACGGCGGCTACGAGCGCGGCGTCGATTTCCGCAGCGGTGATCGGGTTCGGAACGGTCGTGGTCAAGTCGAACATGAAATCAACCCTTGAGGCCAGTGGAAGCGACGCCTTCGACGAAGAAGCGCTGCAATGCTAGGAAAACGATGAGAACCGGGATAAGCGCCACAACCGAGGCGGCCATGATCAACCCGTATTCCGCCGAATATTGCGAAATGAACATGCGCAGGCCGATCTGGATGGTCTTCAGCTCGGTCTTGGTGAGATAGATCATCGGCCCGAGGAAGTCGTTCCACGTCGTGACGAAGGTGAAGATCGTCAATGTGGAGAGCGCCGGCTTCGAGAGCGGCAGCATGATCTTTGCCCAGATCTGGTATTCGTTCATGCCATCGATACGGGCCGCTTCGCAAAGCTCGTTCGGAACCGACATGTAGAACTGCCGCATCAGGAAAACGCCGAAGGCGGTGAAGGCCTGCAGGAAAATCAGCGCGAGATGGGTGTTGTTGAGCCCGAATTCGCGCATCAGCAGAAACTGCGGCACCATATAGACCTGCCAGGGCATGGCGATGGTGGCGATATAGCCTAGAAACAGCGTGTTCTTGTAGGGAAAGTGCAGCTTGGCGAAGGCATAGGCGGCAAAGCTGGATGTCAGCAATTGCAGCAGCGTGACGATGATTGTCAGCTTCGATGTATTGTAGATGAACAGCGCCAGTGGGATTTTCGTCCAGATATCGACATAGTTCTCCCAGCGCGGCTGAGAAGGGATCCATTCGATCGGGAAGGCGAAGACATCGCGGCTGAGCTTCAGCGACGCCGACAGCATCCATGCGAACGGCAGGAGCATGACGATGGTGACGATAATCACCGTGAAATAGATGCCGATCGTGGTGGCGGGGATTTTCCGGCCCATGATACGCATGGCTCAATCCTCCCGCTGCCGTTTGAACTGGACGATAGTGACGATGAGAACGAGGAAGAACAGGACGAGGGCGATCATGCTGGAGTAACCGAGGTCCCAAGAAATGAAGGCTTCGTTGTAGATGTGATAGACCAGAACCAGCGTCGAGGTTCCCGGTCCGCCCTGCGTGATCATGTAGACCTGATCGAAAACCTTGAAGGACTGGATCGTCAGCATGACGGTGACGAAAAAAGTCGTCGGTGCGAGCTGCGGCAGGGTGACGTGGATGAATTTCTGCCAGGAATTGGCGCCATCAAGACCGGCCGCTTCATAAAGCTCGGAATTGATGCCCTGTAGCCCGGCGAGATAGATGACCATGTAGTAGCCCATGCTCTTCCACACGCCAAAGAGGATGACGGTAACCATTGCCCAATGCCGGTCCGCCGCCCATCCCGGCATATCGGCGGGATCGAGACCGAGCGTATAGAGCAACATGTTGACCGGACCCATCTCCGGATTGAAAATCATGTTCCAGACGACGGCCACGGCAACCAGTGACGCCACATAGGGAAAGAACATCGCCGTGCGGAAGAAGTTGCGACCTAAGATTTTCTGGTTGAGCAGTATCGCGAGCCCCAGGGCGCAGGCAAGCGTGGCCGGCACCGATGCGACAGTGTAAATGACCGTGTTCCATAAGGCCGCGATGAAGGCCTTGTCCTCGAACAGCCGCCAGAAATTATCCAGGCCTGCAAAACGCATTGGATTGGAGCCGTCCCAATGCATGAAGGCGAGCACGAAGGCAAAAAGGATCGGTCCGAGCGTGAAAATCGCGAAACCGAGAAAATTGGGCGCAATAAAAGAATAGGCCACCAGCGCATTCTCGATCCGGCGTCGCCGCCTGGAGACGATGCGGACTTTTTTCCTGCGATACGGGGCCGCCTGCTTGTCGGACATGGTCGCGGTTGCGATTGCCACAGCCTACCTCCCATTGCTGCCGTTTCACCGCATCTCAGGTGTCGGCTGCTGCGTTTTCCATAACGGCGCGGGATCCTCACCCTGCCGCCTCCCGCGCTCTGGATAACACAATATCGATATTGGTCAAACAACTTTACATTAAGTCAGACAAATTTTCTAGTTTTTCAAAAATACGTATGATAGGAGCCAATCATCGGATTGCGGAACGCGCGGGAGGTTCAGGGCGTGTTTGTCGAAATGATGCGGCTTATGCCCGATCGGTTCGCCGATTTCGGGGCAGAACTCACAGCGAAAAAAATTCACTCCTCAGCGTCGGCTGCGGTTCGCGGCAGCCTTATCGAGGCGGCGGTGCAGGCTCTTGGCGAGTCCTGGTCCACCATTCTGGCGGGCGACTACCGGGAATATAGCGGGAGTGGCAATCGTGATCGTTTCGAGTGGCTTTATTTTTCCCGCCGGCTGAAGCTGAACGCACTGGTTCTTGGTGAATGCGCGGAGGGGCAAGGCCGTTTTCTCGATGCCACCATCGATGGCCTGTGGCTGATATGCGAGGAAAGCGGCTGGCAATTGCCCGCTCATAATTCCCATATTCGCGGCGGCCCGCGTGACCCTCTGCCTGACCCGGAAAACCCAGTGATTGACCTGTTCGCTGCGGAAACGGGTGCCAATCTGGCGTTGTGCCTGCATCTGCTTGGACCGGAGCTGGAGCGGGCAAATACGAATCTCGTTTCGAGAATTCACGCAGAGATAGACCGGCGTATAACGACACCATATCTGAACAGACATTTCTGGTGGATGGGGAACGGCGCAGAACGGATGAACAATTGGACGGCCTGGATCACCCAGAATGTCCTGCTCTCGACGCTGCTCTTGCCGACAGACCAGCCGACGCGACGTTCGGTGGTTGAAAAGGCACTTGAGAGTCTCGACGCGTTTCAGAAGGATTATGCCGAAGACGGGGCCTGCGAAGAGGGCGTTCTTTATTACGGCCATGCAGCACTTTGCATGTTCGGGGCGATGACTATTGTCGAAAGCTGCGCGCCCGGCTCGATTGCCCCGCTCTTCAATGCGCCGAAGCTGCGAAACATGGCCGAATTCGTCCTCAATATGCATGTGGCAGAAGACCGTTTTTTCAACTTCGCCGATGCGCCGGCGAAGGTCGAGACATCAGGGGTGCGGGAATATCTCTTGGGCAAAGCCGTTTCCTCGACCCCGCTTCAGGCCTTCGCTGCCGCCTGCTGGAACCGCTCACCGGACCGGCTTATGTCGAAGGAATGGAACCTTTGGTATCGCGTTCAGGCGGTTCTCACCACACCGGAATTGTCAGCGCTTACGCCCGTGGCACCCACAAAGACCGACATAGTTTATTCAGGCATCGGACTGGTGATTGCCCGTGACAGTGTTTTCGATCTTGCCGTCAAGGCAGGCAATAACGGCGAAAGCCATAACCATAACGATGTCGGCAGTTTCACGCTTTACAAACACGGCCGGCCATTCATCATCGATGTGGGGGTGGAAGCCTACACCGCCAAAACCTTTTCCCCGCAGCGCTATGACATCTGGACGATGCAATCGGCCTTTCACAACCTGCCGACCTTCGGCGGCGTCATGCAATCCGCCGGACCTGAGTTTGCAGCACGCGATTTTGTGGCCGAATTCTCGGAGGGAAAGGCGGAAATTTCCTTTGATATAGCCGGTGCATATCCAGCCGCAGCAACTGTCGCGCATTATCGTCGCCGTGTCCGGTTGCTGCGCGGCAGCCATGTGGAAATCATCGATGACCATCGGGGCGAAATTGACGCGGTCCTGTCGCTGATGGTTGCAGAAAAACCGCAAATCACACCGGGTGGCTTTAATTTTGCAGACCTAGGAAAGGTGGACTGCGACGGCGAGGGCGACCCGGCCATTGAGACGATATCGATCGACGATACCCGCCTTCGCCAGTCCTGGCCGCCGGTGATCTATCGCATTCTCATCCCTGTTAAAGCCAACCGTCTTTGCCTGAAAATCACTTAAGGAAGTGCCGATGAAGCTTACACTCAAGGTCGTTAATGCGGCTGGCGCGATTTTGGCGCAGACCGGTGCGGAAGACGAGGTTTTTCTCGTCTACAGGGCCGAGTATTGCGAGGGTGATCGGCTTGTCGTCGAGGTTTCACAGCCCGGACACATCTGGCTTGCCCTGGATGCCGGAATGCCGGCGACACTGGTTTTTTTACGAACGACAGAATTCGTCCTGCCCGTTCCTTCCGCCTCAAGGCGAAAATCCTATCCGCCGCAGGCGTTCAGCGGCGCCATTCACCGGATCGCGGCGCGCCGTGCGCTCGCCGGGGATGTTGGGGTCCGTAGAAACCTGGCCTTGAACCCGTTTGATGAACATGAAAACACCGCCCTGTTTCCACACGTCTATGCGAGTACCGAGACGCGCGGAGAGGCCGCCTTTGCGGCACGCAATGTGATTGATGGTGAAAAAGCCAGCGCAGGTCACGGTTTTTGGCCCTATACCAGCTGGGGCATCAATCGCGATCCTGACGCTTCATTGACGCTTGTTTTTGGCCGTGCGGTGATGATCGACCAACTGACATTCTATCTGCGGGCGGATTTCCCCCACGATGCATGGTGGAAACAAGCGAGTGTCACCTTTTCCGACGGTGAGTGCGTAAGCTTCGCCTTGCAAAAAACCGGAGCCGCCCAGACTTTTTCAGTCTCGCCGCGCCAGGTGGAATGGATTCGTCTGCACGATCTTAAAAAAGCGGATGACCCATCGCCATTTCCCGCACTGACGCAAATCGAGGTCTGGGGCGCCGATCTTCCGGAAAGTCTTTAGCTGTGCGCGATGCCCCGCAGGTCGCGCATCATGTCACGGTAGCGGTTCTGGCTGCCGCGTAGATGCGCCTGCATCGCCAGTTTGGCATCCTGTTCATTTCTGTCCGATATGGCGATGACGATCGCCTCATGTTCCTTGTGGATCAGCCGTCTGTAGGCCGTCTGGTCGTTTTCCGCGGCTTCGGAAACCACGCGGGATTGCGGGATGACGGCCTGGCCGTGCAACTCGAGAAATTGTGTGAAGAGCGGATTGTTGGTCGCGGTCGCCACGGCGATGTGAAGAGCCAGATCCGCCTCGCGAATGGAGCGGTTCTGCTCAATACATTCGAGAAGCCGGGCGTGACAGTCGAAAATCGCCTCTTCCTGCGATGGTGAACGGCGAAGAGCGGCAAGGCCTGCCGCCTCGATTTCAAGCGGCGTTCTGATTTCCAACACTTCAAGGTCGGAAGACAGTCGGGCGCGATCGACGCCGGGAGCGGACGAGACTTCCTTTCCGCGCTTCAGCACGAAGATGCCAGCCCCCTGGCGAACCTCCACCAGCCCGTCGCATCGCAACGCCGTAACCGCCTCACGCACGACAGTGCGGCTGACACCGTGCGCCTCCGTCATTTCGATCTCGCTGGGCAGGCGGTCGCCGGGTCCATATTGGCCGGACGCAATAGCGTTTCTAAGGCTCAAGCTGACCTTGGTCACCAGAGACCCGGAAGACTTGCTGCGCTGTTTTTGTTGTTCTGGCACGTCGGTCACCATGCATGGAAAATAGAGAATGATAAATATGTATGATGAATTTCATTCAAACTCAATGATCATACCAATTATACCAGTTTTTGCACAAATGCCTCATATCGTTCAAAATTGGCGATGAGCAGCTTGATAATCGAACGTGTTACCGGATCGCGTGCATTTCCCATCATCGGCAACAGGGAAATCCGCCAGAAATTCGCCGCGTCGTAGGCTCGGCATGGTCTCCTTACCGCTGAGTAAACGGAGGCTTCCTGGCGTCTTCGTCCGGCACGTATGTATTGCACGCGGCAGGCCTGTTGCATTTTTCACGTGTTTCCCGAGCCTGGCTGTCTATCGGACCCGAGAAATACTGTTCCAAAATTCTCTCACGGACTGCCCGTCTGTTGCCGCACGCGCAACGCATTGTTCCCGCTTCCGGGACTACAAAGTGTCATAGCTCACTTCATATTCGTCGATGGTGCACATAAAGAAAAACAATCGGTGCGCGACCGACCAGAGGAAGAAAAATATGAGCAGAGCCCCAACATCAGCAGGAAGCTGGTGGCTTCACGGTATCGTCCTGGCCATCGTCATCATTGCGGAAATAATCGGCATCCGAAAAGTTCCGATCGGCATAGGAACCGTCGTGTTCCTGCCGATCCTGTATGCGTTTGCCATCGGCATCGCGCTTAACCCGCATATTCTAAAGAAGACGGCAAAGCTCATTCCGCCGAGCGCCGTGAAACTTTCCGGCACTATGATCACCATCGCGATCATGCCGTTCATTGCGAAGTTCGGAACAACAGTTGGGCCTCAGATCGAGAAAATCATCGAGGCAGGCCCGGCGCTTGTCTTGCAGGAAATAGGCAATCTCGGAACGATCCTGATCGCTTTCCCGGTCGCCGTGTTTCTCCTGCGTATGGGCCGTGAGGCGATCGGAGCCACCTACTCGATCGACCGCGAACCGAACATCGCATTGATTGCCGATCGCTACGGCCTGAACAGCCCCGAGGGAGCTGGCGCAATGGGCGTCTATGCCACCGGGACGCTGATCGGTACATTCGTCTTCGCAATCATGCCTCCTCTGATCCATGCGCTTGGATGGTTCGATTATCGCGCACTGGCAATGTCCTGTGGCGTCGGCTCGGGCAGCATGCTGGCAGCCTGCACGGGTAGCCTTGCTACCGTCATGCCGGAAAACAAGGACATCATTCTGGCTCTGGCAGCGGCGAGCAACATCCTCACCTATGCGACCGGTCTTTATGTCGGCCTGTTCGTGGCACTTCCGTTGACAGAGTGGCTTTATAAGAAATCACGGCCTCACGACCCCGCCAACAAGGTTCAGACAGGAGCGAAGATATGAGCATGAACTCAACCCACACTGCGTCCGCTGAACACACATTGCCATCCGAGGGTGAAGACGAACGCAAAATCAACGTCGTCCGATACTCCGGACTTCTGTTGGTCGCGTCTCTCATCGGCCTCGTTTCGAACTGGGTAGGCACCGGCACAGACCCGCTCACCGCCTTGCCGGGCATGAGTATATTGTACCTCGTTTCGGTCGGTGGTCTTCTGTTTGCCCGTTTCATGCCGTTCTACTTGCCGGGCGTGGCATGGACGTCGCTGCTTGCGATCCTCGTGACAATTCCGGGCATTCCCGGTTCGGCATGGGTGATTTCGCAGGTAGAGGCTCTTAACTTCCTCGCTCTTGCGACGCCCGCACTGGCTTATGGCGGCCTCGCCCTCACCAAGGGCGAATTCGACATCGCACGAAAATCGGGATGGAAGATCGTCATCATCGCCGTCTGCGTGATGTTCGGCACATATATTGGCTCGGTCTTTATCGCAGACATTGCGCTTCGGATCGGTGGGCAATAATACCGGAACCAGATGCGGCCGTCCTGCAAAGACGGCTGCATCCTTCAGGAGCAAGACCTAGATGCAGCAATTCTTTCCAAGCACGGAAATCGATGAAGCCGTTCAATGGCGGCACTATCTCCACCAAAACCCTGAATTGGGATTTCAGGAGCAGGAAACGTCAGCTTTCATCGCGGCACGCCTTTCCGAATGGGGTTACTCAGTTCGCACGGGTTACGGTAAGACCGGAGTGGTCGGAACGCTCAGCCGCGGGACGTCTTCAAAGGTGATTGGCATCCGCGCAGACATCGATGCACTTCCGATCCTGGAGCAAACAGGGCTTGCCTATGCCTCCCGCACACCCGGCAAGATGCATGCCTGCGGCCACGACGGTCACGTGTCGATGGCGCTTGCCGCCGCCCGCGCCTGCAGCCGGTTGAACTTCGACGGCACGGTGCATTTCATTTTCCAACCCGCAGAAGAAAACGAGGGCGGAGGCCGGGCGATGGTCGAGGACGGCCTGTTCCGCGATTTCCCCATGGACGCAATCTACGGTCTGCACAACTGGCCGGCGCTGGAGCTTGGCAAATGCGTTGCCAGGGACGACCAGATGATGGCGGCGTTTGGAACATTCGAGATCACGATAACCGGCCGTGGCGCTCACGGAGCCATGCCCCATGAAGGTGCTGACCCGATCGTGGCCGCATCTCAAATCGTCTCCGGACTTCAAACCATTGCCAGCCGCAACGTCTCCCCTCTGGAATCCGCCGTCATTTCGGTGACACAGATACACGGAGGTGACGCCTGGAACGTCATCCCGGAGAATGTCGTCATCCGCGGCACCACGCGCTGGTTCGAGGAGGATGTCGGCGCAAAGATAGAGAAACGCATTCACGCCTTGGCAACCTCTATTGCAACCGGATTCGACTGCACTGCGACAGTCGATCATCTCTTCCGATATCCGGCGACGATAAACGATCCAGGATGCGCCGCAATCATCAGGGATATTGCCTCCACCATGCCGGGGATCGAGGTAGTCGACGCCATGCCGAGCATGGCTGCTGAAGACTTTTCCTTCATGCTCCGCGAAAAGGCAGGATGTTATTTCTGGCTTGGCGCGCAAAAGGCCGGTAAAAATCCAGGGCTCCACTCAGCCTATTTCGACTTCAACGACGCGCTTCTCCCCTTGGGGGTTCAGATGTGGATATCCCTCGTCGACAACCAGCTGAAGGCAGCGTAAGGGCGTTGCTTCAAAAGCAACGCGCATTGACCTGATAATCGTTCCGGCACAGGATGGCTTTGATGGAGACCATGGATGCCAAAGCACTGCGGATGTTTATGGCCGTCGTTCGCTTCGGCTCGATCCGCAGTGCGGCCGAACATCTCAATGTCGCCCCTTCAGTCGTCAGCCGCCAGATCGCCGATACAGAGAAGAAGATCGGTCTTCCGCTTTTCGACAGAACAAGCCGGGGCGTTGGACTGACCGAGGCCGGGGAACTGGTGTTTGAACATGGCAAACGTATCCTCGAAGACAATGGTCTGCTTTCGGAACAACTCGACCAGCTGAGAGGCGTGCAACGGGGACGCATCCGGCTTTGTTGTGGTGAGGGTTTTCTAGGGGACCTCATCGAACACGGGCTAAAGCCCTTCGTCACCGTCTATCCGGCGATCCGTTACGACGTCCAGTTGGGAAGTACCGAAGGCGTTCTCGATAGTGTCGCCAACGGCGATACGGATATTGGCATTGCCTACAATCCGGTCATCGATATTCGTGTCCGGTCCCTCGCCATTTCCCGGCAACCGCTTTGTCTTGTCGCCCCACTCGGACATCGGCTGTTGAGCAACCCGCGGGTGGCGCTCGAAGACTGCCTGGCTGACACGCAATACGCCTTGCTCAGCAAAGGACACGGCGTCACCCAGCTTGTCAGCCGTGTCGCGGCCAATTGTGGTGCAGCGGTTACACCGCTGATCGAGACGCCGTCCATCGATGCTCTGCGCCGCTTCGTGGCCGCCGGCCTTGGCGTGACCTTCCTCCCCAGATTCGCCGTGTCAACCGAACTTATGAGGTCGGCGTTCGGCGTCGTCGAACTGAGCGATCCGCTTCTGTCCGAGGCCAGCGCCCACCTGATGGTCAAAGCACGGCGCCGGCTGCCCAGGTCGGTGGACAGTCTCGCAGGATATCTCGCCGCCGAAATGACGGCGTTCAAAGCCTGATGCGCGTTGCTGAACCCGCAACGCTCTGTACCCGGACACCTCACTATCGAGTGTCCCCTTTTGATGAGAACGTCCCACCTGAATGATCGTCAGCCGATGCCACGCGGCGGCGCAGATAAAGGGAGTTCGATCAAATGTCGGATGCAAAGCAGACAATTGTTGGAATAATTGGCCTTGGAAGCATGGGCCTTGGCATGGCTCAAACGCTGGCTGGCAAGGGTTTCCGGACATTGGGTTTCGATCTGTCGGAAGAGAGGAAAGAGCTGGCGCAGCAGTCCGGCGTCGTTGCCGTAGACACCATCGCGCATGCCTTTGAAGAGAGCACTTTCCTGGTCTTCTCGCTGCCAACGGCCAAGGACGTTGCCAGCGTGGTCAACGACCAGATCGAAATCCTGAAAAGCCGGAGCGCTCAGCGGGTGATCATCATCGACACCTCGACGTCGGAACCAGACGTGAGCCGCGAGCTTGCCGCAAAGCTTGCCTTGCTTGGTCACGGCTTTCTGGATGCACCGGTCAGCGGCGGCCCCGCCGGTGCTGCCTCTGGCAAGTTGACGATGATGATTGGTGGCACTGACGAAGACGTCGCTCTTGCAAGGCCCGCCATCGAAGCCATGTCGGCCAAAGCCCTGCATGTGGGGCCTAGCGGCGCGGGCAATGTCGCCAAGCTGGTGAACAACCTTCTTGCCGCAGCACACATGGTAACGACCAGTGAGGGTCTGAAGCTTGCTCTCGCCGCAGGGATCGATCCCGAAGCAGCGCTACGTGTTCTCAACGCAGCGTCGGGTCGATCTATGATCAGCGAAGTGCATTTCCCAACGTGGATCATGTCGGACAAGTTCGACAGCGGTTTCTCGATGGGACTGATGCGAAAGGACGTTCGGCTTGCGCATGAGCTTGCAGCAAGGACCGGTGCAGACCTGCCTATGGCAGAGATCGTTGCAAAACTTTGGTCCGGCTCCAGCGACCTGAAAGATTCCGACGACTTTACCCGCATGGGCGCTTTCCAGCCCGCTTCAAACTAAGGACGAGCATTATGGGCAACGTAGATATCATCCGCGATCCGGGTCCGCGCATTCGCGAAATCCTCAAGGCCTTCATCGGCACCGAAGAGATCGGCAGTTTCGTTAATGGTGAGATTGTCTTCGGTTCGGGCGAAGAGCTCACCCTTACCGATCCCTCCAGCGGCAAATCCTTCGCGACATACAAAGACGCCGACAGTTCGGTGGTGGACAGCGCAATGGATGCCGCCGCCAGAGCGCAACGCGCATGGATGCAACTCACCGCCTCCGGCCGCGGACGGGTCATGAACGAGATCGCACGCACGATCCGCGAACATTCGGCCGACATCGCTGAAATCGAAAGCCGCTCGGCTGGCCGTCCGATCCGCGATATCCGTGGCGAAGTCGTCAAAGTCGCAGAGATGTTCGAATATTACGCCGGATGGTGCGACAAGCTGCATGGCGACGTCATTCCCGTTCCGACTTCCCATCTCAACTACACACGCCAGGAACCGATCGGCGTGGTTGTACAGATCACGCCGTGGAACGCACCGCTGAACACCGGCGGATGGCAGATCGCGCCCGCCATCTGTGCTGGCAACGCGGTCGTCATCAAGCCCTCCGAACTGACGCCGCTCAGCACCATCATTCTGGGTCTTCTCTGCGAGCAGGGTGGAGCGCCCCGCGGCCTGGTGAACGTCATCGCGGGCCAGGGCGTGACCGCCGGGCAAGCAGCCGTGGCCCACGCCAAGACGGGTCTTGTCGTGTTCGTCGGATCGGCGCATGCGGGATCTCTGATTGCAGCGGCGGCAGCCAAAAATGTGGTCCCCTGTATTCTTGAACTTGGCGGCAAATCTGCCAACGTCGTTTTCGACGACGCCGATATCGACCGCGCAATCCTCGGCGCCCAATCGGCGATCTTTGGCGGCGCGGGACAAAGTTGTGTTGCCGGTTCAAGACTGCTGATTCATCGTTCTGTTCATCAGCAGTTCATCGAGCGCTATGCGGCGGCAACGGCGAAAATTCCTGTCGGCGACCCCTATCTCGACACAACCCAGATCGGTCCGATCAACAATCTACGCCAGTGGAACAAGATCAGCGAGATGGTCCAGCAGGGCATCAGCGAAGGCGCGCATCTGGCTACAGGCGGACGCAAGCCAGAGCACCTCGAGGAGACAGGCGGCTTTTATTTTGCGCCAACCATCCTCGATAATGTCGCTTCGGATGCGACGATCTCGAAAGAAGAGGTTTTCGGCCCGGTCGTCGGCGTTACGCCATTCGATACGGAGGAGGAGGCAATCTCGCTCGCCAATGACAATCCTTACGGACTTGCCGGAGCTGTCTGGACGCAAAACGTCGCACGGGCACACCGGGTCGCCTCGCAGGTCCGGGCGGGAACATTCTGGATCAACGGCTACAAGACCATCAGCGTGATGTCGCCTTTTGGTGGTTTCGGCAAAAGCGGTTACGGCCGTTCCAGCGGCAGGGACGCGCTTCTCGCTTATACCCAGACAAAAAGCATCTGGGTCGAAACCGCCGCGGAACCGGTCATCACCTTCGGTTATTTCTCGGGCTGATCAAGGTAGGACCGGGCAACAGTCCGGTCCTCATCTCGCTGGAGGCCGTGGCGCTATTGCTCCTCGGGAGGGGCGACGGCACAGGCTATTCATCGCGGTTGCCATCGGTATTGGCGTAGGTTGCGCAGCGGGTTGGGACGCGATCAACGTCCCATAGAGATCGAGCCGAATTTCAAAAGATCAAGGGGCCTTCGGCGGCTCTCCATCAACGACGGTCTTTGCCGTCATCTCCTGCTGCGGCCATCGGCGCAGTGCCTCCCGTCCGGTATCGGTCAAGCCGTAGACGCCTCTATCCAGACGGTCAAACCAGCCATAGACGTTTGCAAGCAAAATCTTCCCGGCATCCGGTATGCTGGATCTGACTTGACGCACGCGCAGCGGCCCCGATGTCAACGCCAAAGCGCAGCCGAGTGCCTGCTGCCGGTACGCGGTCATGATTGGTGCGCGGGTGCTTCCACCCACCGCCGGATCTCCGCGTCGCCTCTCGTGTTCACGTATCAATCGCGAACGCCGTTTCGGGTTGGTTCGCGGCATCGGTGATATGGAACTGACAATAACGCTGACGTCCCCAACATCGGAAATGCCGAGCATGCCGATCCCGAGCCTGCGGCAGAGGTCGCGATAACGTTTATCAGCCTCGCGGCCCTTGCCCTTGGCTGAGACCCGTGCCGCAATCCAGACCTCGTCTGCGATAGCCGCGCGATCAACCGCCTGCAAAATAAGCTCCAGATTGAAGCTCAGTTTTAGCTCGCAGATGACGACAACAGGCGGATCGGCGTCGCTCAATCCGACGAGGTCACAACTGCCAACCTCACCTTTGACAGTGTAACCCGCTTGCTCAAGGAAAGATTTGACGGGCAGATAAAGTGAAGTTTCCATGTACCCGCAGATTAAAGTGACGATCCAGGCGCTAGATATATCGATCCGCCTGCGTAGAACAACCATTATAACCACCCATGCGGTTGCAAGTTGTCGGTGGTGCGGGCAGTCGCCAATAATCCCTAAGACGATCAATTGACACTTTTCCCCAAAAGTGGACGACTTTTTGGTGGAAAAATACGATCAAAAATCGTCGAGGATTCGATTTGCGATCGGCAAGGCACCGGCAATCAGAGTCCAATCACCGGTGCAAGTGTTTACGAAAAAGCCTTCAATCTCTCATCTGACCTCAGGCGCGAAAGACCTCGCATTTCTCAAAACTCTTCCCAATTGTCTGGCGATGTGCTCAGGGCGGCATTGCCGGAGAACGCAGCTTTAATCTTTCCGCCGAGTGCACGCGCAGGAGAAACAGCAGGCCTGTCGGCGGACGAGGCTGCGCGAACCGGTGCGGAGATGTCGCTGTAACCACCTTCTGACAATTTGAACCGAGCGAGCAGTTGGTTGAGCGACGAAGCCTCGCGTGCAAGCCCGTGGCTTGCCGCCGTGCTTTCTTCCACCATGGCAGCGTTCTTCTGGGTGTCCTGGTCCATCTGGTTCACAGCCGTATTGATCTGCTGGAGACCAGAGGATTGCTCCTGTGCCGATTCCGCGATCGCCATCACGTGACGGTTGATTTCCTGTACTTCCGTGACGATGAGTTCGAGTGCTTTGCCCGTTTCGCCAACCAGTTGCACACCCTGCTGAACCTGACTGTTCGATGTCGTAATGAGATTCTTGATCTCCTTGGCGGCACCTGCGGAACGCTGTGCCAGTTCGCGAACCTCTTGGGCAACAACCGCAAATCCCTTGCCCGCCTCACCGGCACGGGCAGCTTCCACGCCTGCATTCAGCGCCAGAAGGTTGGTCTGGAAAGCAATCTCGTCGATCACGCCGATAATGTTGGAAATCTCATCAGCGGATGCAGCAATTTGCTCCATAGCCGTGACAGCTTTCTGCACCACTTCTCCCGACTGTTCCGCGCCAACTTTTGCACGACTGACAAAGTGGCCCGCTTCTTGCGCCCGTTTGGTCGAGTCTTTCACCGTCGTGGTGATCTCTTCCAGTGCAGCAGCAGTCTCCTCGACGGCCGCTGCCTGCTGTTCCGTACGCTTGGCCAGATCGTCAGCTGCGGCCCTGATCTCGTTCGCGCCGGAGTCGATGCCGCGCGCGTTCTGCGCCACCTGGTTCAGAGTCGATTGCAGCTGTTCCGCTGCCCTGTTGAAGTCGCCGCGAATACCGTCAAGGCTGGACACGAACGGCTGAGCGATCCGGTAAGTAACGTCGCCCTGAGCGATCTTCGAAAGGGCAGCAGCAAGGTTGTCGACGGCGAATTGCACGTCGGCAGCTTCTTTCGCCTTCTGTTTCTCGCGCTCTATCCGGTCCTGCTCTGAAGATGACCGATGGTTTTCCGTTTCATTCTCAAGCCGGAGGCGCTCGATGGCGTTCTCGCGAAATGCCTGAACAGCAGCGGCCATCTGGCCGACTTCATCCTTGCGGTCCATACCTTCGATTTCGCTGGCTGTATCGCCTGCCGCCAACGACCCCATCCGCTCGCGAAGCCGCGCAATCGGAGTGGTAATGCCACGCGAAGAAATAAGCAGGCCGAGCGCGATCAATGCCAGGGAAACAAGTGCTATGCTGACCAGAGCTGTCCAGATTGTCGTGTTGGTGCTGGCCGTGAGGCGCTCTCTCCCATCGTTCATCACCTGGATCAGTTGCTCGTTCCCCGCGCTGATTTTCGGTGAGACTTCAGTTATTTTTCGAAGGACGTTAAGCGCCATCTGCTGAGCTTCAGCATTTTTTCCCGCCTGCATGAGAGCGATGACCTGATTGCCGATTTCCTCAACCTCGGCAACGCCCTTGAGGATATCACGAGCGGCATCCGTCCGGGCCGGCACCAGCTGCATGATTTTATTCTGCCGTTCTTCCAGTTGCTTCCGGTCGGCCTTGAATGTTTTGACAGCGGCCTCGAAATCACTGCTGGTCGAGTCATTGAGGCTGGCGCGAAGCATCTGCATGCCGAGTGCATTGAGATTGCCGCTGGTTCGGGCGTTCAGCACCGCAGCAAGCGCCTCATTGGCGATGAAATCACTGTAGACATTGTCGGTATTTTTATATTGCAAGCTGACGTAGCTGATTCCGGAAAGCGACATCAAACTCATCACCGATATGACGAATAATACCTTTGTTTTTATTTTGGTATTCTTCAGGAAAGACATGAATAGCCTCAGGGCAAGCGCTCCTCCAGCTGTCCGCGCAGGAAGCCAGGGAAACAAACAATGGAACATCGCGGGTAGCTGTGCCCCTCCTCATAGGGCGACAAGCGGATATCCGCTCCGGGCCGCCAAAGGCTGGGCGCGTTGGATCCACTCGTTCTACCAGCCCCGCCGATGAAACTTTGGAACCTGCGTATTTTAGATTTCACAAAATTACTAAATGAAGTGTTACCCGGCATATGCAAACGATGACATGTGTGATGCCGTAAACTTACTCGGGCTTTGATTTTCGACGGGCTGCGCGCTTTCGCGAGCCGGACTCGAAAGAGAAGATTATCCTCACCGTTTCAGCACCTGCTTGATGCTGGCGGCATCGGTATTTTCACGAGGATATCGATGGGGCCGACGGCTTGCCGCATCGATTTAACCGTCCCGGAGGTCGCGTCACGCGAGGCAATGTCCAGCGTGCGGGCCATGGCTTTGCCCTTATTCTTTTCGATCAGCAGTCACGGTGTATGCATAAACTCACAATTTATTGTGGTTGCCCTTCGGAGCAATTTGGCCTTGTTTGTAGACTCACACTCTTCACGGGAGGGAAATTATGTCGATAAAAACAACAACTCGCGCCACGCTGCTGGTAGGATCGCTTCTGATTGGCGCAAGTTCCGCACTTGCAGAAACAGTTCTTCACCGCGGCAATTCCGGGGAGCCTCAGACGCTCGATCAGGCACAGACCTCGATCAATATCGAAGCCTTTATCCTCAAAGACCTTTATGAAGGTCTCACCATTTACGATGCTGCCGGCAAGATCGTTCCCGGTACGGCGGAAAGCTGGACGCTGTCTGAGGATGGTACCGTCTACACGTTCAAACTGCGTGCAGATGCGAAGTGGTCGGATGGCACTCCGGTAACGGCTGGAGATTTTGTTTTCTCCTATCAGCGCGTCGAAGACCCGAAGACCGCAGCAAAATATGCGAATATTCTTTATCCGATCAAGAACGCCGAGAAGATAAACAAGGGCGAAACTTCGGTTGACCAGCTTGGCGTCAAGGCCGTGGATGACAAGACCCTTGAGATCACACTCGAGCGCTCAACACCGTTCTTCCTTGAACTCCTTGCCCACCAGACAGCTCTGCCGATCTCGAAGGCAAGCTTTGACAAGAACGGAACCAACTTCGTAAAGCCGGGCGTCATGGTCTCGAACGGTGCTTACAAGCTTGAAGCGCATGTTCCCAATGACAGCTTGACGGTGGTCAAGAACACCAACTTCTGGGACGCATCGAACACCAAGATCGACAAGGTCATCTTCTACCCGATCGACGACCAGGCCGCATCCGTTCGTCGTTTCGAAGCCAAGGAAATGGACCTCGCCTACAACTTTTCCGCGGACCAGATCGACCGTCTGCGCAAGGCCTATGGCGAACAGGTTCACGTTTCGCCGACGCTTGCGACCTATTACTATACCTTCGACACGCGTGAAGCGCCGTATAACGATGTCCGCGTCCGTCAAGCCCTGTCCATGGCAGTCGACCGCGATTTTCTCGCCAAGGAAATCTACAGCGGTTCGCAGGTTCCCGCCTACTCCATGGTTCCTCCGGGCATGGACTCCTACGGTGAGCCTGCGAAAGCAGAGTTTGCGACGCTGTCGCAACTCGATCGTGAAGACGAAGCCGTCAAACTCATGAAGGAAGCCGGTTACGGCGAGGGCGGCAAGCCGCTTTCCGTCGAAATTCGCTACAACACCAACCCGAACCATGAGCGCGTTGCCACCGCTATTGCGGACATGTGGAAAAATACCTTTGGCGCGAAAGTGTCACTGGTGAACCTCGACGTCGCCTCCCATTACGGCTACCTGCAGGAAGGCGGCAAGTACAACGTTGCGCGTGCAGGCTGGGTTGCCGACTATGCGGATGCGGAAAACTTCCTCGCCCTTTCGGTATCCTCCAACAAGACCTTCAACTACTCGAAGTTCAATAATGCCGAATATGATGCGCTGATGCAGAAGTCCTATGACGAAAAGGATCCTGCTGCTCGCTCCAAACTGTTGCACGAGGCAGAAACCATCCTCATGAAGGAACAGCCGGTTGCTCCGCTTCTCACACAGGCGGACCTGTGGCTGGTTTCCAACCGCGTGAAGGGTTGGGAAGACAATGCTGCTAACGAACACCTCAGCCGCTTCCTGAGCGTTTCCGAATAAGCAGTGCTGGCACGGTGGCCGAAACCACCGTGCCATGTCGGAGCCTGAAAATCATGATTTCATTTATCCTGCGCCGTTTGGCGAGCGCCGTGCCGACATTGTTCATCGTCGTCACGATTTCGTTTTTCCTGATGCGTTTCGCACCGGGCGGTCCGTTCAACCTCGAGCGGCCCCTGCCCCCGCAAACCATGGAAAACCTGATGAGAACCTATCATCTGGATGAACCATTGTGGCGCCAGTATCTCATCTATCTCGGCAACGCCGCCACCGGCGATTTCGGTCCGAGCTACATCTACAAGGACAACACCGTCGCCCAGTTGATCGGCAAAGGCCTGCCCTATTCGCTGCAGCTCGGTTGCTATGCTCTTTTGCTGGCGTTGGTCGGCGGCATTCTTGCCGGCACCTTTGCCGCACTCAGGCAGAATAGCACCTTCGATTTCTCCATCATGTCCATCTCGACCATCGGCATCACCGTGCCGAACTTCGTCGTCGCACCTGTCCTCACGCTTATCTTCGCCGTCTTGCTGGGGCTTCTGCCCGCAGGTAGCTGGGGTGATGGGTCGCTACGTTATCTCATTCTTCCGATGATCGCGCTCGCCTTGCCGCAGCTTGCGGTCATCGCGCGTCTGACGCGCGGTGCAATGATCGAGGCTCTGCGCATGGACCATATCCGCACCGCCAGGGCCTATGGCCTCCCGTCTCGCAGCGTCGTGGTGATTCACGCCATGCGCGCGGCGATGCTGCCGGTCGTTTCATATCTTGCGCCTTGCGCCGCAGCGCTGCTGACAGGCTCGGCGGTCATCGAGACGATCTTCACCATTCCCGGTGTCGGCCGCTACTTCGTTCTTGGCGCCATCAATCGCGACTACACGCTGGTCATGGGAACTGTCGTTCTCATCGCCATTTTTGTGATCCTGTTCAATCTCGTGGTCGATATTCTCTACGGCCTGCTCGATCCGAGGGTCAGACATGACTGATATCTCCGGCAATATCGCCCCTCAGCCATCGGTGAAAAGCCGAAGCCTGTTCCAGCTTGCAGCCCTGCGTTTCAGACGAAACAAGGCCGCCATGGCTGGCTCCATCATGCTTGTGCTGATCACACTTTTCTCATTTATCGGCCCGCATTTCCTTTCACACACCTATGATCAGGTGTTTTCGTCCTACGTCTCCGTCGCGCCAAGCCTCGAGCCGCGCCCGGACGTGAACAACCTCCAGAGCGTCATGGAAGGTGTGGCAGGCCGTGCGCGCGTCGAACTGAAGGAGTTTGCCGTCGAAGGGCAGACTTTCACGGCAACGGTTAACTCCACCAGCCCGATTGACCCGCGCACGACACGTTATTTCGACCGCGCCAACGAATTCGAAAACACGAAAGTCGTTGCTACGGAAGATGATGGTCGAACGCTTAAGTTGGAAGGCGATGTCAATCGCGAATACTTCTTCTTCGGCACAGATTCAAACGGTCGCGACATGCTGGCTCGCGTAATGCTGGGCGGCCAGATCTCCATTGCCGTCGGCGTTCTCGCCAGCCTCGTTTCGCTCGGCATCGGCGTGCTTTACGGCGCTACGGCGGGTTACATCGGCGGGCGCGTCGACAATGTAATGATGCGTTTCGTCGAGATCCTCTATTCGCTGCCCTTCGTCTTCCTGGTCGTGGTTCTCGTGGTTTTCTTCGGGCGTAGCTTCATCCTGATCTTCCTTGTCATTGGCGCAGTGGAGTGGCTGGATATGGCGCGTATCGTGCGTGGCCAGACGCTTGCCTTGAAACGGCGGGAATTTGTGGCGGCAGCTCAGGCCTTGGGTTTGAGCGACTGGCAGATCATCCGCCGTCACATCATCCCCAACACCATCGGTCCCGTGGTCGTGTTCGTGACGGTCGTTGTCCCGAAGGTCATACTTCTTGAAAGCTTTCTCTCCTTCCTGGGGCTTGGCGTTCAGGCACCGCTCACGAGCTGGGGCGCGCTCATTTCCGAAGGCGCCAACAATATTCAGTCGGCCCCGTGGTTACTGATATTCCCGGCAATCTTCTTCGTGCTGACGCTTTTTTCGCTGAACTTCGTAGGCGACGGATTGCGTGATGCACTCGATCCCAAGGATCGTTGACATGAATACGACATCTGAAAACATTCTCACCGTCCGCAATCTCAAGGTCGATTTTGCCACGCCAGACGGCACCGTCAACGCCGTCAAAGGTGTCGATCTCCACGTAAAGCAGGGTGAAACGCTCGCTGTCGTCGGGGAATCTGGCTCCGGCAAAAGCCAGACCATGATGGGCATCATGGGCCTCTTGGCTTCCAACGGCGTCATTCAAGGCTCGGCGCAATATCGTGGACGCGAGTTGGTAGGCTTGCCGGTCAACGAGCTGAACAAAATCCGTGGCGCGAAAATCACCATGATTTTCCAGGAGCCGATGACCTCGCTCGATCCGCTTTACAGGATCGGCGCGCAGATCGCCGAGCCAATCGTCCATCACCGGGGCGGCAGCAAGAAGGAAGCGAGGGCACGCGTTCTCGAGCTTCTGAAACTTGTCGGTATTCCGGACCCGGAGCGGCGCATCGACAGCTACCCGCATGAGCTTTCCGGCGGCCAGCGCCAACGCGTCATGATCGCCATGGCGCTGGCAAACGAGCCGGATATTCTGATCGCGGATGAGCCAACCACCGCGCTCGACGTGACAATCCAGGCGCAGATTCTCGATCTTCTGAAGTCGTTGCAGCAGCGCTTCGGCATGGCAGTGGTGCTGATAACGCACGATCTCGGTGTCGTCAGACATTTTGCCGATCGTGTTGCGGTTATGCGCCGAGGCGAGATCGTTGAAACCGGTCCGACGGAAGAGATCTTCGAGCGCCCGCAGGCGGACTATACGAGGATGCTTCTCGATGCCGAACCCCGCGGCCACAAGCCGCCGGTCGGCAAAGAAGCGCCGGTCGTTCTCTCTGGCCAGAACGTCACGATCGATTATGTGATCCCGGGCGGCTTCCTGTCGAAGTCACGGGCTTTCAGGGCCGTGGACAGCGTTAATGTCAGCCTTCATCAAGGGCAGACCATCGGCATAGTCGGTGAATCCGGATCAGGCAAGTCCACGCTCGGTCGCGCGCTTCTGCGCCTTGTCACTGCAGAAGGCCGCATTTTCTTCGGCAAGACGGAAATCACCGGACTTGGCCGAACGGCAATGAGGCCATTGCGGCGGCAGCTGCAGCTCGTGTTCCAGGATCCGTATGGATCTCTTTCGCCAAGGCAGACTGTTGGAGAGATCATCACTGAGGGTCTGTTTGTGCACGACCCACAGCTCAGCCGCGCGCAGCGCGACGAGCGAGCAATAGAAGCGCTGAAAGAAGTCGGCCTCGATCCCGCCGCCCGCAACCGCTACCCGCACGAGTTTTCAGGCGGGCAACGTCAGCGTATCGCAATTGCCCGCGCGATCATCCTCAAACCAGATGTCGTCATTCTCGATGAACCTACATCGGCGCTGGACCGATCCATTCAAGGCCAAGTTATCGATCTCTTGCGTAATTTGCAGAAAACGCACAACCTTTCCTACATCTTCATCAGCCACGACCTCTCTGTCATCAAAGCCATTTCGGATTATGTCATCGTGATGAGAAACGGGAAGATTGTCGAAGAGGGAGAAACGGACGCGATATTCGAGCGGCCGGCGGCTGAATATACCAAAACACTGATCAAATCCGCGTTTTCGGCCGAAGTAACATCATAGATTACAGCCCGGCACTGCCGGGCTTTTTCTGGCGCCGTTACAAAAGATCCGGTTTGTGGAGGAGGTCGTTATTTCGCGGCCATGGCGGCCTTCCTCTCCTGTTCAATCCCGACCATATCGCCACGTAGCAAACCGGTTCGATGATGTGCGAAAGCTGGTACCCGTCACAGGACTAAGCGACGTCCAAATTCATAACAAAATCCGCGGTTTCATGGGCATGAATGCGGGTAAAACGTATCAGCTCGTCGAAGTGACGTTGCATCTTACGGATGGCTTCAGCGTTGTTGAGTACAAGATACATGGCGCCGACGAAAAGTGCTGCCCGTTGCGAACCGAAGATCGTATAGGGCACGGAAAAGCGTTCTTTTTCATTGAACAGAAACAGCCGGAATGATGGGTATAGCTCGCTGATAAGTCCCGACATATGTTTGAGTTGTTCGGCACGTGTCTCGCGGTCCAAACCGCTCCACATACCGCGCCCCTGCGCAAAAGCTTCCAGCGTTTCGAGCGGCATGCAAACTTCCATATCGGTACCAGGCTGGCGATTATAATCGAGTCGAAACGCCGTTTCGCTGGCCTGCGCCATCACACTCTGATGCGCGCCCATGGCCTCGAAAGCGATGATCTCGGGTGTGCGAAGCAGATCGGGAATGCGTGCCGGAACATAACGGATTTTGGTGCCTGCAGCTTCCGCATGCCACTTCATCAACAGCGTATCCGTATAATCAGCACCGCCCTCCTCGATCTCGAAACTTGGCCGCAATTCCCCCATCAACCCCTGATCATGGGAAAGACCGAGTAGCCAGTCGAGCGAGACGGAATGTCGCTCGGCGATATTCAGCAGCGTCTCCACACGCGGAAGCCGCGCCGAATCACCGGAAAGCAATTGCGAAAGTGCTGATCGATCAATGCCAATGGCGGCGGCAAAAGACGCCTGGCTGTCTTCTGACCTGTTCACCAGCTGGATCAGGCGGGCACGAAACAATTCTGCGAGCGCACGTTTGTCCATAATTCACCCGTTTGTTTATAATTATCACCATAATGCTTAAACTGTTATCAAAATCAACAGTTGGTCACCATAAACCCGTTGTGGCTGGCTGAGACTGATGCGACCCTACGGTGACAGGGGCATCAAGAGTATGAAATGACAGACATATTGGCAAAGAAGACGGCGCGGCTGACTGGCGTGCGCCGCAGAAGAACGCGTGACCGAATTGAATGGCCAACAGTCTCGCTGTTGGCGGTCTGTTACGGTCTCTGGATTTTCGCAGGATATTTTCTGTATCCGTTGTTTCCAATCGTTTCTCTGGTGCTCATGGGCATTGCAGTTGCCCTGCACTCCTCCCTCCAGCACGAGGTTCTGCATGGGCACCCTACGCGCAATGCACGACTGAACGAAGCTTTGGTCTTTCTGCCGCTCGGGATTTTCTACCCCTATCGCAGTTACAAGCGCACGCATCTGCAACACCATGCAGACGAGCGTCTGACCGACCCATTCGACGATCCGGAAAGCTATTACCGGGCTATGGGCGACTGGCAAAAGATGCCGTCGTTCCTCAAGGTCCTGTTGGGATGGAACAATACGTTCATCGGGCGTCTGGTCATCGGCCCTCCGCTGATGGTTATTGGTTTCACGATATCCGAATGGCGCAAGATCGCGCAGGGTGATCGGCGGGTGATATATGCCTGGACCCTGCATCTGGCCGGACTTGTTCCGACACTGCTGGTCATATCCCTGATTTTCGGCGTTCCAATCTGGCTCTATGTCAGTGTGGCGGCCTATCTGGGCATATCCATCATTGCCATTCGCTCCTATTGCGAACATCAATGGTCCGAACAGCCGGATGGGAGAACGATCATTGTTGAAAACTCCATCCTGGCTCCACTGTTTCTCTATAACAACCTGCATTTCGTGCATCACAAAATGCCGACAGCCGCCTGGTATAAATTGCCCTCCCTCTACAGCGAGAGGCGGGCGGAGTGGCAGAAGATGAATGACGGATATGTGTTCAGCAATTATTTCGAGGTGTTCCGCGCTTTCGCCTTCAAGGCCAAGGAACCGGTAGCGCATCCTGTCTTGAGACGGGACGAGCAAGTTTTAATCGCGTCACCCGTCGTGCCTGCCGCTCTGATTTTTTCTGACCATGCGATGCAGGAACAAGACGCGAGACTGGAAATTCCGTCGTGACATGGATCGCGGCACTGCCAATGTATGACTGGCCCGAACTGCGCAATGAGACGGACAGGCTGTGGGCCGATATGCGCACCCGTTTTTTAGCAAAGGGTATCGACGCTCCCAAAGGCCTCACCAGACGCAACGGCGATATGCCGGCGGTTCCGGGAGGTATTCGTGGAAAGGACGGCGCCATCATTGCCGCAGACCCTGCCACGCTCGATCCCGATGCATTGGATCTTGCGGTGCTCTGGCGACATCCGGCTCTGCTGATCTCCGGCACCTGCTGGGGGCCAATGGAGTTTGGCCTGGAGGATCATGTGCAGGTGATTGGACAGAGCGATTATAATGGCATCAAGGGTGGTGCAGGCGAGTTCTATTCCAGCGCCATCATTGCCCGCATAGCCGACGGTGGAGAGGGTGCTGAACCTTCGAGAACCGGTGAGGCCGCTTTGCCGAAAGGATTTCTTAGCGGGAAAATACTGGCATTCAACGAGCACAAGTCATTATCCGGCTATCTCAGCTTGAAACGCGATCTGGAAGCAGAAGGCGCGGGCCTCGATCTGTTTGAAAATTGTCTCGAAACCGGTGCGCACCGCGCTTCCGTCATCGCAGTGGCCGAGGGCCGGGCGGACATTGCCGCGATCGACTGCAAATCCTGGATGCTTGCGCAACGGCATGAACCGGCCGCCCGGAGCCTTCACGTTATCGGCTGGACTGCACGGCGCAAAGGCCTGCCCTTCATCCGCGCCAAGGGTATCGATCTGCCTTTCACCATGTAAGGCACGAGCCTTACGGCTTTCAATCACATATCCGGTGGCGAGAAATCACGCAGGAGCAGCCTTGCCTTTTCCATGTCCGCAGACAGGGGCCGGTCATCCGAATAGGGCTGGAGGTGCTCGCGAAGCAGATTGTAGACCGCATTTGTTCCGGCTGCCCGCACGGCAACATTTTCCAGGAAATCATGGGCCTGCACCCCGGCCATCCATTCGATGGCCAGAATATATTCTGCATTGTCGAGAACCGCGAGCAGCTTGTTGGCGGCTGCCGTGGGATGAGAGAGGAAATCCTCCTGTAATCCCGATGTCAGCCCTCCATCTGTGGAGGCAGGCGCGGAAAGACGTCTGCTATCGCCGACAAGGGCTGCGGCCGTATATTGCGCGATCATGAAACCTGAATGGCTTCCGGCATCGGTCGCCAGAAATGGCGGCAGACCACTCACCAGAGGATTGACCAGCCTGTCGATACGGCGCTCGCTCATGGAGGCAATCTGTGCAATGGCGATGGCGAGACTGTCTGCCGCCTGCCCCAATGCCGGGGCAACGGCATGGGCCTCCGACGAGACGATGGGCTGCTTGGGCGTGCCAAGGATCGCGGGATTGTCGGTGACGGAGGCGAGCTCTCGGTCAACGATGGAGGCGCAGGCATCGAAGATGTCGCGTGCAGCACCATGCGCATGCGGCACGGCACGCAGGCTTAGCGCGTCCTGTGTCCGCCTGCCATGAGCGGCGGCAACCAGCCCACTGCCTTCAAGCCGGGATCGCAGAGCAGCCCCGACGGCCGCGATTCCCTTCGAGGGACGCAGCGCGAGAACCGTCTCGTCAAAAGCGTCGATCTGGCAGCCTGCTGCTTCAAGCGTCAGCGCCGCTATGGCATCGGCCCAATCTAGCAGGTGATTGGCCCGCGCGAGTGCCATGCAGGAAAGACCGGTCGCACAGGCTGTACCATTGACGAGGCTCAGCCCTTCCTTGGCACCCAGCACGATGGGTTGAAGTCCCATTGCCGCCAGGGCATCCCGTCCACTCATAATGCGCCCGCCGAGCCGGGCCTGGCCCTCTCCGATCAGAACAAGCGCAACATGCGCGTTGTGCACCAGATAGCCCGCCGATCCGCGGGACGGCACGTCGGGAATACAATCCTGTTCCAGAAACGTCGACAGATGCGAGACGATCTCGCGTCGGACACCGGAGTGCCCATGAGCGAAATTGGCGATCTGCGCCGCCATGATTGCCCGAACTTCGCGAGGATCCAACAACGGTCCGACACCGCAGGCATGGCTGAGAATAATGGAGCGCGAAAGCCGACCCTGCGCGGTGCGATCCACCACAGTGTCCGACAGTGCACCGACCCCGGTATTGATGCCATAGGCACGCACACCGCTTTCGACGATGCTGTCAACGATCTGGCTCGCCCGGTCAATCCGCAGATAGGCCGCGTCTGACACACGCAGTGCCTCGCCCTTGCCGATATGGGCAACATCGCGCCAACTCAATCCATCATCCAGTAGAACAGTCATGACGTTTTCCTATGATGCAGAAACGGCTGCGAGGAGCGGCAATTTTCCATCTTGAATACTGCCAGCGTTGGCCCGTGTCTCAATTACTGCTGTAAAGACGATAGCGGCTGCCGGGATAAAGGAGGCGGACAGAAGACACGATCCCCTTTGTAGACCATGTGCGACGACGCACGAGCAGGCATGGTTCCGTCTTGGAAATCGCCAGCAGCTTGCATTCCCAGGGCTGTGCGCTGACCGCCTCGATATGCTGCTCGGCCTTCACGATCGGTGCCACTCGCGTGAGATAACCGTTGGGTGTTACGAGGTTGAAATCCTGTTTGATGTAATCGGGCGCGCAGTCCGAATTGACGAAACGATCCTCGATTTGCATCGGCACGCCGTCTTCCGCATGCACAATGATCGAGTGCGCAGCAAGGCTGCCAGCCGGAACAGCGAGCGCTTCGGCAAGATCTGGATCGCAGGTTTCGATTTGAAGAAGTATGACCCGCGCGCTGTGAACACCGCCGTTGCGTGTTATTTCTTCGGCAATGTTGGGTACGCTCTGGAACTGCGATGTGCGCTTCTTGGACGCAACGAACGAACCTTTGCCGCGTACACGCACCACAAGCCCTTCGTCGGCCAGCTCACGCAAAGCGCGGTTGGCCGTCATACGGCTGACACCGAGAATATCGACCAGTTCGTTTTCCGATGGAACACGTTGACCGATCTTCCACTCACCCGCCTCGACGCGACTGCGGACGTAGTCTTTCAGCTTTACATAAAGCGGTGAACTCTGGTCTTCGGTGCCCTGCGCGTCACGAGCGTCCTCAGATATCGGCGGCATCACTTCCCGGAAAATCTCTCTGTCGTGATCCATAGCTATGACGTCACCAATACGCAGGGTTGTCGGCAAAGGGCGGGGCAATGCCACGCCCTTTGCCGATGGATTCAGTTCAATTTGTGTTCGGCCAGCCAGTCGCCCGCCACGACATCGAAACTGTCGTGATTGGCCAGACGACCGTTCATAACGACGAGATCTTTCGTCGTCAGGGCGGCAGAAACAGCATCGAGAGTGCTTGTCACAACGTCGCTAACTTTCGGTGTGGCAATCACTGGTACGATGTTCTGGGCGGGAAAGAGGTTCTTGACGTCTTCAAGCACGATGAGATCGTTTGCAGCGATGGCCGGATCGGTCGAGAACAGGTTTGCAGCATGGACCTGACCGTTGATGAGTGCCGAAAGGGTCAGCGGGCCACCGACGTCAAGCGATTTGAACGACTGGAACTCGAGGCCATAAAGTTCCTTCAGACCGATAATGCCTTCCTTGCGCGTTTTCCATTCCGGTGGACCGCCAAGCACGAGCTGCGAGGCTACGGGTGCGAGATCGGCAATCGTCTTCAGCTTGTATTTGTCAGCGGTCGCGCGCGTCACAGCCACGCTATCGGAATCCTGTGCTGCGGAGGGTGTCAACATAGAGACGCCTTTCGGCAGAGCCGCCTTGAGCGCTGCGGCCACATCGCTTGGCGAATGGGCCGTCGCGTTCTTGTCGAGATAGCTCAGCGTCGCACCAGCATACTCCGGCAACAGATCGATTGATCCGTCGAGCAACGCAGGGATATAGACTTCGCGGCTACCGATGCTCAACTTCGTTTCGACGGCAACACCCTTGGCGGCAAGGGCCTTGGCGTAGATCGTCGCCAGAAGCTGGCTTTCGGGGAAGTCGGCGGAACCGACGATGATTGTCGTCGTATCGGTTCGCGGAGTGGCTGGCGCGGCCAGCGGATTGCTTTGCGCCAATGCCGAAGCAGCGGAAAGTGCCATGAGCGCAAATGCGCTGGCGGCAGTGATGATCCTGAATGCCATGCGAGCTTCTCCTTTATGTTGAAACAGTCGTGGAATAGAAAACCCGGTTATTTTAGAACCTCTAACGCTTCGCTCGACGCGTCAGCCCTGGTGATACGGTGACCCTCGATATGACGCCGATGATCAGATCCACGGTCAGGGCCAACGCACCGACGAGAACGGCACCTGCGGCCATCTGATAATAATCGTTCTGCGCCCGCCCATCGATGATCAGGCGACCGAGACCACCAAGAGAAACATAAGCGGCGATAGTTGCGGTCGAGATGATCTGAAGCGTGGCGCTGCGCAGACCGGAAAAGATCAATGGCAGAGCGCAGGGCAGTTCCACATCGAACAGAATATCGAGCGGACGTTTCCCCATGCCTCTTGCAGCATCCACCGCAGCGGGATCCACCGCCGCGATACCGGCGTAACTGCCAGTCATGATCGGCGGCACGGCCAGAAGCACGAGCACGATAAGGCTGGGTACGATAAAAGCCATATCGGATGCGAAAACGGGGCCAAAAACAATCACAAGAAGTGCGATCAGGCCGAGGCTTGGAAGGGAGCGTAGCGCATTTGCAAGACCCGCGATGAAGACGACACCGCGTCCCGTGTGTCCCACATAAAGCCCAACCGGCAAGCCAATCAGACAGGCGAGGAAAAGGGCCGCAAAGCTATAAGCCAGATGCTGACCGACGAGAACGATGACACCATCACTCCCTGTCCAGTGAGCTGGATCGCTAAACCATTCTATCATCGCGCCGCACTCCCAGGCTGCCACGGCGTCAGGCGGCGTGAAATGAACAGAACAAGCCCGTCCAGCAAGGCTGCGAGAAGCACGCAGAGTACGATGCCTGCTATGATCGGCGTCAGGAACCGCAGCTGAAGCCCCTGCGTGAAGAGCAGACCAAGTTGCGGCGTTCCAACCAGTGCCGCTACGGAAACGATGCTGACATTGGAAACCACGGCCACACGCAATCCGGCGGCAATCACAGGAACCGCGAGAGGTAGCTCCACCATCACCAGACGCGCAACCTGTCTGTAGCCCATGGCATTCGCCGCCTGGAGGACGTCTGGCGAAACCGATTCCAAACCATCGTTCACTGTTCGCACCAGAAGCGCCAACGCGTAGATCGTCAGCGCGACGACGACGTTTAGCGGATCGAGTATACGGGTGCCGAGCACCAGCGGCAGCAGGACGAACAGCGCAAGCGACGGAATTGTGTAAAGAAGTCCGGCAACCCCCAGCAGGGTCGACCGGAATAAACCGGCCCGCTGCGCAATCCAACCGAGCGGCAGGGCAAGAAGCAGGCCGATCACCACCGGGATGACCGAAAGGCCGAGATGCCAGATAAAAAGCTCGAAAATCCGCCCGGATTCCCGGTAGAGCCAATCAAACCTCATGGCTGACCTCCGAAGCGACCGACCCGCGCGGCTTCGATGGCTTTGGCGACATCAGAGAGTGTGACGGTGCCGACAAGCTGGCCCGTTGACCCTACGATGACCCCGCGGCCGGAGGGCGAACTCAACGCTGCATCGAGCACATGGCGCAAACTGCTGCCTTCCGGCGCCAGCGTACCACTGAGATTGAGATCTCCCTCACGCAGTGGTTGCCTGAGACCCTGCGCATCGGCCCATCCGATCGGACGATGTTCGGCGTCAGTCACCAGAACCCAGCGATCCGTTGCAACGCCACGAAGGCTGTCCGGTGTTGCGCCGAGCAAGGCTGTCGGCTCCGCACCGAGAGGAACTGCTCCGTCAAATTCTGCAAAACTCAGGAAGCGATACCCTCTGTCCCGGCCGATAAAGTCCGCCACGAAGGCATCTGCCGGGCGCGCCAGCAATTCCTCTGGAGTGGCGATCTGCGCAAGCGTTCCGCCGGCACGCAAAACAGCAACCTGATCGCCAAGCTTCAACGCCTCGTCTATATCGTGCGTCACCATGATGATGGTCTTGCCAATCTCACGCTGCAAGCGAAGAAATTCGTCCTGCAACTGTGTACGAACGACGGGATCGACAGCACTGAAGGGTTCGTCCATCAGCATGAATTTGGGATCGGAAGCGAGTGCACGTGCAACTCCGACACGTTGCTGCTGGCCACCCGAAAGCTGCCACGGATAGCGATCGGCAAAGGCGGCGGTCAGCCCTACACGCTCAAGCAACTCATGCGCCGTGCGCAGTGCTTTTTCCTTCGGCGCTCCGTTTAGCCGCGCAGTGGTCGCAATGTTCTGAACAACGGTGCGATGGGGGAAAAGCCCGGCATGCTGGATGACATAACCGATACGACGACGCAGCAGTGCCACGTCCATGCCATCTGTCGGTTCGCCGTCAAGAAGGATCGACCCGGACGATTGTACGATCAACCTGTTGATCATCCGCAAGGATGTGGTTTTGCCGCAACCCGAAGGGCCGACGAACACGGTCAGCTTGCCGTTTGGCGCCGTCAGGGACAAACCGTTTACGGCAGTAGCCGCGCCCGCATATTGCTTGGTGACCTTGTCGAAGACGATCATGCAAATCTCTCCTGCGCTCTGTCTGCGCCTTCAGGCTCGGCAACTGTGATGACTGCCTAGGTTGTCTATACAAGCACGCAAATAGCGTATCCGCAAGATAGATCGATGAAAATATCCGCAACCCTGGGAATGACTAAACTTTAAGCATTTTGACCGCTATAGAGACGCTGTATGCACATAGAGCAAGCGATCTCGGCGGCCGCAACTCTCTATGCCTTCAAACTGCGCTGCTTTTCCGATCAAGATCAGGCCCGCTCAACGCGACAAATTTGTTCATAAGCAACTCGTTGCTTCGATTTTTGTGCGCGGGAGCAGAATGGAAATACGAATTAATTCGTGCTGAAATTCAAAAGATCGCGCGCTGATCGTGACTGAGACCGCAAAACAGGCGTTTTTGAAAACCACTCATCCACGGCGACTTGTCTCGAGAAGGCCATAAAGCCTTGTGGCCACCGCCATCGAACAATAGTATTACCGCGTCGTATTCAATTAACGAGGATAACATGGCAACAGGTACCGTCAAATTTTTCGCACAGGACAAGGGCTTCGGCTTCATCACACCGGACAACGGCGGCCCGGACGTCTTCGTCCACATCTCCGCCGTAGGGTTTGGTGGTTCTCTTCAGGATGGCCAGAAGGTCAGCTACGATGTTGGACAGGACCGCAAGACTGGAAAGTCCAAGGCCGAGAACGTCAGCCTCATCTGATCAGCGTCTCTTGGCTCCGCGATTACTCGCGGGGCCAAATCGGTCCTTACTCCCGCTGACGTTAGGCTGTTTCCATCCCGTCGCTCCCAATCCGTGCCAAGCCGGCTGCAAAAACTTCGGCGTCGATGGGACGGCCGAAAAGGTAGCCTTGGCCGACCGGACAGCCCATTTCGCGAAGCATTTTGCGCTGGGCCTCGGTCTCCACGCCTTCTGCAACCACAGTTAACCCAAGGGCGCGTCCAAGATCGATAACGGCCTGGACGATCACCCTTCTGGACGGCCTCGTTGCGAGTTCGCTGATAAAGGTGCGGTCTATCTTGATCTCGGTAACCGGAAAGGTTTCGAGCGAGCGCAGGTTCGAATAGCCTGTGCCGAAGTCATCGACGGAAAGGCCGACGCCGCTCTGTCGCAGCCGCTGAAATGCGTCCATCACGCCGGGTGTATCGCTGAGGAACATGCTTTCGGTGATCTCAAGCGTCAACCATGCCGGGTCGGCCTTGGTCAGGCACAGGACCCGATCCAGCATTTCGGCCATGTGATGCTGCAGGAACTCCCCGGCGGATACATTCACCGCAAAGCGCAAAGCCTTGTCGCGATGCGCGTTAATGCGCCGTGCATAAGCCGCGACGGTCGTCAGACTTCGTTCGGTCAGATCAAGCAGCAGACCTGATCGCTCGGCAGTCTCGACGAAACTTCCGGGGAGCTGGCTGCCAAACAGAGGATGATTCTGGGTATCAGAGCTTCCGCACCCACCCACTCGCCGGTTGCAAGGTCTACCTGGGGTTGGAAGTGATACACAAATTCGTCATTCGCGACCGCGACCTTCAATTCGCGAGTCATTCGCACGCGTCGGCTTGCCTATTCGTGATCCGAGTCTCGAAACCGTCGCGGACCACCCAGAGGGGCGGACTTGGCGGCCCACAGGGCGATGCCGGCATTGCGGATCAGCGAAATGGGTCTCGCCCGAGGCTGCCCCACCGCATAGCCGATGGCGAAACGCAGTGAGACACTCGCACCTGGCACGACGAAGTCAGCGGCAAGCGAAGCGGATACCGCTGCCACGATAGTATCCGCACTTGATCCATCCGCGAGCTCAAAAGCCAAAGCGAACTCATTGGCGCCCATGCGTCCCACCTGGGCAGCTCCCACGTCCCGCAGCCGCCGCCCGGTTTCATAAAGCAGGGCATCCCCGACTTCGAAACCGTATCCCGTGTTGAAATCGTGAAAACCGATCACATCCAGCTTCACGACCAAGGGCGTCGCTTTGGCATTGGTTGCGAAACGTTCCTCGGTAGCCAGGATAAATGCTTGACGGTTCAGGCAATGCGTGGTCGCGTCGAGGTTCGCGACACGATCCAGCGCGGTGTGCGCCTGGCGAATCGCCGAGACGTCGCGCAGTATGCCGACGTAAAATAGTTCTTCGCCCACCCAGGCAGGCCGGAGACTGAGACTGTTCCAGAACGCCGACCCGTCCTTTCGATAGTTACGCAGCGTTGAGTCCAGAGGCTCCGCCGCCTCGATCGCAGCGCGAATGTGGACGACCTCTTGTTGGTCGCGCTCGTTGCCCTGCAAATAGCGGCAATCTTTCCCGACGACCTCGTTCCGAGCGTAGCCAGTCAGATGCTCGAAGGCCTTATTGACATAGAGCAAAGGCGAATTGGCGCCCAAACGCTGTGCGATCGCGATCCCATCGGTTAGTTCTTCGACCAGCGTCGCAAGAATTGGCCTGATAGCGTCGGAGCTGAGAAGCGCATTGTCCGACATGACCGGCGCGGGCTGCATGAGGTGCGACTGCATGCGTTTTTCGAATTCTTCCATGACAAGAACCATGGACGGCGAACACAGACGGGGCAACCCGCAGCCGAGGCGGTTCCAGGACAAGCGTCAGCCGTTTTCGGACAAACTGATTCTCGCGCCATCGCCAGACGTCCGAAAGCGATCACGGTAGTCGGACGGCGTCACTCCAGCGTGCGAAACAAAGGCACGGCGCATCGCGCGTGTCGATCCAAAACCACTTCTCGCTGCCACCAATGCGATTGGCAGGCGGCTCCCTTCCAAAAGGAAGCGCGCAACGTCGATACGGGTCCGGTCGACATAGTCTGATGGCGATATACCGACCTCCTGCGAAAAAACACGCGTAAAGTTCCGCACACTCATGGCCGCGATCTTCGCCAAGGCGCTGACAGAGAGGTCCGCCGCCGGATGGTTCAGAACATATTGCTGGACGTTGTGTAGACGGCTGCGGTCGATAGCCTGTGCCGCCAGATGCACGCTGAACTGCGACTGATCGCCTGGTCGCTTCAGAAACACGACGAGTCGGCGAGCAACGTAGAGCGCAATCTCCCGGCCCAAGTCCTCCTCGACGAGGGAAAGGCCGAGATCTATAGCCGCGCTGGAACCGGCCGACGTGATCATCGCGCCATCACGCACAAAAACCCGGTCGCTTTCCACCCGCGTCTCGGGGAAGCGCTCGGCCAACAGTGACGCGAACTGCCAGTGCGTCGTAACACGCCGGTCTTTCAGTAGACCTGCCTCGCCAAGCACGAATGCCCCTGTGCAGACGGAGCCATAGCGCCGCGCCTGAGCCGCGATTTTAACAATCCAGTCGACAACACGCCCGCCCGGACTTTGCGGAACTCCGACGCTGCCGGCTACAAGCAATGTATCGGGGCTACCAAGGTACGCATCGAAAGCGCAGTCGGTCAGGATTTTTAGCCCCGATGCACAGCGGATCGTGCCCTCGTGCCCTGCCAAGACAGCAACTTCGTAGAATAACTTTTCAACACGGGCATTTGCTTCGGCAAACACGTCCATTAGCCCTGCAAGCTCCAGAGAATGCACGTCCTTTGGAACGAAGATCACGATCCGCATGAGAGTATCTTTCCCTGCACAAAGGACTCAAAGCTCTCGACGAGGATCTACGCGCCGACGCCGGTCTATGTGGCGACGGTTGCACAATGCTGAAGGTCCGTCAAATTCAAAGGTATTAGCTCGAAGCGACGGAAGAACTCTGCACGCGCTGACTTTGTTCGAACTGCCGACCACTAACGGATGCTTTTATGATTGCTACCGCAATCCCAGCCGCCAGCCATTAGTGAACGAGATATTATCTCATTTTGTTGCCGATCTGAGCCCATCTGTTCGACATTATGAGGTCCGAATAGTCTGGGCTATGAACGCTTTTCGGCGAGGATAGACAGCATGTGTATCTGCGGCGGCTTGGCGAACAGGTCCCCTGCCTCTGCCTTCGCCATCAAGGCTGCAGCGACTTGGCCATTTAAGTGCGCATCCCTACCGTCCTCATCGTCGAACGTATCGAAGATTGCAAACGAAGTTGGGCCTCCCTGTATCGCATACCAGGAAATCGTGCCGGGCTCTGCATTGACCAGCGGTAAGGCTGATCGCAGAAACTCGGCGACCTCCTGTTCTTTGCCGGGCATTGCCTCGAGCGGAACGTAAAGCGCGAATTTGGTCATGACCACCTCCATGGGCACATCATTGTGCCGCAACTGAAGGAACGCGTTAAGCACGACAAATGTTCGGTGATGGACAATAAAAAGGGGTGTCGATGTAAAAATGCGATCCACGCCTCTGCACACATGAGGTTTCGATGATCAGTCGATTTCTGGATCGCCACCTAAAGCAACGAGCTGCTCTGTGTTGTCTATGTCCACCTTGGCGCTTTCGCCGATCTCTATATCGATGACGTCGAGACCAGATTGGGGGATTATCTTGCGCGCGCCGCTGTCGCCTATAAGCGCCATGAGCTGCGGGAATGCGGCGCGAGGAAAGACAACCGGGTTTCCCGGATCTCCATCGCACACCGCGCGAATAATCGCCTTTCCGTTTCTCTCCGCAAAAGCGTCGATGAGTGCGTCAATATCCGCAGGTTCAAGCAACGGCATATCCGCAAGCATGATCATAATCCCGTCGGGAGCTTGCAACGCGGCGCGCTGGACGCCGAGCACGATCGAGCTTGCCATTCCGTCACTGAAGTTGGAGTTTCTCGCGATGATCAGGTCGAGCCCTGCAATTTCGGCCTCGACGTCCGAGCTTCGGTATCCGGTCACAACAACCACAGAACGATTGCCGGCCCCAATAGCTGCCAATGCGGCCCGACGAACGAGGCTGGTTTCCCGAAAACGCGCAAGAAGCTTGTGCCCGGCACCCGCCATCCTGCTCGATCGTCCAGCGGCCAGGACAACCACGGCAACTGACACTCGTCTAGCTCCTGCCGCTTCCACACCGAACCTCACGCATAGAGGGACAAGCGGCTCGCCGCGATGTCGGCAAGGATGGACAGGGCAAGGGAGTTCGCATCGCGGGTTGGCCCGAAAAGCCCGATCGGCGCCCTTATCCGATCAGTATCTGCCCGGCAGAAACCGGAGCTTACAAGGAAATCGACCCGTCTACGGTGTGTACGGGTGCTCCCCAAGGCGCCGATGTAGAATGCGGGTGACCGTAACGCGGCTTGCAGAACGACATGCTCGGCATCGAGGTCGTGATGGAGAAGAACAATGGCGGTGTACTGATCGATATCGGGCACAACCTTTTCGCTCGCTGTGCAGGCTACAACCTCGTAGCCGGAAGATTGGGCTATATCAGCGACCCTCTCGGCCTCTATACTTTGACCGGAAATCACGACACGCGTGCGCGGCCGATAGACCGTGAAAAAGCGGTCGTCGGCGTAACCGGCCCGCGATGGCGGCTCGACGATCTCGAGCTGTTGGGTCTGCCTCGTGTAGCCCAGGCCCGTGGTCCGGCGCTGATAAAGCTGCTCAAGAACGCCGCTCAACATCTCGGTATTTTGCAGCACGTGGATCGACACGGTAATTCCACCACCGCACGGCAGGGCAATGTCGAAAAAGGGGGAGCCTAATCCGAACTTCACCTCCCTATCTCTGTTCTCGCCCATTGCGTCGAGCGCCTCGGAAGCGACCGCTGCCTCGATGCAGCCCCCCGACACATAGCCACAAAAACGACCATCGGCCGCAATGGCGACATGGGAGCCAAGCGCACGAGCCGCTCCCCCGCGAATTTCGACAAGGGTGGCAAGTGCCACCCTGCCTTTTGCAAGCTCCCTTATCGCAAAGCCAAATATTTCTTCCGTATCATCGGTGAGCAACGACCTGACCGGCGTCGGCTTTGTCGCAGCTTGGATATCCTCCTGAGGACAGATATCCGTAAGGGCGGCGATGTCGTCATGCAACATCCGGCAGCCCGCCTATGATCTTGTCGAGCGTCACAGGATAGTGACGCACCCTCACCCCGGTGGCATTGTAGATTGCGTTGGCGACAGCTGCAGAAACCCCGCAGAGACCAAGCTCGCCAACGCCCTTGGCCTTCATCGGCGACGACATGGGGTCTGCCTCGTCCATGAAAATCACTTCCTGATGAGGAATGTCGGCATGCACCGGAACTTCGTAGCCAGCCAGATCGTGGTTGACGAAGAAGCCTTGCTTCGTATCGACCGCCAACTCCTCGGACAGGGCTCCACCCACACCCATTGTCATGGCACCAATAACCTGGCTGCGCGCTGTTATCGGGTTCAGGATCCGTCCGGCCGCACAGACGGCCAGCATGCGTCGAATGCGCGTTTCACCCGTGGCCACGTCAACGCCGACTTCCACGAAGTGGGCACCGAACGTTGACTGTTGATGGGCTTCGGAAAGATCGCCCCATTCCATTCCATCCTCGCCAACAAGGCCGTTTGGCGCAGCCGCCTCCGTAAGCGCTACCGAACGGTTTCCAGATCGAACCTGTCCGTTCTCGAACACGACGTCATCAGTGTTAAAGCCGAGTTTCTGCGCCACCGCCTCACGAAGCTTCACGCAGGCTGCGTAGACGCCGGAGGTAGAACAGTTCGCGCCGAACTGCCCGCCCGACCCCGCCGAAACCGGAAAGCGGGAATCGCCCAGCTGAACGGCTACTCGATCGACCGGCAGGCCCAGCATCTCAGCTGCTGTTTGTGCGATGATGGTATAGCTGCCGGTCCCGATATCGGTCATATCGGTTTCAACCGTTGCAATACCGTCCACGCCGAGCCGAACCCTTGCTGCGGATGGGAGGAGAAGATTGTTTCGCAAAGCGGCTGCAACACCCGATCCGATAAGCCAGTTTCCTTCTCGTCGGGAACCCGGCTTGCCGCGCTGGTTCCAGCCAAACCGTTCCGCCCCGAGCTTGAGACAGCCGACCAGGTTCCTTTGGGTAAAAGCGCGCTCGGGCTTCTCAGGGTCGACCTGAGTGTCGTTGAGTAACCGAAACTCGACCGGATCGACGCCCACCTTTTCGGCTATCTCGTCTATGGCGATCTCGAGGGCCATCAACCCCGGCGCTTCGCCGGGCGCCCGCATCGCATTGCCTTCTGGCAAGTGAAGCGTGGCCAGTCTCATGGCAGTCATCCGGTTCTCACCCGCGTAGAGCAGTCGCGTCTGATTGACAGCCGTTTCCAGCTGGCCCCCAGGCTGGTCACCCGACCAGCTTTCGTGAGCAATCGCGGTGATTTTGCCGTCCTGTGTCGCTCCAATGCGAATACGCTGGATCGTCGCCGGCCGATGCGTCGTGTTGTTCGCTATGAACGGACGGGGAAGCGCGACCTTGACCGGACGTCCAGTAGCCTTTGCTGCAAAGGCAGCAAGCACCGCGTCGGCCCGCAAGAAAAGCTTACCCCCGAACCCCCCGCCTATGAATGGCGACATCAAATGGATATTGTCCTTGTCGATACCAAGTGTAGTCGCCAGATCGGATCGCCACCAATCAATCATCTGGCTGGACGTCCAAACGGTCAGTTTATCGCCATGCCACGCAGCGATGGACGCATGGGGCTCCATCATGGAATGTGACTGATCTGGAGTGGTATAACTTTCGTCGAGAGTGACCGGTGCGCTCTTGAAGGCTCCCTCGAAGTCACCGACTGCCGTGTCGGGCTGCTGCTTCTCGTCGGGCTTGACCGCACTGTCCTTGGCCTTTTTGAGATCGAAGCTCCCGGGCGCAGTTTCATATTCTACTGTCACAAGCGAAGCTGCGGCGCGCGCCTGCTCGAAGGTTTCTGCGACAACCACTGCCACCGCCTGGTGATAGTGCTGGACCTCATCGCCACCAAAAAGATTGGCTGTGTTGAATTTACCCTTCTCGCGCTTGCCCACGTCCAAGGTGGTGACAACCGTCAAAACGCCGGGGGACCGCTTTGCGGCGTCGATCGATATCGACCGGATACGGCCCTTCGCAATCGCGGCACCGACCGGATACCCGTAGGCGTAAGGAATATTCGGATCATGCCATTCGTAGGCATACATTGCTCGGCCCGTCGTTTTCTCTTGGCCGTCAATGCGGGGGATAGGCTGACCGACGACTTTCATCCGGTCGATGGGATTGTTGATTGCAGGTGTGTCGAATTTCATGGTCGTTATCCCCTTGCCTCTGCGATCACCGCACCGATCGTTCGTTCCACGAGGGTTATCTTGAAGCGATTTTGCTCCGTCGGGCGAGCGTCGCCGAGAAGTGCCGCACTTGCGGCTTTTGCACCGCTCTTCAGCTCCTGGTCACCTGAGCCTGTTCGCCAGGGCTTGTGAGCGACGCCACCGACAGCCACGCGGCCGGTGCCATCCGGCTGGATCACCGCAGCAACGGATACGAGCGCAAACGCGTAGGAGGCCCGATCGCGCACCTTGCGATAGATATGCTTGCCCCCAATTGGCTTCGGCAGCGTGACCGCAGTTATGAACTCGCCCGGCTCCAGGACCGTCTCGATGTGTGGGGTATCGCCGGGAAGCCTGTGAAAGTCTGCGATCGGGATTGCGCGGCTACGGCCGTCGCCATTGACCGTTTCGACGGTTGCGTCGAGCGCCCTCATCGCAACAGCCATGTCGCTGGGATGGGTGGCGATACAGGATTCGCTGCTTCCGACGACTGCATGCTGTCGCGAAAAACCGCCAAGGGCCGAACATCCGCTTCCCGGCTGCCGCTTGTTGCACGGTTGGTTGGTGTCATAGAAATACGGACAGCGCGTGCGCTGGAGGAGATTGCCCGCGGTGGTGGCCTTGTTTCGCAGTTGACCAGACGCCCCGGCGACCAAGGCGCGGGTAAGCAAACCATAGTCGCGACGGACAGTCTCGTCGCTTGCCAGATCGGTATTGCGGACCAGAGCCCCTATGCGCAGACCGCCATCAGAGGTGGTTTCGATCTTGTCGAGACCAACTCCGTTGATGTCGATGAGATGCGCCGGGTGCTCGATCTCCAGCTTCATCAAGTCCAGGATATTTGTCCCGCCGGCGATGAATTTGGCTCCCGGATTGGCTGCTGCCGCTTTCGCTGCCGCCTGAGCCGTTGTGGCTCGCTCGTATGTGAAGGCTCTCATGCTTCGATCCCCCCGACTTCGGCAATTGCATCGAGAATGTTCGAGTAGGCGCCGCATCGACAGATGTTTCCGCTCATTCGTTCCCGAACTTCTGCCGCGGTGACTTCCACCTTTGCGGAAATGTCTGCAGTGGCGTGGCTTGGGATATTCGACTTGATTTCCTCCAAGACCGCCACGGAGGAACAGATTTGTCCGGGAGTACAGTAACCACACTGAAAACCGTCGTGTTTGATGAATGCGGCTTGCATGGGATGCAGGTTTCCAGGTTGTCCGAGGCCCTCGATGGTGGTGACCTCGTCACCGTCGTGCATCACAGCCAACGTCAGGCACGAATTGATCCGGCGTCCATCCACCATCACGGTACAAGCGCCGCACTGTCCGTGATCGCAGCCTTTCTTTGTGCCGGTTAGATGAAGGTGCTCGCGCAAGGCGTCGAGCAAGCTCGTGCGATTGTCGAGTTCGAGATCACGCATCTCGCCGTTCACTTTGAAGGAAACACTTGTCTTGAAATTCATTTCTTCCCCCGAGGACTGTGCTGCGGCTCCTTTTGCCGCAACTCCCGTGACAGCAATTGCCGCCGCCGAGGAAACAAGTAAGTCCCGCCGCGAAAGTTCCAAATGTGAGTGATCTCTCATCTCCAGCTCCATTCGTTGTTGATGGCCTGGCGCATTCGGAGAAACGCCATATCTCAACATAGGGAAGCAAAAGAAGATGATTAGATGCGCCTTTTCGCTAACACTTATTAGCGAGGCTCATAAATCGGCATACGCGATCCATGGGGCAGCCACCGTCAGCCGCCCACTGTCACCCAGGCTGTCTTTCGAGAGATGGAGTAGACCACGCGCTCATAAAACTAACGCATCTGGCAGAGTTGCGACAATTGCGACCCCGTCCAGCGCCTCGCGAGTTCGCTGGCATCCACCGTGCCGGGCAGGAGGCTTCCCAGCTCACCGCCGATCTGAATTTGAGCATCGGTGATTTTGCATGCTCTTTCGTTGACTGAAACGATCACCGCAATCTCCGACTGCATCGGTGGCATCTCGAAAAGCGCGTCGGGAGGGCTTTCGCAAGTAACTATGGCCGTAGCTCTGAGAGTGGAGTTTTGATCCACGCCACGGCAAAGTTCTGCGGATTGCACGCGGAAACTACGAGTTTGGTTGGGCCCAGCTGGGAGCTGCTCACAAACCTGTGCTGAGGAAACTGCCCCTGCAATGAGCGGCCATTCAGGCCGCCCAACCAGAGAAAAGCAATTTGCGAAAACGGGGGCGGTCGAGGCGACGAGCGACGCCATACATACAAACAGCGCTGGGATAGGATGTTTCACGGTGCCAGGCTCCTCCACGTCTTTCAGACAGTTGTAAAGCTGGATTGCGGCTTTTTCGCTTCGAATGCAGCAAGAGCCGGTTAATCGATCCGTATATGCGCCGTTTGGTCGCGCCTTTCTGGCGGGGAGGATGGCCCACATCCATCTGGTACCTTCTCACGACAACGGATGAATGAGAAAAGTTTAGTCGGCTCCAAGTTTCCTGTGTCAAATGGCATAAAAAAAGAGCGGCCAGAGCCGCCCTTTTTATGGAATATTTACGCCGCCCCTGGCCGATTGATCGTCAGGAAGTGACGAACGACGGGTTTGTCCGGACCAACATGGTAGGTCAGAACCTTTCCCTGCACGTCTGCATCGGCGTTGGAAACCCGCTTGTGCTGGCGGAGGTGCTCAGCCCAGGATTCCACCATGAACCACTCGACGATCTTTTCCGGATCGGCGGAATCTTCCGTCACACCCCACCCATAGGCACCATCGCGGCGGCGTTCTTGAGAGAGGTGGTCGAGAGCACGCAGGAAGGCTGAACGATGCTGTTTCTCGACCTTGTACTCGATGAGGATCAGGACAGGACCACGGTCATGAGCAACAGGCTCGGCGACCAGCGGTTCCGGCCAGTGGTTGGACGGCACCATGTCGGCGTCACCAGCCGGGAGCTTTACTCGGTACATGATGAACCCTGCAACGAGCAAGCCAGCTGCACCGATAAGCAATGTCGTCTGAATTCCAACGGCTTCGCCCACAGCACCCCAGCCGAGGCTGCCCGCCGTCATGGCTCCGTTGAATACGGTCAGATAGACAGCGAGGCCACGCCCACGCACCCAGTTGGGCAGAACAGCCTGGGCTGCGCCGTTCAGGGTCGTCAGGGCGGTGATCCAAGCACCACCGAGGAACAGAAGAGCGATAATGGCGACGATCTTCGGCGGGGCGAGCGAAAGGACACCCATGACAACTGCGGTGATCACCGCTGCGCCAAGAAGCAAACCATCCGAGCTCAGGCGTTCGCGTAGCCTCGGCATGACCAATGCTCCACCGATCGCACCGGCGCCGACCGCACCAAGCAGAATACCGTAGAAGCTGGCATCACCACCCAGCAGTTGACGGGCAACCAGCGGAAGAAGTGCCCAGACGGCACTGGCGAATGCGAAGAAGATGGCGGCACGAAGAAGGACGACATGCAGGGGGCGGCTTGAGCGAGTGTAACGTAGGCCAGCCCTGAACGCGCCGAAGAAGTTCTCTTGTAGAGCGTCGTTGGCGTTTTTGGCACGTGGCCACCACACCAGAGCCGCGATAACGAAGATGTAGCTTGCAACGTCTGCGCCATAGGTGATCCCCGCCCCGAACGCTGCCAGAAGCAAACCGCCAGCAGCTGGGCCGATGGAACGAGCGATATTGATGCCGAGGGAGTTGAGAGCGACAGCGCTCTTCACTTCCTCGCGTTTCACCAGTTCAGGAACAATCGCCTGCCAGGTCGGGCCCATCAATGCGGCACCAATGCCGCCGAGGAAGGTCAGGCCGATCAGTGCGCTCACGGAAAGCATGCCTGTCTGCGAGAGGACCATCAGCGAGATACTTACGAAGGCCAGCAGGATCTGGACCGCAATCAGGAACTTGCGGCGATCCAGAATGTCGGTGAGAACGCCTGCCGGAATGGCAAGCAGGAAGATCGGCAATGTTCCGGCCGCCTGAACCATGGCGACTGCAGCAGGCGTTGCCGAGAGGTCCGTCATCAGCCATGAGCTTGCGACATCGCGCATGAAGCTTCCGGTATTGCCGAGAACCGTTGCAATCCACAGGACCGCGAAGACGGGCTGTGCGAGAGGAGCAAAAGTGCCCCCGGATGTTTTCGCGGCGCTCATTTACCCGCTCCCTTTGCAAGGTCGGCCGCTGCAACGAAGATGAATGCACCGGCCAGACCGATGTGTTCGAAGAAGGCGTTCGTTGCCATCATGCGGTCCATGCCGGGCGCCATTTCCCAGAAGCGAAGAGCAATGAACGTTGCGAGAAGCGTAAAGCCTGCAAGTGCGAGTGCGCCTGCCCAGCGCAGGAAGCCCGAGACCACCATCGCGGAGGCCGTAAGCTCGAACACGATGACGACGACGGCAAAGAGAGCGGCAGGGTGCAGACCGAAATGATTCATCTCAGCAAGCGCGCCATTGAAATCGAAAATCTTGGTGAGTGGACCCTGGATGTAGGCAGCGCAGAGAGCAAGCAGCGATACAGTTCTCGTAATGGGAGAGCCGACGACGCGGGCAAGTCCGCTCAAGGCCGAATTCGATATAGGGGATTGGTAGGTCATATCCTGCTCCTTTTTGGTCGCTGACGGGATCGAGCGGCCGCGTTTGATGGAGCGATATTGGCCGGTGATCGCTCTGCCAACAATTGCAGCAATAGTTTCGATTTAATTGCCAATATTGCAATTATGGGGTCGGATCGCTTGGGCGAACAGAAGTCGCCCAAGCGATGACACGATCAGACTGCCCAGCAAGAGCAGCCAAGAGCGCCGAAGAAACCCTTGAGGTCGGCGATCGGAAGTTTCGAGGTCCAGGCTCCCGCATGGTCGTGACCATGCACGCCGCAATCGCTGGCGCAGCCACAGGTCGAGATAGCCGTGCGCCTTAGAGACCGCGCGCCAGCACCTTCCGGCTCGCCCCATGCAGCATATCCGCCGAACTTGCGGACTGGAGACCAGTCGGGCATTGCAGGCGGCACGTCGTTCTCGTCGAGCGTTTTGAAGTCACCCGCTCCATAGACGATTTTGCCGCCAACCATGGTCAGCTCCGATACCAGGAACGAGATCTCGTCTTCGGCGCAGGAGAAGAAGTCCTTGTCGGGAACGACAAGGTCGGCGAACTGGCCTTTCTCGATACGGCCTTTCTTGCCTTCTTCATTCGAAAACCATGTGACTTTTTCAGTCCACATCCGCAGAGCCGTCTCGCGATCAAGGCAGTTGGCGCGCGGATAGAGTTGCATGCCACCTACCGTCTTGCCGGTCACCATCCAGGACAGCGAGACCCAGGGGTTGTAGGAGGCGACGCGTGTCGCATCCGTGCCGGCAGAAACGTTGACACCCTTGTCGAGCATCTTTCGGATCGGTGGGGTCGCTTCGGCAACGCCTTGGCCATATCGCTCGACAAAATATTCGCCCTGATAGGCCATGCGATGCTGGGTTGCGATGCCGCCACCAAGGGCCGCAATGCGGTCGATGGACCGGTCCGAGATGGTTTCGGCATGGTCGAAGAACCAGTTCAGACCTTCAAGCGGAATGTCCTTGTTGACCTTCTCGAAGACATCAAGCGAACGGGAGATTGTCTCGTCATACGTGGCGTGCATGCGCCATGGCCAACGGTTCTCGGCCAGAACGCGCACCACTTCTTCGAGTTCACCTTCCATTTCCGGCGCCATTTCCGGACGTGGCTGGCGAAAGTCCTCGAAGTCCGCCGCGGAGAAGACCAGCATTTCGCCGGCACCGTTGTGACGGAAATAGTCGTTGCCCTGCTTGTATTTGACCGAAGACGTCCAGTTGAGAAAGTCTTGCTTTTCTTCCTTGGGCTTCTGGGTAAAGAGATTATAGGCCAGACGCACCGTCATCTGGTTCTCATCAGAGAGTTTTTGAATGACCTCGTAGTCATCAGGGTAGTTCTGGAAGCCACCGCCTGCATCAATCACACCCGTTACGCCAAGACGATTGAGCTCACGCATGAAATGGCGGGTGGAGTTGACCTGATAGTCGAGAGGCAGTTTGGGTCCCTTGGCAAGGGTGGAATAGAGAATGCCGGCATTAGGCTTGGCCAGCAACAGGCCAGTCGGATTGCCGTTGGCATCACGGGTGATTTCGCCACCGGGTGGATTGGGCGAATCGCGGGTGTAACCGACGGCGCGCAGTGCAGCACCGTTCAAGAGCGCGCGGTCATAGAGGTGCAGCAGAAATACTGGGGTATCTGGCGCGACCGCGTTGATCTCCTCGATCGTCGGCAGACGCTTCTCCGCAAACTGGTGTTCGGTGAACCCGCCGACAACACGCACCCATTGCGGGGCTGGCGTTATCGCCACCTGGCGCTTGAGCATGTCCATTGCATCTGCCAGCGAGCGCACGCCGTCCCAGCGCAATTCCATATTGTAGTTTAGCCCGCCACGCACAACGTGGGTATGGTTATCGATGAGGCCGGGCAGGACGCGCTTGCCCTTGAGATCGACGATCCTGGTGTTGGAACCAGCAAGGGACATGACCTCGCTGTCCGAACCGACTTCAAGAAACAGTCCATCCTTGATGGCGACCGCGGTCGCGTTTGGATTGGTGCGGTCAAGGGTCGTGAAACGACCGTTATGGAGGATCAGGTCTGGGTGCATGGTATCTATTCCGGTCTGGTTGGGATCGGCGGCATTGGCCTTTGAGAAGAGGTTCGAAAACGCCAGGCTCGAGGCCGCTCCAAGGAAGGTTCGGCGCGTCGTCATCAGCTCCGCTCCTCCAAATTGGTTTGCGAACGATGGGCAATTTCCGGAGAATTTCCGCCCTTCGGCATGTGACCGAACATGTGCGGCTTCACCTGCTGGAGCCAGGAAACCGCTGCCGGCTCCTTGCTCCAGAGCGATTTGGCGAGCGGGATGATCTGCTCACCGACGAGAATGCCGAGCAGGCCGACAAGCGCGATAACGGGCGGAGCAGGCGAACGCACGTTGAGCAGGCTGTAGACGATGCCGACCAGCAGACCCGCGCCAAGAGACAGAAGATAGATTTTCATGAGAGTCATCCTCGTTAAAACGGACAACCGCTCCGATGCGTCACCGGAGCGGTTGATCTGGCTTACTTCGCGGGGTTCGGGCCGATGCGCTTGCCATGGCTGACACGCTCGGCACCGCCGTGGACGTGGGTGACTGCGTAATCGATGCCCATGCCGTAAGCGCCGGAATGCTCCTTCACCAGTGTGGTAACCGCATCGTAGGTTTCCTTGCGAGCCCAGTCGCGCTGCCATTCGAGCAAGACCTGCTGCCAGGTGACGGGTATGACGCCAGCCTGCACCATGCGGTCCATTGCATATTTGTGCGCATCGGAAGAGGTGCCGCCGGAAGCATCGGCGACCATGTAGATTTCGTACTCCGGAACGTCATGCAAAGCAGAGAGTGCAAAGGTCGTGTTGCAGACTTCGGTCCACAGACCGGAGACGACAATCTTCTTGCGGCCGTTGGCAGCATTCTTTGCCAGCGCATCGCGTACGTTCTGATCATCCCAGGAGTTCATCGAGGTGCGTTCAAGGATGTCATTCTGCGGATAGACGGCCAAAAGTTCGGGGAAGGTGTTGCCCGAGAAGCTCTCGGTCTCAACCGTGGTAATCGTGGTTGGCACGTTGAAAATCTTGGCAGCCTTGGCCAAGCCAACGACGTTGTTCTTCAGGGTCTGGCGGTCGATCGATTGAACGCCGAATGCCATCTGCGGCTGCTGATCGATGAAAATGAGCTGGCTGTTGGCGGGGGTAAGAACTTCAAGCTTGGACATGTCAATTCCTCTTCGGTTGTTTTGGACCGCGAATGCGGCCGGTTATGAAATGAGCAGGACCTTTCGGACGGATGCCGTGCCCTGGGACACAGCTTCCAAGACCGTCGGGAGGTGAAACCGATGCTTTCTTTCGCTTGCTGCCTCGGCTGCTGAAAGAAAAGGTAGCGCGACTTGCGACCCCGTAGAATTGCAATATTAATTGCGAATGAATTGCTCTTATCGCAACAATAACCTCTCGATCCGGCTGAGCTGCGGACTTCGCACGGGGCTGCGATACGCGGCCACTCTTTACGAAAACTTCTGAAGGAAATTTGATGCGCAGAGTCGGCCTTGAAGACCTCTGCAGCGTCCTTGGTTTCGCTGCTCGGTGGGAAGCGATTTGGCTGAATTGGCTCTGCGCGGCACTGCCAGTGAACAACGGTTGCGCGGTGTGGGAGCCGCGTAATCCTTGGCAGTCTGCCGTTGAGTATTGACGCGACAAGATGACGGGTCACCGTTGGCATTGACGCCCCATATCGCGATCACGTCGCCTTATACTTGATCTGAACAACCGTTATTCCAAATTGCAGGTGGGTTCGTGCGACCAAGGAGCCAGGCCTGTCACAGCATACTCCCATTCGGGATAGAGCCACGGGCTCACATCAGCCGTGGGATATCGTCAAAGGAGAACGTGGAGAAGCCCGCCGTTGTGGAGTAACTATCCATGGATATGGATAAAGCTATCAGGACGTGGCGATGCCCTCATCGTAGGCAGAAAACACGCCCGCAACCCAGTCTGCAAATACCCGATACTTCACGCTCGGAAACCGGCCCGCTGGCCTAACTATGTGAACAGGATAACGTGGTGGCGCCCAATCTTGCAGGATGGGGACCAGTGCGCCGCGAGCGATATGGGCGCGTGCCAAGAATTCAAATGTCTGTCCAATACCCAGCCCCGCCAATATTCCATGCAAATGCGCAGTCGCATCACTGGTGGAGAGCTTGATCGGGCTGTAGATTTCTATTTTCTCGTCACCATTCATCAATCGCACTGGTGCGGCCTTCAGGCTGCGCGCGAAAAAGTACTGAACGAAAACATGATCACGCTGCAGATCCGATGGCGAAGCTGGCACGCCGTATTTTTCGAGGTACGCCGGGGTGGCGCAGGTTACTATCTCGACGCTGCATAGTTTCTTCGCAACAAGAGATGCGCTGGGCAGATCTCCGGCACGAATGACGCAATCTATTCCCTCTTCAACGATGTCGGCCTGACGTTCTGTCACACCAAGGTGCAACTCGATCTCTGGATAGAGCGCGTAAAACTCTGGCAACCGAGGGATCAGAATCGTATTGGCGAAGGTCCCTCCTACGTCAACACGAAGTTTTCCCCTGGTGGCAAGGCGCCCGCGGGTCGCCTCGTTGTTCATTTCATCGAAATCGGCGATCAGCCGGAGGGCGCGCTCGTAATAAGCAACGCCCTCGGGTGTCACCGTGAGTGAACGTGTCGTTCGTTCCAACAATTTGAGGCTCAAGCTGGCCTCAAGATCCTGAACAAGCTTGCTCACGGTGGACCGTGGCGCACCCATCGTGCTGGCAGCCTTTGCAAAGGATCCGGCCTCGACGACGCGAACAAAGGCTCTGATTGCTCCCAATTGATCCATTGGCATTTCTCCATAGAAGCCCGATCAGTTGCCACAGACACCAGTGAGCGGGGGTTGTTAGGCAGTCAGCGGCTCGAGATTTGCCTGGATCTGGTCACGGAACGCTTCATACCGGCTCGGCAACTTAAGCGCCTCGCCCAGATGTGCCGTGTCCTCGTCCCGGTCAAACCCCGGCTCGTTCGTGGCAATCTCGAACAACACGCCGCCTGGTGTGCGGAAGTAGATTGCCCAGAAATAATCGCGGTCAATGACGGGCGTAACCTGATAACCGGTGTCCATCAGTGCCTTGCGAACTTCGAGTTGCTTTTCGCGGTTTTCGACGGCAAAGGCGATATGGTGAACCGAACCGGCGCCCTGACGGGCAAACGACGTTTTCGGCAGTGCTGCGACATCAATCGTATCGGCGCCGTTTCCATTGGGAATGATAAAGCGGGTCACGTCACCTTCCTTCTCGGCGCGTTGATACCCCATGAAACCAAGAAGCTCTTCTGTCGCGGCAGTATCGTGCAGGCTGAACCGGGCGCCGGCAAAACCGCGGATAGCTGCATCGCCCGGAATGCCGTCCGCCAGCCACGGAGCGCGGTTGTCATCGGCAGATTCAATCAGCGCCAGACTGTCACCGTCCGGACCCATGAATTGAAGTCTGTTGGCGCCAAAGACGGTGTCAGTTTTCAAGCCATCGACACCGTGCGCGGTAAACCGATCCTGCCAGAATTTCAATGCGCCCTTTGGCACGGAGAACTGGGTTTCCCCGACCTCACCAACACCGGGACGACCCAGCATCATGTTCGGGAACGGGAAGTAGGTCATGACGGTGCCTGCGGAGCCGTTCTCGTCACCATAATAAAGGTGGTAGACGTTCGGGTCGTCGAAGTTAACGGTCTGCTTGACGCGACGCAGGCCCAGTGTGTCGGTGAAGAAGCGATTGTTCTGACGCGCATCCGAAGCCATTGAGGTTACGTGATGCAGTCCCTTGATATCCTTGATCATGTCCTTGCCTTTCAATGTCGCCGTTAGTGTTTGGCTGTTGACGAATATCTAGGCCGATTGATCACGCCAGAGAATTGCAATATTCATTTCGACTGCGTTGCTCTTTTTGAAACAATCCCAATGAACGATTACAAAGCTCTGCGAACCTTCCTCCTTGCGGCCGAAAAGCGAAATTTCGCCCAGGTTGCCCGCGAACTCGACATGACGCCGGCTGCAGTCACAAGGGCTATTGCGGCACTTGAAGCCGAACTCGGCGTTCAGCTGTTTGTCCGTACGACCCGGCAAGTGTCGCTGACAACAGACGGTGCGATCTTCGCCGCCCAGATTCAGCCGGCGGTGAAGACGCTTGAAGAAGCGCGCCGCGACGTGATGAACGCTCACAAAGCCGACGAAGGGCGTCTCAGGATCAGTGCGCCGACGTGGTTTGGCAAGGCGGTGCTCCCACCGATCCTCTCCGGCTTCAAAGAGCGGTACCCGAAGATGGGCTTCGAGATATCACTGTCCGACGGACTGGTGAATATCGTTGATGATGACTACGATCTGGCGATCCGCATCTCGTCTCAGCCATCGGACAAGTTCACGATATGGAGGAAAATCCGCGTCGTGCCGCGCATTCTGGTTGCGGCACCGGGAAGCCGGTTTGTCGAGATGCAGCATCCGAACGAGCTGACGCCAGACGATTGCCTCGCCTATAGCGGCGAAAGCCGGCGAGAGAACTGGGTGCTCTCGGACGGCGGCTCGAGCATGACGATATCGGCAGGGCGCGCCTTCAGCGCCAATAATGGTGAGGTTCTGGCCGACATGGCCGCAGATGGAGCAGGCGTTGCCATGCTGCCGAACTTTCATGTCTCGGAACACCTCAAGAGTGGGCGCCTCGTGCACGTCTTCAAGGGCTGGGCCCCACCCGATCTGTGGTTGACCCTCTACTACCCGCCCTATCAGGCTCTGCCTCCCCGCATTGCATCCTTCTCCAAATTCTTCGAGGAGCAGGTTGCGGCGCAGATGGTCATGCTTGACTGATATCCCGGACTGTCCCGCCACAGCGTCCTTGCTGTGCGGAGATCTCGGCCGCGACCCGCGCCTGTAACTGCCAGAGGTTTCGATCGCGAATGCCCTCTGCCTGAAGATCGACGATCGTGTTGTGCAGATACTGGGCACAGGAACCGCCCTCTCCGCAGGCGCTGGCGATCAGTTTTGCGGTCGTTTCCACCGGTAGCGGCGCCGTCAAACCCGCGCGCTTTGTGCTCGCCCAGAATGTCAGAGCCTTCTGGATGCCGTCAGGCGTTTTGACCTTTACCCAGCGCACCATGTCGATGACTTCCCGATACCTGATTTCGCGGGCGACGAGAGCTCGAAGGTCGTCACGCCGCCGCTCGGACGAGAGTTGCAGGATGACACCGTCGCACTGTCCACCACGCTCAAGCGCCATCATCAGACCTGGCTGTGCGCTCGTTGCCCGCCAGCGCTCGATTTTCAGGGAAAACGAACGATGCCAGCCATGGGCGGTGGCGCGTCGCCTGCCGGCTGGCTTGAACTCAGGATTCCAGATCAGGGAACCGTATGCAAACACCCAGATCGGATCGCTATCGGCTTCACGCTCGATAGCGGCAACCAGAGCGTCAAGTTCTGTTTCAGATAACGGCGTCCAGCCCGGCTCTGGGCCGTCGTCACGGACGTCTCTGATAGTCAGGGCTACAAGCTCGGGCGTCAACTGCATCGTCGTCTCGATCGGTAGTACGGCAAGGATTGCATCAGTGGCCGTGGCAGGTTCCGCCACGGCCACCTCTTATCGTCAGGATCGAATGAATGCCAGAAGATCGGCGTTCAGCACATCGGCATTCACGGTCAGCATGCCATGCGAGAAGCCGGGATAGGTCTTCAGCGAACCATTCTTCAGCAGCTTGGCGGACTTCAGTGCAGAATCCGCGATTGGAACGATCTGATCGTCTTCGCCGTGGAGAACGAGCGTCGGCACCGTGATTGCCTTCAGATCTTCCGTCTGGTCGGTTTCGGAGAAGGCCTTGATGCCATCATAGTGCGCCTTTGCACCGCCCATCATGCCCTGGCGCCACCAATTCTGGATTACGCCTTCCTGAACCTTGGCGCCATCGCGGTTAAAACCGTAGAACGGGCCGGCCGGGACATCGCGGAAGAATTGCGCCCGATTGGCCGCCAGCGCCGAACGGAAGCCGTCGAACACTTCGATCGGCAGGCCTTCGGGATTGGCTGCGGTCTTCAGCATCAGCGGCGGGACTGCCGATACCAGAACGGCCTTGGCGACACGACCGGCCGGCTGACCAAACTTCGCCACATAGCGCGCCACTTCGCCACCGCCGGTGGAATGGCCGATATGCACGGCATTTTTCAGATCCAGCGCTTCGACGACAGCGAAAGCGTCGGCGGCATAGTGGTCCATATCATGCCCTTCGGAAACCTGGGCAGAGCGTCCGTGGCCACGGCGATCATGGGCAACGACCCGGTAACCGTTGGCGAGGAAGAACAGCATCTGGGCATCCCAGTCGTCAGACGATAACGGCCAGCCGTGATGGAAGACGACGGGCTGAGCATCCTTGGAGCCCCAATCCTTGTAGAATATTTCGACGCCGTCCTTGGTGGTGATAGTACCCATGGTCTTGTTTCCTTCGATTGATGTGTTGGTGGGGGCAGCGTTTGCTGCGAAGTTGAATACGGGTGAAATGGCCATCGCCGCTGCGGCTGCACCAACTGAAAGCAGTGCGCCACGGCGCGTTATGGAAAAGTCGTTCTGGGTCATTTCACGTCCTGCAAATGTATGGTTTCGTGTTTCAGGCGACGCCGTTGCTCGTCTGATGCGTGGATATTGCTACCAAGTCGCGGGCACAACAATTGAACTAATAATTCATAGTTTGTTGTGAAATTCGCAATGATACGTTCCGGTCGTTATCGGGACAGTGCGGATTGTCCCGATATCTATCATTTCTGCTTTGCCGAGACGGCCTTGGCGGCAGCATCGATGGTATCAGCGACGACCGTCGGCTGCGTCATGAACAGGGCGTGGCTTGCTGAGACCTTGGTGATCTTGGCTTTGATGCGTTCGGCCATATGGATCAGCATTGCCTGGTCGAATGCCTTGTCCTCAGTAGCGATCACAGCCCAGCTGGGCTTGGTACGCCAGGCAGCATGTTCGAGCTTCGTGCCGAACGCCGACATGTTGATCGGGACCTGAGCGTCCCTCATGAACGCAACATCGGCATCGCTAACGTCATGAGCAAAACCAGCCTTGAACTTTGCCGGGCTTACATATCCAAAACCATCCTTCGTGGTTTCGATGACGAATTCCGATGCGGGAGCAAACCCCTGATATTGCTGGGCTGTCGTTTCGCCGGCATCTGGTGAGAGCGCAGAGACATAGACGAGGCCAGCAACCTTTTCATCAACGCCCGCTTCTGTAATGACGGTGCCGCCCCAGGAATGTCCGACCAGAATGACCGGACCGTCCTGCCGCTCGAGAGCACGCTTTGTGGCGGCAACGTCGTCCGCCAGAGAGGTCAGGGGATTCTGGACGATGGTCACGCGGTAACCACGCTTTGTGAGATTGTCGTAGACACCCTTCCAGCCAGAGCCGTCAGCAAAAGCGCCATGGACGAGCACGACGTTTTTTACGGACTGGTTCTGGGAAATGGTGTCGGCAGCGTTTGCCGGCAGTGCGGCAGACAATGCGGCGGCGGCAATTGCAGAAAGGGCTGTTGCGGACTTGCGTGTCATGGCTTCTTCCTTTTTTGTTTTGCGATAACTGTTATCGCGATATACATAAGCTGACAGATGCCGATGCTTCCGTCAAGATAATTCTTATCGCGATATTTATTTTTGCCGTATGATTGGCTATATGTATGTGTGAAGGAGCCTAGAATGACCATACGTCACAACAATCCACCGCCCTTGCACGACCAGCTGTGCTACGCAATTTATACTGCCGGCATTGCCATCCAGCGCGCTTACAAGCCCCTTCTGGATGAGCTGGGGCTGACGTACCCGCAATATCTCGTGCTAAACGTGCTTTGGAGCGGAGATGAGCAAACCGTTGGCGCCATTGCAAACGCCCTCGCATTGGAATCGAGCACACTGACGCCGCTCTTGAAGCGCCTTGAGACAGCCGGCTTGTTGCGCAGGACCAGAAACCTCAGCAATGAGCGGCAGGTGGTGATCGCGTTGACCGAGGAAGGCCGCGAATTGCAGCACAGGGCGGGCTGCCTCAGCGACACCTTGCTTGCAGCTTCAATGCAAACTCCAAAGGAGCTGGCCGATCTGAACCACGACGTCCGCCATCTCCGCGACGCGATCTATTCACAGATCGGCGGGTGGGACGCGCCCGCCTGATCTGCAGGCGCATCTCGGAACCTACGCTGTCGGCACCGTCCCCCCATCAATTGTGTATTCGGTACCAGTAATCGAAGCCGCACGGTCGGAAGCGAGGAAGGCGATCAGGTTTGCGACCTCTTCCGGTTTTGCCGGGCGGCCGAGCGGAATGCCGCCCAGTCCATCCATGATGATCTTCTTGCCACCCTCAAGGTCAGTTCCGGCCTGCTTCGCCAGGCGCTCTGCAAGGTGGACGGAGGCTTCCGTTTCGATCCAGCCCGGCGAAACCCGAACGACGCGCACACCTTTGGGCGACACTTCCTTAGACATCGCCTTGCTATAGGTCGAAAGTGCCGCTTTCGCTGCGGCATAGGCTGTTGTCGATTCCGGAAGCGGCAGGACTCTCTGGATGGATGTCACATGCACGACGACGCCGCTTCCCCGGGCGACCATATCCGGGACCAGTTGCCGATCCAGCCGGACAGCCGGATAAAGGTTAAGCGACATTTCCTTGTGCCAGTCATCCTCCGACAGGGCAGAAAAGCCGCCCCCCGATGCTGAGGAGCCACCCAGCATATGGACGATGACATCGACGCCGCCAAGGCGCCGCCGCGTGGCCTCTGCGACGATTTCACATCCCTCTTCGGTGCTCAGGTCCGCATCGACGAACAATTCTTCCGGCATGTTTTCCGGACGGGCACGCGCTGTCGTCAGCACCTTTGCGCCGAGTTCGCGAAACAGGCTGACGGTCGCAGCGCCAGCACCCTTGGTTCCAGCCGTAATGAGTGCGCGTTTGCCTTTCAGATTGAGAAAGTCGGTCATGACCGGATCTCCAGCCTGACGATCCTGTCGTCCTTGATCGTGAAGGCATGGATTAGCATCACCGGACTACCGGGAAACTTGCCACTCACCCTCGCCCGCACGAGTGTCTTGTCACCGTCAATCGTGGTTTCCACAGGTTCGGCAACGTATTGAGCCGACCTCTTGGCGGCCACCCACCATTGACGGATGGCGGCAGTGCCCTGATAGCGGGCATTCTCGTCCTCGACCACCGCATCGACATCAAGCGTTTGCAACAGCCCGTCGGCATCGTTGCGGGTGTCGGCGTCAAAATACATATTCACAACTTGGGGCATATCCATCTTATTTCTCCTTGTGAGGTGCCCCTAAGTTAGTGCTCTACCATTGCATGGATAAGTGGGATAAATATGCACGCGATGTTGAACAGATCGGGATAATGGAACAGTTAAACCTTAGGGAACTCGAAGCAGTCATCGCGATCGCCAGGCGCGGGACGTTTCGCGCAGCGGCTATCGATCTCGGTATGTCCACAACTGCGCTCAGCCACACCATCGGCAGGCTTGAGGCGGGGCTCGGCGTACGATTGTTCAATCGCACCACGCGCAGCGTCTCGCTGACAGATGCCGGCAGGCTCTTTGTACAGCAGGTTGCGCCTTCGCTTCAGGACCTTCATGCCGCTCTGGAAACGGTGCGCTCTCAACGCGAGACACCGTCTGGAACGATACGCATCAATGCGGCACCGTTTGCAGCACGCGCCATCATCTCACCGCTCGTGCTTGAGTTCCTGCGTCGCTATCCCGAGATGAATGTCGATCTGGTCACGGAAGGAAAAATGGTTGATATCGTCAATGACGGTTTTGATCTGGGCGTCAGGGTGGCAGGTCTCGTTCCCAGCGACATGATTGCCGTTTCGCTCGGCCGGCCACAGCGACACGCTGTTGTCGGTTCTCCGGACTATTTCGCACAACATCCCAAACCCGTGGTTCCTCCGGATCTTCTCAATCACAGATGCATTCGCGTTCGCTTGCCTGACGGCTCACTGTTTCGATGGCGGTTTGAAAAAGACGACGAGCCGGTGCAAATCGATGTACGAGGCCCGATCACACTCGATGAAGCGGGCCTTGTGAGGACTTCGGTGCTGGAAGGTACCGGCCTGGGCTATACCATGGAAGAGGAAGTGCTTTCCGAGATCAAGGCCGGGCGCCTTGTCCGGGTGCTGGAGGACTGGACACCACCGTATCCGGGGCTCTGCCTGTATTATCCCGGGCGCCGAAATCTGTCGGCTGGAGTGAAAGCGTTTCTTGATCTGGCCCGCGAGCTTTCGCGACGAGCGGCTGACTGACCCGCTGACCTCGCATTTGTAGTGGCGGCCCTTTGGGGAGCCGCCACACACGTCTTGGGATAGGGAAACAATCAAGCCTTGATGAAGGCCAACAGGTCTGGATTGATCACGTCGGCATGCGTGGTCAGCATCCCGTGCGGGAAGCCCTTGTAGATCTTCATCGTGCTGTTCTTGATCAGTTTGGCCTGAAGCTCTACGGCGGCCTTGTAGGGAACGACCTGGTCGTCATCACCCTGGGTCACCAGCGTGGGAACGGTAATCGCCTTCAAGTCTTCGGTCTGATCTGTCTCCGAAAACGCCTTGATACCTTCATAGTGCGCCACGGCGCTGCCCATCATCCCCTGGCGCCACCAATTGTCGATCACACCCTGCGAAACTTTCGCATCCGGCCGGTTGAAACCATAAAATGGGCCCGACGCAACATCGAGGAAGAACTGCGCGCGATTGGCTGCCAGGGCGCTACGGAACCCATCGAAGACTTCCATCGGTGTGCCATCAGGATTGGCTGCGGTTTTCAGCATCAGCGGCGGAACGGCGCTGACGAGGATAGCCTTTGCCACGCGTCCCTGTGGCTGACCATGCCGTGCGACGTACCGAGCGACTTCGCCGCCGCCTGTGGAGTGACCGATATGAACGGCATTGCGCAGGTCAAGATATTCGGCGACGGCGGAGGCATCGGCAGCGTAATGATCCATGTCGTGACCATTGCTCACCTGGCTGGAGCGTCCATGGCCGCGGCGGTCGTGGGCCACAACACGATATCCCTTGCTGAGGAAGAACAGCATCTGGGCATCCCAGTCGTCTGACGACAGCGGCCAGCCATGGTGGAAGACGATCGGCTGTGCATCCTTCGGACCCCAGTCCTTGAAGAAGATATCTACGCCGTCTTTGGTGGTGACGAAATTCGTGGTCATCGATGCAATTCCTTCTGGGTTACGGGAAATTTTCTTTTCGGAAGCCATCGCCGGCATGGCCAAGGCCAGAGAAACCGTGGTGCCGGCCAACAGGACCTGCCGACGGGACAGTGAAAGTTCGTTGATCATGGGCCTCTCCGAAATTTCGCGCGCTCATTCGGCGCCGCGGGTGCTTTCGAACAGGAACCAGGCACGGCGCTCTGCCTCATCTACCCAGTTTTCGATCAGGCTGGCGGTTGCGATGTCGCCATGGTCTTCACAAAGATTGTGTGTCGCCTTCATCAGCGAGACGAGTGTGAGATTATCGTCGCGAAGCTCGGCCAGCATATCCGCCGGGGTCACGAAATCGGCGTCGTTGTCGAGAAGCCGCTGCAACCTGGAAATATGGCTGATCGAACGAAGTGTGGTGCCGCCGATCTTGCGGGCTCGCTCGGCAATGTCATCCGTCATGGCGAAGATCTGCTCGCCCTGCTCGTCCAGCATCAGGTGGTAATCACGGAAATGCGGACCGCTCATATGCCAGTGAAAATTCTTCGTCTTGAGATAAAGCGCGAAGACATCGGCCAGCAGCGCCGTCAACGCGCCGGAAATATCGGCGGTTGCGTTCGTGCCAAGGGCAGTCGGTGTTGCAAGAGGCGACTTGCGATGTTTTTCAGCGAGGGTGCGGTTCATGGTAATCTCCATTGGGTTTGGGCTTGGGTTTGGGTTTCAGGGATTCAGGGATTCAGAGCCGTGCAACGATCAGCGGATCGTCGATATCGACAGGAAGAGGCAGGAGGGCTTGCTCGGAAAGGCCCAACTGGCTAGCGATCACACTGCGTGAATAACCGGCCGCCGCTGCTCGGTAACCGATATCTTGTGGCGCGCTGCGACTGAAGAAAATCAGGATATGCAGTGTGCCACTGCCGGTGTTTTCGATGTGATGCGGGTAAGCCGGCGGCACGAAATAGGCGTCGCCCGGATGGATCGAATAAGTGTCAGCGCTTCCATCGGGATCAAGGACTGTCATCTGACCGGTCCCTTCGAGCACATAGCCCATTTCGGCGGTCTCGGGGTGCCAGTGCGGTTCGCGCAGGCCAATCTCGCTGATGCGGACAGAAAACATCGAAAGACCATCGAGAACAGACCAAGCCGGAGCCTGCGCGGTCCTTGCAGAGCCCGCCGGCGACGATACGTGCGGCGCTGACTCCTCGACACGGAATTTGAGCCTGTTTGGATGAAGCGCCTGCTTTTCAACGGCTGGCTGGGCCTGCAGGTCGAATATCTCTGTGTTCGCGTTCAGCCTGCCAAAACTCGGCGGCTTTTGCGGTTGCCACTCGAAGATGCTCAGCAGCACGGCGTCGGACATCACGTCGAAGGCGCCAGACAGGCTGAAATCATCCGGATCCTCGTTCGAAAAGGCAAGGATGAACTCCGCCTCCGTCTCACCGGTATTTTCAATTGCGTGAACCGTGCCTGACGGAACGAAGAACATTTCGCCAATGCCGATAAGAAAGACGTCGCGGCTGCCATGATTGCCGACGACAGTCACCAGTGCCTGGCCGCGGACACAGTAGCCCAGTTCATTGGCATTCGCATGCCAGTGAGGCTCCCTGATCGCGTGTGCCGTAAGCACCAGCCTGCGTATTGAAAGGCCTTTGAGGATTGGCAGTTGATCGGGACCAAGGCGCGTGATCGATCCCGCCGGGCTTTCGAAGGCTGCAGGCCGGTCCTTGAGAGAAAGAACATGTTTTGAAATCTGCATCTTCAGCTCCTGCCCACATCGTTTGTTTGACGAGATGGTTGTAGGCGAGGATCTGGTTGCGCGGTATCCAATGCTTGGTTAGTCGGACTGACACCTAAGTATAGTGGCTCGCCTGCCGAACCGAGGCTACAAATTCAGGCCCTCCACTGAAGAGACGCTGCATGCCAATGCACCCTGAATGTTCAAGCGCGCCCTTTCACATGGATGTCGCGATCCATCTGAGGCCATCCCAGTCCTGGAATGGCCTTTCTTTTTTGCGCGGTTATGAGATTGAGTTTGCATAGGAATATTGGAATTGCCATTTGCGTTTTGGCAGCAGGGATGGCTTGATAATGCGGTCGATCTCAACGTGGGAAATCTCCTTGCATTCGCTGGTCCTGGTAAACCCGGAAAGACGGCTGCCGGCGCGCTTTGAACTTGGCGTGCTCGTCTGCGCATTTTTGCTCGCAGCGCTGATCTTCTATCTCGATACCTATACCGACATTCACAGCGCGCTTGCCACGCTCTATGTCATCACCTTGCTTCTGTCGGCAGAAACCCTGACAGAAAAAGGGACGATACTGGTGACCGGTATCTGTATCAGTCTGGCGGCAGTCTCGTATCTTGCAGCTCATGGGCTGCAAACCGACCTCGCCGCAACCCTACGCCTGGCGGTCGCGGTTGCTGCAATGTTGATCACCTGCGCCTTGATCATCCGCAATCAGCGCGCGCGCCTCAATCTTGTGAAATTCAATGCCGCCCTGCAGAGCAGCGAAGAGCGCTACCGGACGATTTTCGAGCAAAGCCGCGTTGCACTTTGGGAGCGCGACTATTCGCAGGTCCGCGCCATGCTGATGGCGTTGAAAGCAAATGGTGTCAAAGACCTTGGTGCTCACGCTCGGGAGAACCCGGATTTTCTGGAGCGATGCATCGTCAGCGTCCCTACCGTTGCCGCCAACGCGGCGGCACTTGAATTGCTGGGCCATGTGGGCAACAACAATCCCGGCTCCATGCGTCGCTACATTGCCCAGGACGACGCCACCTTTCTCGATCTCATCGCGGCAATTTTCAACAACGAGACGCATTTCGAAGGCAAGGGCAGCATCATCACCAGCGATGGCACCAGCAAATTTGTGCTGCTGACCGTTGGCTTTCCTGAAGATCCTGCCAATTTCAACCGTGTCATTGTCGGTATGTTCGACATTACGGAGCGGGAACTCGCCCAGAAAGCACTGTTCGAGGCCCAGGCGGAATTGGCATTGGCGTCGCGCGCGGCGACAGTCGGCGCATTATCGGCTTCGCTCGCGCACGAACTCAATCAGCCGCTCGGCGCCTTGGTGGTCAACGCCCAGACCCTGCAGCGCTGGCTGGATCGCGACCCGCCGGATCTGGCAGCCGTTTCCCGCTCAGCTGAGCGCATCGCTCGTGACAGCCAGCGTGCCAGCGACATCATTCAGAGCGCACGATCAATGCTTGGTAACCGCCCGCCCGATATCGAGCCGGTTTCGCTGGCCGATCTCGTCACGGAGACACGCGCGCTGATGGAGAGCGAGCTGGTCAGAAACGGGGTCATTGTTGAAATAGCTGAAGCAAGCGATGTGCCCACCGTCAACGCTGTGCGGATAGAGCTGCAGCAAGTCTTGATCAACCTGATCACCAATTCCCTTCACGCCATGGCCGAAACCCCGGAAGCGATGCGGCGGATATCGGTGACGATCGAACCTGTGGATGGTCAAAGCGTGATCATCAAGGTTCTCGACACAGGTCCCGGGCTCAGTCCGGACGTTCTCAAAAACCTGTTCAAACCATTCTGCACGACCAAACCAACCGGGCTTGGCATGGGCCTTGCCATCTGCCGCAGCATGCTCGAAGCCCGCGGCGGCACGCTGTCTGCCAGCAATCACATCAATGGTGGCGCATTGTTCGAAATGATCGTCCCGATGGAGGCAACCAATGAATGATGCGAGAAAGTCCGGCAAACCGCCGAACGGCGATACGCCGGTTGTCTACGTCGTCGATGACGATACTGCGATACGCGAGGCTTTGGTCGATCTGTTCCTGTCAATTCGAACAGAAGCAAAATCCTTTGAAAGCGCCCAGGACCTGCTTGAAAATGCCGATCTGGGCCGACCTGGCTGCATTCTTCTCGACGTTCGCCTGCCCGGTGCGAACGGCCTTGATTTTCAGCTCCACCTGGAAAAACTGGGCAACCGAATGCCTATCATCTTCATGACGGGTCACGGTGATATACCAATGACAGTCCGTGCCATGAAAGCAGGCGCCATCGACTTCCTGACCAAACCTTTTCGGGACCAGGACATCCTAGACGCCGTCTCGGTTGCTTTTCAGAAAGATCGGGAAATGCGCCAGCAATCTGCTGCAAATGGCGCCGTCGTGGAACTGGCCAAGACATTGACCCGCCGCGAGCATGAGGTCATGACGGCTGTCGTGCAAGGCCTGATGAACAAGCAGATTGCGTTCAACCTCGGGATCAGCGAGATCACGGTCAAGCTGCATCGCGGCAATGTCATGCGCAAAATGGAGGCGCGCTCCGTCGCCGAACTGGTGCGCAAGGCGGAACTGCTGGGCCTTTGAGGCCAAAACCTAGACCCTTGTATGGTGCAATGTTGTGTCTCGATGGCGCATATAGAAGCCAGTTGATTTTAAGAGGCAAGGCCCAATCAAATTGTCCAGAACACCTGTCATAGCCATCGTTGACGACGATCGGTCGATCCGCGAAGCCCTTGACGATCTCGTTTTGTCCTGCGGTTACGAGAGCCGGCTGTTTTCGTCTGCGGAAGACTTTCTGGCCCGCGGTGATCGCGTCGCGATCGACTGCATGCTGGTCGACGTTAAAATGCCAGGCTTGAGCGGCATCCAGATGCAGGACGTGTTAAACTCGCGTGGTGATCAAAAGCCGCCGATGATCTTCATGACATCCTATTGCGACGAGCGAACGAGAGCAGCGGCAATGGATGGCGGTGCATTCGCATTCCTTGGGAAGCCAGTCGATTTCAACCAGCTTATACTGTGTCTTGAAGAAGCACTGAAGCACTGAAATTTCCAACACGTTCAGGAGTGGAACCATGTCTGATCAATGCTCGCACCTGCCGACGATCCGATCGGTCAAGCCCATGACGCTTGGCTGCGAGGAATGTCTCGAAACTGGCCAGATATGGCTTCATTTGAGGCTCTGCCGCGAATGTGGTCATGTCGGCTGCTGCGATCAGTCCCCCGGCCGCCACGCGACCGCGCATTTCCACACCACCCGCCACCCCATCATCGAGGGCTATGACCCGCCGGAAGGCTGGGGCTGGTGTTATGTGGACGAAACCATGGTGGACCTGCCTGATCAGACACCGCAACGCGGGCCGATACCGCGATATTACTGAACTTCGCCGAAAAATCGGCGGTGACCTGCGGACGACATTTCCAGCTGGAGGTAACAGATGGCAGATCTCAGCGCGCGCCTGGACCAGATGTTTCCGGTGCTCAACCCCCATCAGGTCGAGACGGCGAAGCGTTTTGCCAGCGGCGAGCCAAAAGATTTCGCACGTGGTGACTTCGTCTACAAGGTAGGAGACCACGCAGCGCCCGCCTGGCTGGTGCTGAAGGGATCAATGGACGTGTTTCGCCACGAAGGTCTTTCCGGCGAGGCGCCGATCACGACGCATGGAGCAGGCCAGTTGTCTGGCGAAGTCAACCAGCTGTCGGGTCGACCGACACTTGCCGGGGCCCGCGCCGGGTCCGAGGGCTGCACGGCCATTCCCTTTGATGCCGCCCATTTGCGGGCCTTGGTGATCGGATCGGCCGATGTCGGCGAAATCATCATGCGCGCCTTCATCCTGCGCCGCGTCGGTCTGATCGATGCAGGCGCAGGTTCTGTTCTGATTGGAACCGCTGGCAATGCCGCGCTCTCGCGCCTGCAAGGATTTCTAGCCCGCAATGCCTTTCCCCACATCGTGCTTGATGCTGCCATGGAGGGTGAAGGTAAGGCGCTGATCGAACGTCTGGGTATTCTCGCCTCCGACCTTCCGCTAATGGTCTGCCCCAACGGCACCGTGCTCAAGAAACCGACCGATGCGGAGGCCGCAGCATGTCTCGGCATGACGCCGGACCTCAAGCCCGGAAAGCTCTATGACGTCGCTGTTGTCGGCGCTGGACCGGCGGGCCTTGCCACCGCCGTCTATGCCGCTTCGGAAGGGCTCGACGTCCTTGTCATCGATGAACACTCGATTGGGGGGCAGGCCGGCGCTTCGTCCCGGATCGAAAACTATCTCGGCTTCCCGACGGGCATATCCGGACAGGCGCTGGCGGGACGTGCCTACAATCAGGCTCTCAAGTTCGGGGCGGAAATGGTTCTTCCCGTCGCTGTCAAAAATCTGATCCCTCCGAAAGATGACGCAGGTGTGCTGGCGCTCGAACTCGACGGTGGAAAATCGGTGACGGCCCGCAGTGTCGTCATCGCATCCGGCGCTCGCTACAGGCGGCCGGACATCACCAACATTGACGGTTTCGAGGGCAACGGCGTTTCCTATTGGGCCTCGCCGATCGAGGCAAAACTTTGCGCCGGCGAAGAGATCGTCCTGGTTGGCGGCGGCAATTCGGCAGGCCAGGCCATCGTTTTTCTGGCGCCTCAGGTCAAGACACTTCATCTGGTCGTGCGGCGCGCACTCGAAGATACGATGTCGCAATACCTGATCGACCGTATCAAGGCCCTGCCGAACGTCCAACTGCACATGCATTGCGAAGTGGACGCGATCAATGGCGATAACGCCACTGGCATCTCCTCCGCAAGACTGCGCAACCGCCTGGATGGAAGCGCGAACACCTTGCCGCTTCATCATCTCTTCCTTTTTATCGGCGCGGATCCGAACGCTGGCTGGATCAGCAGCCGGGTGCAAACCGATGACAAGGGCTTCATCGTCACTGGGCAATCCTTCGATGAGCATTGTCGTTTTTCCCGCAAGCCATTGCCTCTCGAAACCAGCCTGCCAAATGTCTTTGCCATCGGGGATGTCCGTGCCGGATCGACCAAGCGGGTCGCGGCAGCAGTTGGGGAAGGTGCCGCCGTCGTCTCGCAAATCCACGCCGCACTAAGCCTGATGAAGCCGCCAAACTGAAGCATCCGACCTTTCTCAAAATCAAAAACCCGCTGGCAGAAGCCAGCAGGTTAAAAATATCGTTCTTGAGTACCGTGACAGACAGCCGGTCGATACTCAGATAGCCGACGCACCGAGTTGCCTGCCATAAGCAACGATTTCCCGGCCAACCGCGATGCGATCGTCTTCGAACCGCTGCAAGGCACTGGGAAGGTCAACCTCGGACTCCAGGCTGTCGCTCAACGCCATGACATCGCCCGCTGCCTTCGACACGCCCATCGCGGTGTGCGGACGCGCGACAAAGGCGGCGTCGCCGATGAGGACGACCGAACGGCCCGTCATGCGGGGCGACTCGTAGTCGAAAATGCCCTGGATAGAGGGGCTTGGCTCCGCCTCGACCGCCTGGGCGAATTGCGGCGGAAGCATCTGCAGCGCATCGACGCGCAACGCCTCCAGACGGTCGCTCGACAAGCCACCACGCGGCAGCGAAAATGCATGCGTTCGCCCATCCAGATCGGTGAACGTGTGGGCAAGTTCGCTTGCTGGCACTTTGCGATACCAGACCCAGTTATATCGGCGATTGCCGATGTCCATTTCGCCCTTCGAGCCTGGGACAAGATAACCGAGCGCATGTACGCCCGGCCTGACATGAAAGGCAAACCGGTCGAGAAGCAGATTTGCTGCCGTTGGAAGCCTCGTTTCCGGGATCAATCCACGCCATGCGACATAGCCGGAATAGCGGTTTTGCGTGTCTCCGGGATTGACCGCTGCGCGCACCACCGAACCAAGGCCATCGGCACCGATAACCAGATCGGCATTCACCCGCGTGCCGTCACCAAAAATCAGCTCCGCGCCACTCTCGCCATCCAGCACTTTGACGACATCCCGACCCAACACATAGCTTCCTGAAGCGATGCGGGAAGCGACAGTTTCGAACAGATAATCCCAGGAGATCTGGGTCTGGGGCGCCTTAACGGTCTGGGCGATACGGCCGTCCTGATCGAGATAGATGCGCTCCCTAGCCACCACGCCGATACGGGCGACATGCTCGCAGCCAATCAGCCGGAGAATGTGCAGCAGGTCCCTCTGACCGACGAGGCCCGCTCCCCGACCTGCAAGACCGCTCTTTGATCGCTCGTAGATGCGGACATCGTGGCCAGCCTGTTGTAACATGATGCCAGCGAAGAGGCCGGCAAGCGAACCGCCGACGATTCCTATACGTAGCTTTTCCATCGTTCCGCCCTCAGTTTCCGACAACCGTCGGCGAATGCCGGCGATGATGAAATATTTTAACCGCGAAGGCTGCGAGGCCAAACGCCGCGCCGAGAAGGCTGACGACAAGCCAGCCGCCCTGCCCCCAGGCCAGTGTCGCCATCGCCGAACCTGTGGCACCCCCCAGAAACATTCCAGTCATGAAGACCGTGTTGAGACGGCTACGCGCATCGGCATCCAGGGCATAAATGATGTGCTGGTTAGAAATCAGCGCGCTCTGTATGCCGAAATCAAGTACGATGACGCCTACAACCAAGGAAGCGATCGATGCCCAGAGCCCGAAGATAAGCCAGGCGGCGATCGTCAATCCGGCGCCCATCCAGACCACGAAATGCGGTCCCCGTCTGTCGGCAACAACTCCTGCCAGAGGCGCTGCAAATATGCCGACCGCACCGACGATCCCAAACAGACCCGCGACATCCGCACCGAGCTGAAATTCTGGCCCCGCCAGATAGAGAGCGAGGATGGTCCAGAAGGCCGTGAACGACGCGAACAGAAACGCCTGGATGATAGTCGCTGCCCTCAAGGCCGGGTGGCGTTTCCATAGCTGGCCGAGCGACCGGAGCGCCTGATGATATCGCAAAGTCGAGGTTGGCCGATGATGCGGCAGGACCGCAAACATGAGGCCCGCGGCGAGCAGGGCAAGCGGTACGCCGATCCAGAACATTTCCCGCCAGCCAGCGTGTTCGCCCACAAAGCCCGACAGGGTGCGGCTGAACAATATGCCCGACAATACGCCTGCCATGACGGTGCCGATTGTGGCGCCGCGCTTTTCGGGCGCGGCCAGCGATGCCGCAAAGGGCACGATCTGCTGGGCGACTGTCGAGCATGCTCCAACCATGACCGATGCTGCAACCAGCATCCAGGCCGTCGGCGCCAGTGCAGCCAGCGCGAGCGCGGCGGCAAGCACCACGAATTGCCCAATGATCATCCGGCGGCGATTAACGAGGTCGCCGAGCGGCAGTAAAAGGAACAACCCCAGTGCGTAACCGAGTTGCGTTGCGGTGGGCACCATGCCGGTAACTGGCTGCCGACTGAAATCCGCCTCGATAAGCCCGAGCATCGGCTGATTGTAGTAGATGTTTGCGACGGCAATACCGCCCGCGACGGCCATGGCCAGAAGCGCCACTTGTCCGATCGCATCATTGTGGGTGGCGCTTGCCGCCCCGGCTTGCATCTGTCCTGTCTTTTCCATGATACTGTTCCACCGCCAATCTTGATCTGGGCAAAATATGCTCAATCTCGTTGGCCGCACATTCGATAGACGTCTACCTGGACCTATACATCGGTCTAGGTTCGTACTGATGCGTTCGATGCTAGATTTATTCAAACACGCTGAAGGGAGACTGTGATGAGCGAGAAGCGGCCGGATGGGATAGAGCATTATACAGCGCCAGCAGGTGGCTGGGGCGCACTAAAAGCCGTCGCCAAAACCCTTGCTCACCAGCAGATCATCGCCGAGGGCGCGGCGACATTGTTAAAGGCAAACCAGCCCGAAGGCTTCGATTGTCCCGGCTGCGCCTGGCCCGATCCGAAGCACACAAGTTCATTTGAGTTCTGCGAGAACGGAGCAAAGGCGATCACCTGGGAATCGACGGCCAAGCGCGTTGGCCCCGATTTCTTTGCCGCTCATTCGGTGACTGATCTCTGGCAATGGACCGACCACACGCTTGAAGATCAGGGGCGCCTGACGCATCCGCTGATCTATGATCATGCCAGTGACCGCTACGTGCCGATCGAATGGGATGCCGCATTCGCGCGTATTGCCTCGGAGTTGAACGCCCTTCCCAGCCCTCATATGGCCGAGTTCTATACGTCCGGTCGTGCCTCCAACGAAGCGGCGTTTCTCTTTCAGCTCTTCGTTCGCGCCTATGGCACCAACAATTTCCCCGACTGTTCCAACATGTGCCACGAAGCCACCAGCGTCGGTCTGCCCCTGTCGATCGGTGTCGGCAAGGGCACTGTAACGCTGGAGGATTTCGATCATGCCGACGCGATCTTTTCGTTCGGGCACAATCCCGGCACCAACCATCCGCGCATGATGACGACATTACATGAGGCCTCCCGCAGGGGTGTGCCGATCGTCGTCTTCAATCCACTCAAGGAGCGGGCGCTGGAGCGGTTTGCAGCCCCGCAGGATCCGATCGAAATGGCGACGATGTCATCCACGCCGATCGCGTCTGCCTATCATCAGGTTCGTACCGGCGGCGATCTTGCCGCACTCAAGGGTATGATGAAGCGCATCTTCGAGCGGGACGCGGCCGATATCGAAGCTGGCGGACCCGGCGTCATCGACCGCGATTTCATCGCGGCGCATACGATTGGCCTCGAAGCCCTGCAAGCCGATATCGACCAGACGCAATGGCCGGAGATTATCGAGAAATCCGGCCTCTCACTGGAAGCGCTCGATAGCGCCGTGGATGTCTACCTCAAGGCGAAAAACGTCATTCTCTGTTATGGCATGGGCATCACACAGCATGCCCATGGCACGGCCAATGTGCAGCAACTCGCCAATTTCCTGATGCTGCGCGGCAATACAGGCCGGCCAGGCGCCGGTATCTGTCCCCTGCGCGGCCATTCCAACGTTCAGGGCGACCGGACCGTCGGCATCACTGAAATTCCCAACGAGGCTCTTCTTGCTGGCATGGAGAAAGCCTTCGGTTTCCGCCCGTCTGGTGAAAAGGGCCATAATGCCGTGGAGGCAATCGAAGCCATCATTGAGGGCAGGTCGAAAGCGTTGGTGTGTCTTGGTGGCAATCTTGCTGTCGCCATGTCCGATCCTGAAGCGACGTTCGCGGGCATGCGGAAACTCGATCTGGCCGTTCATCTTGCGACAAAGCTCAATCGCTCGCATCTGCTGCTGGCAAAGACATCGATCCTCCTGCCGGTTCTGGGCCGGACGGATCTGGATATTCAGGCGACAGGGCGCCAATCCGTCACGGTAGAGGATTCCATGTCGATGGTGCACGCGTCGCGCGGTTTCCTCAAACCGCCAAGCGATGAGTTGCGCTCGGAACCCTGGATCGTTGCCGGCATGGCCAAGGCGACGCTTGGTAACCGGCACGACATCGACTGGGACGGGATGGCCGGCGACTATGAGCAGATCCGCGACAAGATCGAAATCGTATTTCCCGATTTTCATGATTTCAATACGCGCGTGAAAACGCCCGGAGGCTTCCGGCTCACGGTCGCAGCTTCTGATCGTGTGTGGAATACGCCGTCCGGCAAGGCCGAATTTCTCGTCGCACCGGGCCTTGATGAGGACACACGCTTGCACGACCCCGAAGCCCTTGTGCTGACCACCTTGCGCAGTCATGACCAGTACAACACCACCATATACAGCCTCGACGACCGCTACCGTGGTGTCTACGGCCGCCGCGACGTCATCCTCATGAACCAGCGGGACCTTGAGACGCGGGGACTAAGAGACGGAGACCTCATCGATGTCGAAGCAATTTGCGGGAGTGGCGCCAAAACCGCTACCGGATTTACCGCCGTTGCCTACAATATTCCGCCCGGCTCGGTAGCAGGTTATTACCCCGAAATGAACCAGGTCATTGCGCTCGCAGACTACGACAGGAAATCCGGGACCCCAGCATATAAGGGCGTTCCAGTGAGGATACGCCGATCCACGTAGCCGAGTTTGATTTTACCAAACAATCCGGGCCAGCTTCCCAGAAACAGAAGCTTCGTTGCAGCCAGCGACAAGATATCGGCGGCGAAGGACGGAAAATTAGGTAGCCGATACGACGTGTTCCTTGTATTGAGCGCATTATTAATGATAAGCGTCAGCAATACTCTCAATCCATGATGATATCCAACATCATGGAGACGGCGCCGTCGAAAGGGTTCGGACATGCGGATCACCAAGGAAAAGAAGCAGGAAAATCATGACCGGATTGTTGCGATTGCATCCGGGATGTTTCGCGAACGAGGGTTCGATGGCGTTGGCGTGGCTGACCTGATGGAGGGTGCGGGCCTGACCCATGGTGGATTTTACAACCACTTCGTCTCGAAGGAGGCGCTCATAGCAGAAGCCTCCGCCAAAGGACTTTCCGAAACGTTGGCACGCTATGCCGGGTATGATTTGGGCGAGATGATCGACGCCTACATCTCGCGCACGCATCGTGATGCGCGTGGCCAAGGCTGCACGGCCGCCGCACTGAGCGGGGAAGCAGCGCGGCTGCCAAACGAAACCAGAGCTGTTTTCGGCGAAGGCATCGAGCGCCTTGTTGACGCACTGGAGAGCAATCTTGCGGCGAACCAGCCCGCCGGCTCAAATGCCCGCACGCAAGCCATCAGCATTATGGCGCAAGCTGTCGGGGCCATCGTGCTATCGCGGGCCTGCCCGGACGCATCGGCCCTGGCGGATGAAATTCTTGATATTTGCCGCGCAGATTGCCGGGCATCTGTCGAAAATGGCGGGCGGGAGCAATAGGGCCGCAGCCATGCGACCCCATCTCCTGCAAAATACGAACTCAGTCTGCGACCTTCACAACGACCTTGCCCCTGGCGCGCCCGGTCTCGACATGGGCCAAGGCCTCCGCCGTCTGAGCAAAGGGAAATACCTTGTCCACGACCGGACGGATCACGCCGGCGTCGATCAGCTTGGCGATCTGGGCAAGTTGTTGCCCTTCCGCGCGCATAAACAGGAAGGAATACAAGACGCCCCGGCTTTTCGCCTTCTTCAGTACGCCCCGGCTCAGCATCCGTACCACCAAGCGCAGGAACATGTTCAGCCCCAGAGATCTGGCAAAGGGAACATCCGGCGGCCCCGAGATCGATATCAACCGACCACCCGGTTTCAGAACATTCAGCGACTTGGCCAGCGTCTTGGCATCCTGACTGTTCAGCACCAGATCATAACCGGATAGCACCTGTTCGAAATCCTGCGTCCTGTAGTCGATCACCACATCGGCGCCGAGGCTTTTGACCAGGTCAATATTCGCGGCACTGGTCGTGGTGGCCACCGTGGCGCCGAGATGCTTGGCAAGCTGGATGGCAAAGGTCCCAACCCCACCGGAACCAGCCTGAATGAACACTTTCTGGCCGGGCTTGACCTTGCCGACCTCCACCAGCGCCTGCCAGGCGGTCAGTCCAACCAGCGGTATCGATGCGGCCTGCTCCATCGAAAGGCTGGCGGGCTTCAGCGCTACATCGGCGGCGTCAATTGCGATGAACTCTGCAAAGGTACCGGCCCGGTGATCCCTCGGACGGGCGTAAACCTCGTCCCCAGCCTTGAATTGCCGCACATTCGCGCCCACGCTTACAACCGTTCCGGCTAGATCGTGACCCAGAATAAAGGGCGGGCGATAGGGCAGGAACAGCTTGAACTCGCCGTCCCTCACCTTGGAATCCAGAAGGTTGATCGCCGTGGCCTGAATGCGAACCAGAACATCATTCGCGCCCATCCGGGGCTCGGGCATGTCTGCCAGACGCAAGGCGCCCTTCTTTTTGTATTTGTCGACGACGAAGGCTTTCACGGACGTTCTCCAGTGTAAAAATATTATCAGCTCAGATGGCTAAAAAAGCCAAGGCTTTAAGCGCGAACTGAGCATGTTGTTGGAAGGCCCTGCCGTGGCCGTCATTCTCGCTCACGCGATATTGAATTGCTTGCGCAAGGTTCGATCAAACAGCGCGAGCGGCAGGAAACGCCGGGCAAACGAGGTCTGCCGGGCCGCCTTGCCGGAGGGGTAGCGCAACCGCGGCGCCTTGTCCTGCGCCGCCATCAGGATGGTGGCCGCAACATCATCCGCCGTGTCGCCGGTCGCCATGGCCAAGTCAAACGCCGTGCGGTATCTGGCCAGTGTCTGGCCATAGGCTGCAACCGGACGGTCGCCTTGCGGAGAATTAGCCTCGATCGAGGTTTTCGTTGCCCAAGGCTCGATCACGGCGACACGGATGCCGAACTGGCGAACCTCATGGTCCAGCGATTCCGAATAGCCCTCAATGGCGTGCTTGCTGGCCGAGTAATAGGCTCCAAAAGGACCGGGTATTAAGCCCAGGACAGAGCCGATGTTCAATATCCTGCCATAGCCCTGTTGGCGCATCATCGGCAACACGGCATTGGTCACCCGAACGACACCCAGAAAATTGGTTTCAAACAGCGAACGAACCTGATCCACCGAGCTTTCTTCGGCCGCCCCGGACAGGGCATAACCGGCATTGTTGACCAGAAGGTCGATACGGCCAAGTTCCTGATGTGCCAGCGCCACGGCATCCGAGACAGACAAATCGGAAGTCACGTCACAAGCAATCATCCGAATGCCATCACGTGTCTCGCCAGGTGCGGCCTTACGACTCGTGCCAATCACCCGGTAGCCTGCCCGGGCCAGAGCCGTGGCGGCCGCCTTGCCAATCCCACTGGAAGCCCCGGTCACAAAGGCGGTCTTCTGTCTCTTAGTAGCAAACGTCGCCATAGCGTCTTTCTCTCTTTTCGGTATCACCATGGATTGCCGCCAAGGCATATGGTTTTACGACACTAATTTTATGATGATTATCATCATCATTGGTGATTTTTAATGATATATATCATCATTAAAGTCAAGCGCGACTTTCAGACGGTGAGGGAAAGGGTAACCCTTCAGTGTCGGGACCCGGCACCAATCCGCAAAGGATCAGGCACAGCACACTGATTTGATGGGGCCGCACCAGCGAGCGACCCCAAAAGTAGTCAACGCCCGGCAGCTGCCGCCAAAGAGGGGTAATCGATATAACCCGCGGCACCGCCACCGTAGAGCGTAGCCGGGTTTATCTCTGCCAACGGCGCATCGCTTTTCAATCGCTCAACCAAATCGGGATTGGCAATGAACGGCCGGCCGAAGGCGATCAGATCCGCCCGACCCTCGGCAAGATGCGAACTCGCCAGCTCGAAGTCATAGCCGTTGTTGGCGATATAGGTCTTGCTGAAGCGACGGCGCAATGATCCGAAGTCGAATGGCGCGACATCGCGCGGCCCACCTGTGGCACCCTCGACGACATGAATGTACACGATGCCAAGGGCTTCGAGCTGATCGACGATGTAATCGAACTGCGCCTGCGGATCAGTACTCGAAATGCCATTGGCGGGCGAGACCGGCGAGATGCGGATGCCGGTGCGTGCAGCGCCGATTTCCTCGACAACCGCGGCCGTGACTTCCAGCATGAGGCGCGCACGGTTTTCGACAGAGCCGCCATAGGCGTCTGTGCGAACATTGGCGCCGTCCTTGGCGAACTGATCAAGCAGATAGCCGTTGGCCCCGTGGATCTCGACACCATCGAAACCAGCCTCGATGGCGTTGGCTGCTGCCTGACGGAAATCGTTGACGATCCCAGGAAGCTCTTCCAGTTCAAGGGCACGGGGTTGCGAAACATCCACGAAGGCATTGTTGACGAACGTCTTTGTCTCGGCGCGGATGGCTGAAGGGGCGACCGGCGCTGCGCCGTTCGGCTGGAGATCAACATGGCTGATGCGACCGACGTGCCAGAGCTGGAGGAATATATGGCCACCCTTCTCGTGCACCGCACTGGTGACCTTGCGCCAGCCTTCGATCTGCGCCTGGGTATAGATACCGGGCGTGTCCTGGTATCCCTGCCCCTGCTGCGATATTTGCGTGGCTTCGGAAATGATGAGCCCGGCCGAAGCACGCTGGCCGTAATATTCAGCCGTCAGGTCACCTGCGACAAAGCCCCAACCGGCGCGATTGCGCGTCAGGGGCGCCATGACAATCCGGTTGGAAAGGGTCAAGGAGCCGAGCGTATAGGGTTCGAAAAGCGTCTTTTTAGTCATGATTTGCCTATGTGTTGCCGCCGCAGCGGTATGGGTTACGCGGTCTGCTCAAGCGACGGTGCGGTACCGTTCGGCAGGCAGCGCATTGCCGAAGTTGGCCAGCATGGTCTTGCGCGCAGCTTCAAAGGCTTCCCACTGACCGGCATCGGGAAGCGGCGGGATGGTCACCGGCTCGCGACGGTCGAAGCCGACCAGAGCCGCATCCACAAGATCGCCCACCTCCATGACGTTGTTCAGTGCGTTGACGTCGGCGCCGACATGGTCCCAGATTTCGGTTCGTGTCGTGGCGGGAAGAACAGCCTGAACGTAGACGCCCTTCGGGCCAAGCTCGAGGCTAAGCCCCTGAGACAGGAAGAGGACAAAGGCCTTGGTTGCGCCGTAGACCGTCATGCCGAACTCCGGCGCCAGACCAACCACGGAGCCGATGTTGACGATTGCACCCTCACCTTTCTTGACGAGTCGAGGGGCAATTGCGCTGGCAAGGCGAACGAGTGCAGTCGAATTGAGTGCAACAAGCCGGGCCATGTCGTCGGTGCTCTGCTCGATGAACGTTCCACCGATGGCCGTGCCGGCATTGTTGACGAGGATGCCGATGCTGTCATCGTCGCGCAGTCTCGTCTCTACTTTTGCAAGATCGGCGAGTTGCGTGAGATCCGCCTGGACGATGTCTATGGCCACGCCGGTTTCCTGTCGCAGACGGCTTGCAACGGCCTCCATTCGCGCCACGTCACGGGCGACCAGCACGAGATCGTGGCCGCGCCGCGCAAACCGATCGGCATAGGTTGCACCAATACCGGTGGAAGCGCCGGTGATGAGGACTGCAGGATTTGTGCTCATAGGATTGCTCTTTTCTGTGATGGAACCTATATTCATGACGATCATCATGATTGGATTTAAATATGATAGCCATCATGTAAATGTCAACGACCATGTTGGGAGAATTGTGAAAATGAAGGTCAGCCGAGAACAGATGGCGGAAAACCGTCGCCGGATTCTGGATGTCGCCAGCCGGCTGTTTCGCGACAAGGGGTTCGATGCCGTCAGCGTTGCGGAGGTGATGAAGGCAGCCGGTCTTACTCACGGCGGCTTTTATGGACATTTCAGTTCAAAAGACGATCTGGTCGCGGAGACCCTTGCCCATGCCCTTGCTTCAGATAGCGTCGGAGGAGGCAACTTCAGCGATTTCGTCAAATCCTATCTTGCGCCTCGCCATCGCGACAACGCTGCCGGTGGCTGCCCAACCGCCGGTCTCGCTGCAGCAATTCGCCACCAGACGCCGCCGGCGCGCTCCGCCATGACAGAAGGCCTTCGTGCGCAGATCAGCCGGATCGAAAAGGCACTCCCGCAACTGGACCCGGCAGATCGCCGGCGCACAGCGATAGGAAGCTGGGCGGCCATGGTTGGGGCGGTCATACTCGCCCGGGCAATCGACGATCCGGAACTATCGGACGAGATTCTGGAACAGACGCACGCATGGATCGACAACAGCATCAGTTAGTCCGCAAAAAACGACGAAGGGTACCGGCATGACCCTCCCACGGAACCTTCATCCAAATGCGATTGGAGGTTCTGCGTTTTTCAACATTCCATTTGGCGCGGTGTGGCAAATCGGTGGCAAAGCGAAGCTTTGATCTCCCACAGCATTGGAGCCGGGCGCAGTGATGATCCCGGCATAGGCTGCCGGGGTCTGGTATCCGTGCTACTAGTCCGGGCGGAAGATCGGTCCGGATGTGGATAAGATGGAAAATCCCAGCCTTTCAACGGTGCTCGGCCAGATGGTGTGAGGCCACGCATTGTTCGGCTCCTGCTGCCCTTGAACGCCGCCGTCACACCACGCTTCAGGTTTGAGCCGGCACGCATGGACGCCCCTACTCTGCCGCGAGCGCCAGTGGCTGCCCTACGTGCTCGACCGTCTCTTTTTCGGCACCTGCCTTGGGTGGCTTGATCCGGAACCAGACAGCATAGAGAGCCGGAAGGAAGAGCAGGATCATCACCGTGCCTGCTGCCGTTCCACCGATCAGGGTATAGGCCATCGACCCCCAGAATACTGAGTGGGTCAGAGGTATGAACGCCAGGATCGCCGCGAGAGCCGTCAGGATCACGGGTCGTGTCCGCTGCACTGTCGCTTCGATAACGGCATGATAGTCATCGAGCCCTACCGCCTGGTTCTCCTTGATTTGCTCTGTCAGAATAAGCGTGTTGCGCATCAGGATACCCGCCAGTCCGATCAAGCCGAGAATGGCGTTGAAGCCGAAAGGCTGATTGAACAGGAGCAGGGTCGGAACCACCCCGGCAAGACCAAGCGGCGCTGTCAGCATCACCATTGTCATTGTCGAGAGACTGCGAACCTGCAGAATGATGACGATCAGCATGGCAGCAATCATCACCGGGAAAACCTGAGCGAGTGCCGTATTCGCCTTGAGAGACTCCTCGATGTTGCCGCCCATCTCGATACGATATCCAACGGGAAGCGACGCGATGAGTGGCTGCAGAGCTTTCATAACCTGCTGGGAAACCTCCGGAGGCTGCGTCGCCTCGTTGATATCAGACCTGATCGTGATGACAGGCGTGCGGTCACGACGCTTCAGGATAGGTTCTTCAAACCGGATTTCGGAGTGCCCGAGTTGATCCAGCGGAACCTGACGGCCATCCCTGCTCATCAGAGAGAAATCGGCAAGACGTGACGGATCGAGGCGGTTTTCGCCAGCACTGCGAGCGACGACGGGCACGTTGCGGATATTGTCGCGCACCTGCGTAACGGGGATGCCGGAGAGCAGCATCTGCAATTGCTGGGCTGCCTCCGATGGAGAAAGACCAATCAGATTGAGCCGCTCCTGGTCGGGCACAAATCGCAGAACGGGTGTTCGGTTGCCCCAGTCACGGTTGGCTTGGCGAACATCGGGTATAGTCTTCATGATCGCCAGAGCCTGCTCAGAAATCCTGTAGAGTTCATCCTGATCGGGACCCATGATCCGGAACTCGACCGGGAACGGCGTGTAAGGACCAAACACAAGCTGGGTGACGCGGACGGACGCTTCAGGAACAAGGCCCTCCGAAATAGCTGCACGAAGGCGATGCTTCAGTTCTTCACGTGCGTGGGCATCGGGTGTGAGCACGACGACCTTGGCGAAGGCAGGGTCAGGTAGTTCCGGTGCCATGGCAAAGAAGAACCGGGGTGCGCCCTGCCCTACGTAGGACGTGACGATATTGGTCTCAGGCTGAGTTTGCAGCCAGTCCTCGACTTTCTTCACCGCAGATGTCGTCGCCTCAATGCTCGTGCCCTCGGGCATGCGTACCTCGACCAGCACCTCAGGCCGATCCGATGTCGGGAAAAACTGTTGTTTCACGCCGCCCATTCCAACGACCGAAACGGCCATGGAAATGCCGACCACGGCGCAGACCATGAACTTATGGCGGACAGCGAACTCGATGACGGAGCGCAGACGGCGGTAATTCGGCGTGTCATAGATGGCGTGATGACCGCCCTCGACCGGCTTGATGTTGGGCAACATCTTCACACCGAGATAGGGCGTGAAGGTGACGGCGACGATCCAGGATACGATGAGCGCAAAGCCCACGACCCAGAAGATGTTACCGGCATATTCGCCTGCGGTCGACTTGGCAAAACCCACGGGCATCAGCCCGATGATCGTGACCAGCGTGCCGGACAGCATCGGCGCTGCCGTATGGCTCCAGGCATAGGCGGCCGCCTTGATGCGGTCCATGCCCTCCTCCATCTTCACCACCATCACTTCGATGGCAATGATGGCATCGTCAACTAGAAGGCCAAGCGCGAGGATCAAAGCGCCAAGCGTGATGCGGTCGAAGAAGCGCCCGGTCTCCAGCATGATGAGAAAGACCACCGCAAGGGTGAGTGGCACAGCAAGTGCGACAACAATACCAACGCGCCAGCCAAGTGCCACCAGACTGACAAACAGAACCACGCCAAGCGCCATCGCGAACTTGAGCATGAACTCGCCGACGGCTTCATCGATGTTGACGGCCTGGTCGCTGACTTTGGTAAGCGTCATCCCCAGCGGCAATGTTTGCGCAATGGCGGCAGAGCGAGCCTCAAGCGCCTTGCCGAGATCAAGACCGTTCCATCCCGCCTGCATCACCGCACCCAGCATGATTGTCGGTTCACCCTCGTGGCGGATGATATACGTGGCGGGATCCTGATAACCGCGTCGCACCTCTGCAAGATCGGAGAGCTTCAGGGTTCGTCCAGCAGCAACGATCGGCGTGTCGGCAATCGCCTGCACACTGTTGTAAGCTCCGTCGAAGCGGATAAAGACCTGTGGACCTCGTGTGTCGATGGAACCCGCAGGCGTTACCGTGTTCTGTCGCTGCAACGCAGAAGCGATATCCTGCGCGGATATGCCGAGCGTCGCGAGCTTCGCATAGGAGAACTCGACGAAAATCTGCTCGGGGCGCTCACCGACGATGTTGATTTTCTTGACGCCAGGCACGTGCAGGAGGTCCTGGCGGATGACTTCCGCTTGCCGAACGAGATCGCGCATCGGCATTCCCTTTGCCTTCAGTGCATAGAGGCCGAAACTCACGTCAGAATATTCGTCGTTGACGAATGGGCCCATCACGCCCGGGGGGAGATTGCGGGCTTCGTCGCCAAGCTTCTTGCGCGCCTGATAGAACTCTTCAGCAACCGCACTTGCCGGCGTGTTATCCTTGAGGGTGACTGTCAGAAAAGCGTAACCTGGCCTCGTTGTGGTCTCGACGCGGTCGTACCAGGTCAGTTCCTGAATACGTTTCTCAAGCGGCTCGGCGACGAGGTCCTGCATTTCTCGCGCTGTTGCACCCGGCCAGACTGACGTGACCGTCAATGTCTTGATGGTGAAGGACGGATCCTCGGCGCGCCCCAGCTTGACGAAAGCGTAGACGCCGGCTGCGGCCAGCAGCACGATAAAGAACAGGGTGATGGCGCGTTCGCGAACCGCGATGGCTGACAGGTTGAAGCGCATTAGTTTTTCACCTCTTGGCTCGAGGCAATCCTGACGGTCGCGCCATCGTCGAGAAGATGCGCGCCGAGGGCAACGACCTGCTCCCCGGTGCCGATCCCCGTGACAAATGCCGTCTCCTCGCCAATCTGCTGAACTTTAATCGGGGTGAACTTCACCTTTGACGTTGCGCCGTCGACGATCCACACGCCTGTGCGATTACCGTCGTCCAGAATGGCGCCGACGGGCACGGTGACTTCCGACTGGCGTTCGGCATCCGGTGTTCTGATTGTTACAGTGGCGCCAAGCGGTGCTGAGGCCGCATCACCCTCAAGAATGTAACGCGCTTCATAGGTTCTCGTTTGAGGATCAGCCGAATCGGAGATTTGTCGCAGTCTGGCGTTTCCACTAAGCCCGTCGCTTCCATAAACACTGGCCTGTGCTTCCGATCCCACCTTAGGTCGCAGTGTCTCAGGCAGCCAGACGACCGCCTCGCGAGGGCCCGCCTTTGCGAGTTGAACAACCGTCTGGCCGGCGGCGACCACTTGTCCCGGATCACCGAGAGTTTCGACGACCGTTCCATCCGAGTCAGCAACAAGAGTGGTGTAGGTTGCCGCGTTCTCGGCCACCTCCGCTTCGGCCTCGGCCGCCGCAAGCTGTGCCGTCGCTGTATCGAGAGCCGCCTTTGCCTGTTCATAACGCTGGGGCGTGGCCGCCAGACCATTCTTGACCAGTGCCGCATAGCGCTTCTCATCGGCTTGCGCCTGAAGCAAAATAGCACGCGCTGATATGACCGAATTCCGCTTTGCTGTCAGTGCAAGCTGAAGATCGGTCTCATCAATGCGCATCAGCGGTTGGCCCTGTTTGACCTGCTGACCGACATCGACCAGCCGCTCCACGATTTTACCGGGAACGCGAAATCCGAGATTGCTTTGAACGCGCGATGCGACCGTCCCGGTGAATGACCGGTCGGCCCTGCCGGTCCTTTTCGCCTCCGCAATCCTTACCAGTGGTGAAGCCGTCCTTGGGTCTGCGGCCTCGGCTTCCCGTTTTGGGGTTTCAGAAACGAGGAAAAAGGCGGCGGCCCCAGCCGCTGCGACAAGACCCACGACAGTCAGGACATGTTTGCGTTTCATTGTAAGTTCTCTTCTTGACCAGCGGTGCAAATGATTTAGATTGCGATCTAAATCTATGTGCGATATAAATGTCAAACGAAATCTAACCGGAGGTCGATATGAGAGTGAGCCGGGCACAAGCCGAGGAAAATCGGGAGACGGTGATCAACGTTGCCAGCCGTCTGTTTCGCGAGCACGGATTCGATGGCATTGGCCTGAAAGATTTGATGAAGGGTGCAGGACTCACTCAAGGCGGGTTCTACAAGCAGTTTGCATCGAAGGACGATCTTGCAGCCCAGGCTTCGAGGCGCGCGATGGAAAGCGCTACACGCAGATGGTCTGAAGCGGCTGCGGACAGTTCCGATCCTCTCGAAGCAGTGATGGCGTTCTATCTGTCAAAGGACCACCGTGGAGAAAAGGCAGAAGGTTGCCCCCTGGTGGCACTGGGGTCGGACGCTACTCGGCAGAGTGACGAAGTCAGGCGTCCATTCGAGGATGGGATACGCGCTCACTTCGAGGTGCTCAATGAACTGCTTGATGACACCAGAAGCCCCAATCCCAGCGGCAAGGCGATGGCGATCCTGTCTCTCATGGTCGGCGCCGTTACCCTGTCGCGGATCATGGAAGACGAGAATACGTCTCAAGGAATCCTCGACGCAGCGGCGGAGGAAATCAGGCGCATCGCAGGCGCTGATCATGCGGCCTGAGGATCGCGCTCGATAACTAGGGAAAACAAAAACCAAACGCAGTCGCCGCGTCGGGTTCGGGCGGATGCGATTTAGGCACTGAAGAAACTGGATATCCGGAGAGCAGGCCCTGACCGCACCGTCGGTCGGGATGCCGAAGGCATGCCAATTTAAACGAAGAACAGGTGTAAAACATGCGTCGTATCGTTGTCACAGGAATGGGAGCTGTCAGTCCCCTTGGAGCGAATGTCGGTATCTCCTGGTCGCGCCTGCTCGCGGGTCGAAGTGGCATTCGACGGCTGGGTGACGACGTGGTGGCGGACCTTCCATCGAAAATCGGGGGCGTTGTCCCCTCATTGATGGAAGATCCCGAGGGCGGCTTCGATCCCGACACCATTGTGGCTCCGAAGGACCAACGCAAGGTCGACCGTTTTATCATATTTGCACTGGCAGCCGCGGAAGAAGCGCTTGCACAAGCAAACTGGAAGCCGACCTCGAATGAGGAACGGCTGAGGACCGCGACGATTATCGCGTCCGGTATCGGCGGCTTTCCTGCGATAACCGAAGCGGTCCGCACCGTCGATCAACGCGGTGTCCGTCGCCTTTCGCCCTTCACCATACCGTCGTTTCTGGTCAATCTCGCAGCCGGGCATGTCTCAATACGTCATGGCTTCAAAGGCCCTCTCGGTGCACCGGTAACCGCGTGCGCCGCCGGCGTTCAGGCAATTGGCGATGCTGCGAGGCTTATTCGGTCAAATGAAGCCGAAATTGCGATATGCGGCGGAACAGAAGCCTGCATGAACATCGTCAGCCTCGGAGGTTTTGCGGCCGCCAGATCTCTGTCGACTGCTTTCAACGAAACACCAGACAAGGCATCGCGCCCCTTCGACACATCACGCGATGGCTTCGTCATGGGCGAAGGAGCGGGCATGCTTGTCATTGAATCCCTGAGCCATGCACTTGCTCGCGGCGCTACACCAATTGCCGAACTCGTCGGCTACGGCACGACAGCCGACGCTCATCACATCACGTCAGGACCAGAAGACGGGAACGGTGCCAAAAGAGCCATGGAGATCGCCATTGCGCAGGCAGGCATTTCCCCCCGCGAAATTGGTCATCTGAATGCCCACGCCACCTCGACCCCGGTCGGAGACCTCGGCGAAATCAGGGCCATCAAAAGTATCTTTGGTTCCGAGAAGACTGTCGCTGTCAGCGGGACGAAGTCAGCAACAGGACACCTACTTGGCGCGGCTGGAGGATTGGAAGCAATCTTCACCATTCTGGCACTCCAGCACCAGATTGCGCCGCCAACTCTCAACCTGAATGCTCCGGATCCGGAAGCCGAAGGCATCGATTTTGTGGCGAACCACGCGCGCCAATTAAACGCTGAATTCGCAATATCCAATGGTTTCGGTTTTGGTGGTGTCAATGCGAGCGCAGTGTTCCGGCGGTGGCCGAAGGCAAACGGCGCTGGCTGAGGATCACCGTCGCGCCACCACACTCTGAAACTGTTTCGCTTGGGACGTGAACGTCAATGAACCAAACCTTGGGCACGACACCGGACATACTGCACCTCAAACCGAGGATTGCCATTATAGGCGTCGGCGGCGGTGGTGGTAATGCGGTCAACAACATGATGGCGCAGAAGCTGCAAGGGGTAGAATTCATTGCAGCAAACACCGATGCACAAGCTCTCTCCATGTCCAAAGCCCCACGAGTTGTTCAACTCGGCCTGATCGCGACTGGCGGGCTTGGGGCCGGATCACTCGCCGAGATCGGACAAGCGGCGGCCGAAGAAACGATCGACGAAATCATGGGACATCTGACCGGGATGCATATGTGTTTCGTGACCGCAGGCATGGGGGGCGGCACTGGAACGGGCGCCGCGCCTGTTATAGCTCGAGCTGCGCGGAAGGCCGGAATACTGACGGTCGGCGTGGTAACCATGCCATTCGCATTTGAGGGCATACATCGAATGCGAATGGCCCGACACGGGGTAGAGTGTCTAGCCGAGAGCGCGGATACCGTGATCGTGATCCCAAATCAGAACCTCTTCCGGGTGGCAGATGCCGCAACGACGTTTGCTGAGGCTTTCGAAATGGCGGATCGGGTTCTTTATGCAGGCGTCAGCTCCGTCGTTGATCTGATTGTCAGGGAAGGGCTTATCAATCTCGATTTCGCCGACCTAAGGTCAGTGATGCGCGGTATGGGCCGAGCTGTGATGGGCACGGGAGAAGCGGCAGGCGAAGGCCGTGCAAGAGCTGCCGCCGAAGCAGCGATTGCTAATCCGCTTTTTCACGACACATCGGTCAAAGGCGCCAAAGGGCTCCTCGTCTCGATTTCCGGTGGACCGGACATGACGCTGTTCGATGTGGATGAAGCAGCCACGCGCGTGCGCGAAGAGGTCGACGCTAACGCCGATGTCGTGATCGGCGCGACGTTCGACGATGCGCTTGCGGGTCGACTGAAAGTGTCCGTTGTCGCGAGCGGATTGCGACAACCGGCAGAGGTGATCTTTCTTGCGGAGCGCACGGGGTGACCCTGCTCCTTCGCACCCTCGAGCGAGCATGTCCTTGCAGACTTGAGAGTGCCTGCGTGTCTGCTACCGCCCGGCCCAAGATAGGGCGACATAGAAAATTCCAGTGAAATCGATCGAGAGGAAACAGCACATGCTGAAGCACTTCTTAGAAAAATGGCGTCTATGGGAAGAAGCATTCCTCGGTATCGATGATTTGCAGTGGGACTACCTCATCTCCTTGGAAAAGCGCGTGGCTCGGCTCGAGGCAGCTACGGAGGCGTTAGATAGAAAACGGCTGCCTGCGACCTTGCCCGAATCTGCCGAAACAACGCCACGTCGGTGACGCGGAAACCCTGATCACAAAGTGAATGCCGCTCTGAGCGCTTGAAGTGTAAGCATTCGCCGAGGACCGCAGTGTCAGGTTTTCTTGCGCGATCTGCGCTTCCATTTTGCGGCTAGAGCCTCGACGTTTTTGCGCAGATTGGTGGCGTCGAGGTCGCCCGGATCGTAATGTGCGTCGCCCCACCATTCTACAAGTTCGTTGTGACGCTCATGGTTGACGTCGGCTAGGGCCTCACGGAACTCTTCATAGCCCCAAGGGCCGCCAACATCCTCTGGCGGGCACCTTCCGACAGCCTCGAGGAGGAAAGGATCATCAAAGCCGGGGGTAGCCGGAAAGGTCTTTTCGATTTTCACTGTGTGGGTCCAGCCGTCGCCGAAGTCATAGAGATACTTGAATGACTTCGCGCCAATATCTTCGATGGCGGCAAGAAGCGTTTCCTTGCGCGCATCGATGGGGTCATCAAAGCCGCCATCAGGCACGCCGAATCCGATGTCACGGATCCTGAACTCATAGAGATGACTGTTGGTCCAGCCGAAAGCCTCCTGGAGAACATCATGTAGCCGGTCGAGCCGAATGCGGAATGGCACGACAACACGCCGCATCACCAAGGGATCAACGTCATCAAGTGTGATCTTCAGGCGAACGAGAGGACCTGCCATCAGGCTGCCTGCCTCAGTGACGATGTCGTGGTTTTCCGCCAATTCCAGGGGAGAAGCTCATCGAGCCGGCTGACAGGATGGTCGGCGATGCGGGCGAGAACATCAGCAAGCCAGGCCTGTGGGTCAATGCGGTTCATTTTCGCGGTGACGATCAGGCTGTACATGGCTGCCGCCCTTTGCCCTCCGCGATCGGAACCGGCAAATAGCCAGGCTTTTCGTCCAAGGGCCACACCACGCAGAGATCGCTCCGCGCAATTGTTCGACAGGCAAATCCGGCCGTCGTCGAGGAAGCGGGTAAAGGATTCCCAGCGGTTCAGCATATAGTCAAATGCCTTTGCCAGGTCGTTGTCGCGCGGCAATCTGGCGCGGTGGTCGCGTATCCATATTTCCATGTCGTCGATCAACGGCTTTGATAATTGCTGGCGGATTGCTTTTCTCTCATCGGCAGTGTGGCCATTGATCTGGCGTTCGATGTCGAACAGCGCGTCGATCCGCTGCACCATGTTCAAGGCGATTGGTGAGATAACGGCGCCACTTTTACCCTGCGCTTTTCGGCGCGCATTGGCCTCCAGATCGGCTTGCGCAAAGAATGGCCGCCTGGCATGCGCCCAACACGCAGCTTCATAAATCGGGCCCGGACTTCGTTCAGGAAGATAGAGCTGGCCATAGCCGGTATAGGCGTCCGCCTGAAGGATACCGCTATAATTGGCCAGATGTGCCTGTGGATGTTCGCCGGCCCGGTCCCGGGAATAATAGAACATCACCGATGGTGGGGCCGTTCCGCCAAACGGACTATCGTCCCTGACATAGCTCCATATTCGACCGGTGATGGTCTTGCCGAGAGCGAGAACCGGCACGGTCGTGTCATCACCGTGGATCCGTTCAGACGCGAACGTATGGCTTTCAATCCGCCGCACCAGCGGGTCGAGAACCTGGCAGCACGCGCCAATTGCGTCTGCTGCAGTCGACAGACTGATCGGCACACCTTCCAGGGCAAAACGTTCGACCTGGCGATTGAGGGGAATGTGCTGGCCGAACTTGTCGCAGAGCATCATCGCCAAAAGGCTTGGACCAGCCCACCCTCTCGGGATGACATGGAAGGGTGCAGGTGCCTGGCTGATCTTCTCGCAGTCACGGCAGGTGAACTTTTCCCGCACCATCTGAATGACCTTCCAGCTCCGCGGTACGCTCTCCATCGTTTCGGTGATGTCTTCGCCGAGCTTGCGAAGCCGTTCACCGCCACAGCAACTGCAGGCAACCGGCCCTGGCACCACGACACGCTCACGCGGCAGATGCTCCGGAAAGGGCTTCTTGACCGGCCGCTTGCGCGTAAAGCCGGTGACCGCAATCGCAGATGCTGCAGCAACGGCCATTTCAGCGGCAAGCTCATCTTCGGTTGCCGTCGCTTCGGCGTCCTCAAGCATCAGTTCCATCTGCGCAACCAGCCGTGCCGTCCGTTCCGACTTCTGACCGCGCAGTTCCCGTTGCAGCTTTTCGATATAGACTTTCTGGCGAAGAATGATGGCCTGATCGTCGGCCTCCCTGGCCCTGGCAACAGCCAACTCGGCCAAAGCAGCAGCACGCTCCGCCCGCGCTGTCGCCAGCTCTGCCTCCAGGGCAGCAGCATGATCACGGTGATTTTCGAAGCCGGGTTCCATGCTCGAAGTGAATCACAAAACCCCTGATTTGCATAGGTTTTCTTGATGCCAATGGCGGCAAATCCTCGCCAAAAATCGCTATCCAGCGCTCGTCGGACGCCATGTCTGCTGCGGGTTTCGCCAGTCAATTCCCTCAAGCAAATAGGACATCTGGCCAGCCGTCAGCGCAATCGCTCCGCCCTCAGTCACCGGCCAAATAAAACGGCCACGCTCGAGCCGCTTTGCGTATAGCGAAAGCCCAATTCCGTCATGCCAAAGAGCCTTGATCAGCCGGCCGCTTTTCCCGCGGAACACAAAAACGTCACCCTTGAACGGATCACGACCAAGACCTTCCTGCACGATCAGAGCAAGGCCCTGCATCCCCTTGCGCATATCGCAATGGCCGCTCGCAATCCAAACCCGCACGCTCGAACTGATCGGGATCATTTCAGCGCTCGCATTACTGCTGCGGCAAGATCACAAGGCGCTCCGGACCCAATCCTCACCTTGATACCGTTCGCAAAGTCCACAACGATGGTTGCCGCACCACCACCGCCGCCGCCAGGAACATCCAGGACTGTTGCCGGCACAAAAGCAGGCCCATCTTTCACAGTCAGCGCTTGGCGCCGCCACGTGTACAGCAGCCCCGTCGAAACATCAAAACGACGCGCTACCTCCGAGACATTTGCCCCCGGAGCAAATGCTGCCTCCAGAATTTCCAGCCGTTGGTCCGGTGACCAACGACGACGCCGTTCGTGACCCGTCAGCAAAATGGCCTGTGCCATAGTTCCTCATTGCGCTCTTAAGTCCACTCTCAAGAGCGCAAAATCACGGTATCGCCAAAAACTCGCAAGGCGGTCCACGCCGGAGGGATACCTTGAAGTGCTTGTTCCGGCTCGTGTTTTACAAAGGCCTAGGTGCACGCTATCAGAGTCCCACGGTGATATACCGCCAGCAAGTCATTTGCGGTATCCAAGGCCCTAAACGCAAATTGCCCTCCGGGATGGGAGGGCTTTGTTGTTGATAGTCTTGAAGATATTGGTTGCGGGGGCAGGATTTGAACCTGCGGCCTTCAGGTTATGAGCCTGACGAGCTACCGGGCTGCTCCACCCCGCGTTACCAGCGTAAATCCCTATGGGATTTATCGCGACCAGCGTAAATCCGTATTGGATTTATCGCGACTGCATCACAGGGAAGCTGTGATGTATATTGCCGGAGCAAATTGCCGAAGGCGATTTGTCTCCTTTAAGGGACGCACGAGGCGTTTTCCTTATGTTTTCATGTTCCGTAATGCAAAAAGGCCGCTTTGAGCGGCCCTTTGTATCGGCTGGGCCGAAGAGTTTGCTTGAGAAGATATTTGTTGCGTTTTGCAGACCTGGCAGCGACCTACTCTCCCGCGTCTTGAGACGGAGTACCATTGGCGCTGGGGCGTTTCACGGCCGTGTTCGGAATGGGAACGGGTGCAGCCGCCCCGCGATAACCACCAGGTCGGCAAAACGCAACACAGTTCATGTTTTCACATGAGTGTTGTTTCGAGAAGCTGGGAAGCTTGCGCTTCATTTAATTTAACACGTCTTTCTGCGACCCTTCCCGTATGTTTGCCATACAGACCAGAGGTCGTCGCGCCTTCCGGTTTTTGCTTTCAAGCAAAATACCTGTGGCGCGGCCCGTCCGGAGCGCTATGCGCGTCAGGACAGAACAGATGATGCTCATCTTTGATGAGCATGAACAATGGGAACGAAGAAGTCGATCGAGCTATTAGTAACGGTAAGCTTCACATGTTGCCATGCTTCCACACCCGTCCTATCAACGTGGTCGTCTTCCACGGCTCTGATAGGGAACACTCGTTTTCAGGTTGGTTTCCCGCTTAGATGCCTTCAGCGGTTATCCATTCCGTATATAGCTACTCTGCTATGCCCTTGGCAGGACAACAGATCCACCAGAGATACGTCCATCCCGGTCCTCTCGTACTAGGGACAGATCCTGTCAATATTCCTACACCCACGGCAGATAGGGACCGAACTGTCTCACGACGTTCTGAACCCAACTCACGTACCGCTTTAAATGGCGAACAGCCATACCCTTGGGACCTGCTCCAGCCCCAGGATGCGATGAGTCGACATCGAGGTGCCAAACAACCCCGTCGATATGGACTCTTGGGGGTCATCAGCCTGTTATCCCCGGCGTACCTTTTATCCGTTGAGCGATGGCCCTTCCACACGGGACCACCGGATCACTATGACCGACTTTCGTCTCTGCTCGACTTGTCAGTCTCGCAGTCAGGCGGGCTTATGCCATTGCACTCGACGACCGATTTCCGACCGGTCTGAGCCCACCATCGCGCGCCTCCGTTACTCTTTCGGAGGCGACCGCCCCAGTCAAACTACCCACCATACACTGTCCCGGATCCGGATAACGGACCGCGGTTAGACATCCACGAAGATAAGGGTGGTATTTCAAGGATGGCTCCACAAGAACTGGCGTCCCTGCTTCAAAGCCTACCACCTATCCTACACATGCCTTGGCGAATGCCAGTGTAAAGCTATAGTAAAGGTGCACGGGGTCTTTCCGTCTGACCGCAGGAACCCCGCATCTTCACGGGGAATTCAATTTCACTGAGTCTATGTTGGAGACAGCGGGGAAGTCGTTACGCCATTCGTGCAGGTCGGAACTTACCCGACAAGGAATTTCGCTACCTTAGGACCGTTATAGTTACGGCCGCCGTTTACTGGGGCTTCAGTTCAGAGCTTGCACCCCTCCCTTTAACCTTCCAGCACCGGGCAGGCGTCAGACCCTATACGTCGTATTGCTACTTCGCAGAGCCCTGTGTTTTTGATAAACAGTCGCTACCCCCTGGTCTGTGCCACCCCATCATACTTGCGTAAAATGGGGTCACGCTTCTTCCGAAGTTACGCGTGCAATTTGCCGAGTTCCTTCAACATAGTTCTCTCAAGCGCCTTGGTATACTCTACCTGACCACCTGTGTCGGTTTCGGGTACGGTCTATACGGTGGAGCTATTTCCTGGAACCTCTTCGCCGCACATTCAATCCAGTAAGAATGTACAACACACGAGATCCGTCACTACCACCAGGCCCACGAATATTAACGTGGTTCCCATCGACTACGCGTGTCCGCCTCGTCTTAGGGGCCGGCTAACCCTGCTCAGATTAACTTTAAGCAGGAACCCTTGGTCTTTCGGCGAGGGAGTCTCTCACTCCCTTTATCGTTACTCATGTCAACATTCGCACTTCCGATATCTCCAGCAGCCCTCACGGGTCCGCCTTCACAGACTTACGGAACGCTCCGCTACCACGCAACAGTCACTACAACTGTCACATCCTCAGCTTCGGTGCATGGCTTTAGCCCCGTTACATTTTCGGCGCAAAGACCCTTATTTAGACCAGTGAGCTGTTACGCTTTCTTTAAATGATGGCTGCTTCTAAGCCAACATCCTGGTTGTTTTGGGATCCTCACATCCTTTCCCACTTAGCCATGACTTGGGGACCTTAGCTGGAGGTCAGGGTTGTTGCCCTTTTCACGACGGACGTTAGCACCCGCCGTGTGTCTGCCGACTAGTACTCCTCGGTATTCGGAGTTTGGTTAGGATCAGTAAGACGGTGAGTCCCCATAGCCCATCCAGTGCTCTACCCCCGAGGGTATTCGGTCGACGCTCTACCTAAATAGATTTCGCGGAGAACCAGCTATTTCCGAGTTTGATTGGCCTTTCACCCCTAGCCACAAGTCATCCCAATCTATTGCAACAGATACGGGTTCGGCCCTCCAGTTGGTGTTACCCAACCTTCAGCCTGCTCATGGCTAGATCACTCGGTTTCGGGTCTAATGCAACTAACTCAATCGCCCTATTCAGACTCGCTTTCGCTGCGCCTACACCTACCGGCTTAAGCTTGCTAGTTACACTAAGTCGTTGACCCAT